>NZ_JBFRFQ010000017.1:0-117473 GCF_052114905.1 Nocardia sp. 2TAF39
CCGAACCCATTCACATCGAAAGATAGAAAGCCGCTACCACTCTCACCAACAGAAGACGTGATATCACTCAACACCCCCTCGAACTCCGCCAACGCTCTAGCGGCATCCGTCGCAGTCGACCCCTCGATCGAAAACTTCTTACCACCACCACCGCCGACGACCTGCCTCGCCAGCCGCTGCCACACATCAACCATCCCACAACCTCACCCTCGCTCCTCCTGTATTGCCGTAACGACGTGGGCGATCGCATTGTTGATCGCTGCGGTCATGCGGCGGACATCCGCGCCGGTGGCGGCAGGTGGGCGTCCGGTGATGACGTAGCGACCGTCGTCGAGGAGATCGCACCAGCGCACGGTCCGGCTGCTGATGCCGCGCGGTCCGAATGCGGAATGGCCCTGAATCACGGTGATGGTCCCGGTCGTGACGGCAGGCAGCGCCAGAAAACGCCTGGCGCGGGCGCGGATGATGTCACCGTGGTCGACATCGCCCTCGGGCAGCACGATGTCACGATGCCTGCCCGGACCGACCATCGGCAGCGCGTCGACGACGGTTTTCGCGAGCTCCAGCGCGTCGAGCTCGGTGATCGTGTATCCCCCGCTGTGCCAAATGGTTTCGCCGGGAAGCTGGGTCACGAGGTAGCCGGTGCTGCCGAGCCGGCAGGCGTGCAGCCGGATCTGACCTTTCGGGTTCTCCGGATCGGCCGGACTGCGGCCGTGCACCACCACGCGGATGTCGGGCCTGCCGAGGGCGGCCAGCACCGGGTCCAGCGCGGCACCGTGGTTGGTGCGCGCCTGCGTTGCGGCCTGTCGTAGCTCGCGTTCGGAATCCTCGAGCAACTCTGTGCGCGAGGTGTATAGCAACGGCTGTGGCAGCTGTTCTTCCCCCGTCGCTGCCCAGGCCGCGGCGAACTCGAGATCGGTGAGCTCCCAGGTTCGCCTCATCGGTCCACCACTGGCCGGTACGACGGGGGTAGCTGACCGATTGCATCGCCCAGATGCTCCTCGGAGTTCAGGTACTCGGCGGACTTGTGCTCCTTGTCCTCCTCACGGTCGCGGCGCCTTGCCGCCGGCGCGGGAGCACCGGGAGAACCGGGCACCCCGGCACGTGGGCCGGCGCGACCCGCTGGCTCCACCGAGGGCGTCCCGGCTCGCGGGAACAGCTGTGCCGCAGGTCTCTTCGACAGTTCTCCGGCCCGCGGGCCGCCGCCCGCTGAACCGCCACCGCCCAACCCCCGGCCACCGGTCGGACGGGGGGTGGGGCGGGCAGTTGACGGTGCAGGTAGCCCGGCCGCACGCGGTCCGCCACGGCCGGCCATGGCCTGTGGGTCGCGGGCGCCCATGAAAGCTGGATCCGCAATCCCAGATCTGGCGTCCTGGCCGAGGTCGCGTGGCCGGTCGGCAATCCCGGCCGGATAGTTGGACAGGCCGTCGGGTTCGAAAGGCTGCGTCCCGTCGACATCCGGACCGGTTGGGAGTCCCACTTCTGGTCCGACATCGTCGAGCGGGCGGGTGCCCGGGATGAGGTGTTCATCCTCCGAGCGGATGCGAACCCCTGTAATGCGGTCGTCTGGAATGGTCACGGGTGCCGTCCCGTTGCGCCGTTTCGTGGGGTCGGTGCCGTCGGTCACCGGCGACACCGGATGCGGCAGCGGGGGTATGCCGGACGTGCTGCTCTGCAGGCCGGAGGTGTAGTTCAGCTTCATGAGCATTCGGAGGGCCCACAGATCGCCGGACTCGAGGTCCTGCTGTTGCTGCTGGGTCAGCTGAGCCGGGTTCGGCAGGTCTTTGAAGACGTTGTAAGCCCGCTGCAACACCGCCGCGGTCGTCGACAGTTTGTCTCCCACACCCGTCATCGCGGTGTCGAGGGAGTCGATGTCCTTTATGTACCGACGAATCGCCTTGCGCGCCGCGTCCGCTCCGCCGCCCTCCCACACGACGGTCCCGCCGTGCTTGACGTTCGTCACCCTATCGAGCACCGCCTGGTAGTCCTCGAACCCCTCCCGCACATGGCCGGACACCTTGTTCCACATCTTCTGGGCGTTGATCACCGAATACCAGTTGATGCTCGTCCCCCACTCGTAGAGCTCTCGGTAGCTCTTGCTCATCGGATCCACCCAGCGGATCGCGACGCCGTCGGGAGCCATACCGGGCCGGTAGGCCGTGGTCAGCGTGCCCGAACCCAGCAGCTCCTTTTTCGACGCCGACAACGTCTTCGGGCGGATCTTCGCGAACTCCTCCGCATTGATGACTTCGGTGTTGTGGTAACGCGCCCCGACGGCCCGGAACGCGGCGGCTTGGTCGTCGAGCACGGCCAAGTGCGAGTCCAGGACTCCGACCAGTTCCTCGGTGGCCTTGCTGTGAAACCGCGCCGCCACATCGCTGCCATCACGCACGCCGCTCACGGGAGCGAACGAGTCACGGGTCGCGAGCTGCTGGACTCCCTTCAATTGAGCCACCAGATCCCGCGCGCCATTCATGAGGTCGACGACCGTCTGCCGGTCGAACCGAAGATTTCCCGCCCGGGCGCCGGACGCCACCTTCCCCCACAAATAGTCGTCGCCAGCCATGTGTTCGCCTCACTTCACGAGAACACGCCGCTCTCGCACACCCTCCAGATTCGCGGCTTCGATCCGTGGGCGGATAGTAGGGACATCCCTACATCTCGACGTAGGAATGAGCACCGACAACTTGGCCAGGGCCGACGCGGCCGGTCCAGCGGTTCTGATGCGCCCACGGCGGGACAGACCGATCCGTTCGCTCATTAAGAGCGGCTGCGAGCGCTCGGCCCTGCAGTTCGGAATGTCCTGAATGGTCGCGAGGTATACAGAGTCCAGCGTTATCACGATGTCACGCGGGCGCCGGTCGATGCTGCGCGCACAGCGACACGCTGGGCCGGATCTCGTCGTGTAGTTTCAGGGCGCCGCGCACCACCCCGGTTTCGATCTGTCCGAGCATCGACGCCAACCACCCTGCGGTGCGATGTGAGGGAGGAAGGGCCTGTTATCCCGCCATCGCTTCCCTGACTGGCTCCGCCTTCCTGCCGAGCAGGGACAGGACGATGCTGCGCTGGATGCCGCAGAAGCCGGGCGCGTACCAGGAGCCGAACGACGGCAGGTCGATTCCTTCGGTTGCTTCCGCCGCCCGGCCCCGCCGCGTGGAGGGCACGCATGGTAGCGCTTCGACCCCTTGTGCCGCAAGCAGTTCCGCGTTGATAGCCGTCGTAGACGGGCAGCAGTGACCATCGCCCTCGCCGACTCGAACTCTGGCGCCACATTCACCGAAACTGCTGGGACAGCGCCAGTTTCCGCAGTTTGTAGCACGCTCGTCTCGTCCACAATTGTCCACTCGGGGCATACCCCTCGGTGTGCGCAGCATCTGTCCGCGCGGGGGCGTATGTCGGCCACGACCTGAGTGCAGGAGGCGGTGGGATGACGAACCGGTCGTGGCTCGATGACGACCACCGCTCCGGATCGGTTCAGCACATCGACGGCACCACGTCGGCGCTCGATGAGAACGGGTATCTCGGTCGGCGGGAGGACCTGTTGAAGCAATTGTTCCACCCTTGCCGATTTTCGAGAGCGTCGAGCACCCCTGTGCACTTCCAACATGTTCCAGGTTTGCGGCCTCACCAAGTACCTACCAAATTCGCCTGCACCTCGGATCCAGCATCGGCTTCCTGCCCGTCGATCGATGAGCAGATCGAATGGCTTCCCAGCATCGAAGAGGGGTGAAAAGAAAACGGCTCAGCCGCCGAACGCGGTACGGAGTCTGGCGATGGCTTCGGCAAGCATTCTTTTGGCCGTGTCCGGTTGTAGTTGTAGCCGTGTGGCCGCGCCTTCCAGCGAATGCCCTTCTATGAGGTGCAGCGTAACCAGGCGTTCCGCGGTGCTGGAGTCTGTCATGCTCGCCAGTGCTACCCGAACGGTGTCAGCGAAATCGGTCTCGGTGAAGGGTGACGATGGGTCGGCGATGTCGCGTTGAGTGGTCCCGGATCGATCGATGGTCCTCCTTTCCAGCGATACGGTTTGCTGGCTGAGTATGCGACGTGCTTCTGTGACATCGGTAGGGGCAAGACCCAAGGCATTCCCGATTTCGTTGTCGCCGGGAACATATCCGGCAGCGGCCGCCCGGTTGACGTACGCGGCGACAGCTCCGACTGTCCGGCGGGTTCTGGCGTCGAGGTTCGGGTACCGGCGTTTGAAATAGACATCGCGTAACGCTGCGTAGCAGCTGGCCCAGGCGTGAGGGGTGAATGGCGCTGTCGGAACGTGATTGTTGATCGCGCTCAGGAGCGCTGTTCGAGCGATTTGCGCCAGGTCGTCGCGGTCTTTTGGACGGGCCCACCGATGGGTCAAATTTTCGGCGATCCACTGATAGTGCTCGAAGATCTGGTTGCGCAGCCGCGTCTCTTCAGGGCTGCCGACATCGGTGGAAACAAAATTCCAGAACCGGTCCTGCTCCTCCTGGTCGTGCGATAAGCCATACCGCTCGGAGTAGAATCGCCTGATCGCGTCTGCCCGCAGTTCGGGGCCGATACCCAATCCAGCGCATATTCGCCGAAAAGTACGCAAGCGCGGCACGATGCTAGCCCTCGCAACCAGCGAAATGTGGCCTCGCGCCAGATTGGCCGCCGTAGTCAGCTGTCTCTGAGTCCTGTCCTGGTTGGCGAGATGAGCTCTGACCCAGCTGCCGATCGTGTCGTGGGCGGCTGGGGTGATGTCGGTCGGTGGGAAGAAGTGGCGCAGTCCCTGCTCGCCTATCGCGTCGGGAATGTCCAATGCCATGCAGATGTCGCGGACATCGGACCGACGAGGGGCGGCGTGGCCCTTCTCGATGGCGGAAATGTAGCTGCTGCTGCGACCCGCCGCGGCGGCGAGCTGGGCCTGGGTCATTCCTGCCTCGTTGCGCAGCGCGGTGAGCCAGTCGCCGACCGTCTCGTTGGCGACGGGATCCCTCTTCAGCAGGCGGTACTGCTCGGGGTAGAAGTGGCGCAGGCCTGCGTCGAGCACCGCGTTGGGAACTTCCAGCGCAATACAGAGGTTGCGGACATCGGACATGCTTCGGTTGCGACCACTCTCAGTATCGGAAACATAGGTCGGGCTGCGGCCTATCGCGTCGGCAAGTTGGGTCTGTGTCATGCCATTGTCGCGGCGCAGTACCGTGAGCCACCTGCCGACTGTTCCGTGGGTGGCGGGATCTATGCGCAGCAAGTGATACTGGTCAGGATAGAAATGGCGCAACCCTTCCTCGCGCACCGATTCAGAGGCCCCCAATGCGAAGCAGATATCACGGGCAACAAACACATCCGGAGTACTGTTCCCATTCTCAATATTGGAGACATTAGCCTGACTGCGGTTTGTTACGGCGGCGAGTTCGGCCTGTGTCATGCCACGGTATCTACGCAGCGTGGTGAGCCAGCTGCCGACTCTGTTGTGAAGCCCGGGATCCGTACTCAGCAGGTGATACTCGTCAGGATAGAAATGGCGCAACCCTCCCTCRCACACCGATTCAGAGGCCCCCAACGCCAAGCAGATATCACGGGCAACAAACACATCCGGAGTACTGTTCCCGTTCTCCATAAGGGAGAAATAATCTTTACTGCGGTTTGTCACGGCGGCGAGTTGAGCCTGGGTCATCCCTTTATTGCGCCGCAGCGTCGTCAGCCAGCTGCCGATCCTGTTGTGAACCGCGGGATCCRTACTCAGCAGGTGATACTCGTCAGGATAGAAATGGCGYAACCCTCCCTCACACACCGATTCAGAKRCSCCCAACGCCAAGCAGATATCACGGGCAACAAACACATCCGGAGTACTGTTCCCATTCTCGACATCGGATAAGTACCGTTCGCCATGAATTGTTGCCGTAGCGAGCCGAGCCAAGCTCATATCATTACTGCGCCGCAGCGTCGTCAGCCAGCTGCCGATCCTGTTGTGAACCGCGGGATCCATACTCAGCAGGTGATACTCGTCAGGATAGAAATGGCGCAACCCTCCCTCACACACCGATTCAGAKRCSCCCAACGCCAAGCAGATATCACGGACAACAAACACATCCGGAGTACTGTTCCCATTCTCCATAAGGGAAAAGTAATCTTGACTACGGTTTGTTACGGCGCCGAGTTGAGCCTGGGTCATTCCCCTATTGCGCCGCAGGGCTGTGAGCCAGCTAACGACCTTGTCGTGTGCGGCATGATCCGTACTCAATAGGCGGTATTTTTCGGGATAGAAGTGACGAAGCGCTTCCTCACGCAAGGTGTCGGGAACGCTCAATGCGACGCAAATTTCGCGGGTGATGAAAGGGTCTGGGGTGGTGTAGCCATTCTCGATGTCGGAGATGTATGACTTGCTGTGCCTCGTGGCTGCGGCCAGTTCGGCCTCGGTCGTGCCGTTGTTGTAACGCAATTCTCTGAGCCAGCTGTTGACCGTGCCGTGGTCCGATGGATCGGCCAGCGGACAGAAGAGACGCAAACCTTCCTCGCACACGATTTCGGAAACACCGAAAGCGAAACAGATTTCACGGATTTCGGATCGACCGGGGACGACATACCCATTCTCCGTATCGGAAACATACCCTTTGCTGCGGTTTATCACGGTGGCGAGTTCCGCCTGAGTCATCCCATTATTCCGCCGCAGTGCTGTGAGCCAGCTGACGACTGAGTTGTGGGCTGCAGGATCCGTGATCAGCAGGTGGTATTGGTCGGGGTAGAAGTGGCGTAGACCTTCTTCGCGCACATCTCCGGGGACTTCCAACGCGAGACAGATAGCGCGTGCGACGAACGGATCCGGATCGACACGTTCGTTCTCGATCTCGGAGATATAGGTGTTGCTGTGGTCGGTCCCGATGGCGAGTTGCGCCTGCGTCATTCCCTTGTGACGACGCAGCGATTTGAGCCAGCGGCCGACCGCACGGTGCGCTGCGGGGGTAATATCAACTTGGGGATAAAAGCGGCGCAGACCTTCCTGCAAATCTGCATCAGGAACACCCAGCGCATGACAAATTTCGATGACCACGGACCGGACAGGCCGGTCTCGATTCTTCTCGAAAGCGGAAATATGGGGCTGTCTTCGTCCGACAGCGATGGCGAGTTGGGCCTGGGTTATCCCACTATGACGGCGGAGTGCAGCGAGCCAGCTACCGACCATCTCGTGGGCGGTAGCGGCGAGTTCGGGTATGTCGTGGGCAGGCGCAGCAGGTTCCGCCTCCGAGGAGGGAACGTGGGCGTCGTCGTCCCGGCGGCCTCGGTTGGTTGGTGGGCCTTCGATATCGTGTTGTGGCAAGTCGCGGTCGCTGCGATTGAGGATTGGTGCGTGGAGGGCAGACAGTCTGCCGTTGTCGTTCGTGAAGTAGGCCACGAAGGCTTCTGCTACGTCGCGGTAGGGCGGTGTCCAGCTGTTGCCTCCGTCTTCGTGGGGGCGCAGGCGTGGGACGTCGATGGGAGACTTGATGAGTGTGTCGGCGACGTAGATCGTGCCGTTGACATTCGTGACCACGTATCCGTGTGCTTTTTCGCCGTCGTCTACCACGATGACCGCAGTGTCGGCTCCGTCGCGTCCAGAACCTAGCGCCTCGACAACCGATGCCAGGGGGTCGTCGGCTCCGCGCTGCGGCTCCACTTTCGTCAGTTGGGCTTTGATGGCGCCTTCCAAGGCGGACGAACCTTTCTTGCCGCTCTCCGGCACCTCCGCATCATCGTTCCCGAGCGCCCATAGCGTTCGAGCCACATGAGGCAGGCATTCGTTCCTACGCCGAACCGCATCGTCGACGGCTTGGTACAGACCCTCGGCGCCGCGGCCGGAAACCGCAGACTCCGACACCACCGGGAACCCGCGCAGCCGCAGGCCCTGCACGGTCTCGAATACCGAATGATGGTGGGGGATCAGGAAACCCATCGTCGCAGCGATGAAATCGCGCTCCGACACCTCGGGAGGCTGCAGCAGTCCGAACGTGTCCATCAGCCTGGCGGCGGTGCCCGAGATTGCCGCCGTGATCGGAATCCCACCCTCGACGGCGACGTTCTGGAAGTATTCACTGTGCGGATCGAAGTCGACAACGATTGATCCGGGTTCCCAAGGCAGCGGCACAACATACCTGGTGTGGTCCAAGCGCGGGACATCTTCGGGGGCGATCGTTCCGACACGGCGGTACACCTCGACTCTATCGACGACGCACAGGCCGTCATCGTCTCTGATCCGCCCACCGTGCTCGTCGTAGGTGTAGATCGGCAGCACGTAATCGACCGAGGCGTCGTCGGACCGCAGCTGCGCTTCGAGCGCATCCGCTTCGACGCGACCGTGAGCGTCACGCGGAAGTTCACGACCTGGGTCGAGCGTGTCGATACGCAACACCTCCAGTCCGCCGGGAATCGCCTCGAGTTCGCGGCGAGACAACGGCATTCCCAGCACATCCCAGTCCCGCACCGTGAAATTTTTGCGCCGCTTCTCCTCCGGCGACCGATTACGACGCCCGACACGGCTTTGGTCGTACTCGTCGAGCACCCTGGAATCGACGCCGCGGCTGCGGGCCGAGTTCACTTCGTCGTTGACGGCCGCCGCAGTGATCGGCTGACCAGGATTCGCCGTCGTCAGCGTTTCGCGGAGTGCGCCCAGTGCCGCGACATCCAGCCCCAGCTCGACGGCCTTCTCCGCCCATCCGCGCTGGTTCAACAACCGAGCGATGCCTTCGCAAAACGTTGTGCCCGAGGCATTTCCGCTCTGCAAGTTCCGGAACCTCGCGTTCAACACGGCCGAGATGATTTCGCGCAGGTTCCCGTCGCGGCGCAGCTCCTCCAGTGACACCGTCGGCAACACCATACCGCCCGACTCAGGCCTTGTATTCGCGTAGAAAGCTGCCTTGATCTCCTCCGGCGTTCTGTCCGGAAACAGGCCAGAATTCACCTCCCAGGTCCGGTCCAGCATCGCCACCGCCGCAGCCCTGCTCTCCGGCCGGTTGTACAGGTAACGCGCCAGCTCCATCTCATCCCGCATGCGGTACTGGCGCCAACCAACCGCCTGCGCGTCGGATCCGCTGATCGCATCTGTCCGCACCGGCTGGTCGACCGCATCTGCATGCGCTTCAGGCGACAATGCCGCCGGGTCCGATGGCGACCTCGCTCCGGTGTGATCGTCATCCGTGGCCGCTGCATGCTCGACCGCTGGGGGCGACCCTCCTTCCGATCCCGGCGTCGGCTCGCCGGCACGCGGGCCGCCCCGGATCGGATGCGCAGGCATATCCGGATAGTCGACGTCGCGATCGTGCAGAGTGCTGTCGATCGGCTGCACCACACCGTTGTCATCGACGCGGTGCTCGATCACCCACGCCTTGACAACAGTGCGGTACGGCTGGCTCTCCTGCCACAAGCTCACCTCCAACGCACCACCGACGAGCGGGTCGAACACTACGATCTCGTCCACTACCACCCGGTCGACCTCGTTGCGGACCATAGTCATCTCGACCCGATGCGCTGCCTCACCGTCGTCGAGAACGACCGTGACCGAGTCGACCCGGACATCCGCGAAGATGACCTCGCCCCGCTCATCACGTGCCCTGCCAACGCGCAGATCATCGATGATCTGCTCCACCAACCCGGTGTCACCCGAGTACCCGTCCCGCTCACGGACAGGCACGAGGCGGCCCCCGACACTACGCTCGAGCTCGCGCCAGTCCTCCAACGCACCGACAGGCAAATCGAGAACGTCGTCGGCGCCGAGGTCGAGGAGGGTGCGGTTGCCAGCCGGCAGGCAATCCTGCTCATCCTCCTGACGCGTGCCGTACCGCTTCTCCGGGTCGGGCACGTACTTGGACACGTCGTGCCCCAAGCCGATTCGTGCGATCACCCGCACCAGCGCATCGTGCTGCAGGTTCTGCTCCAGGTCGAAACGCTCGATGCCGTCGATCGCCGAGAGACGGTGCGCGTCCGGCGGCAGATTCGGGTTGTCGAACTCACTCGAGAAGGCCACATACGTCGAGATGTCATGGGTCGGCATGTCGTACAGGTCCGTCTCGACGGGATCGACCATGAACAGGGTGTGCAGTCCCTCCTCCCCCATCAGCGTGAACGCCGTTTCAGCTGCATTGTCGAAGGTGACGAGGTCGAACCCGCCGGCGACGGTGACGTCGATGCCTGCTGTGGCAAGGGGGGAATCGGGTCCACTGGTTATCCGGTAGACCATGCTGGCCGCAGCGATATCACGCCGCAGCAGCGAACCGCGCTCGACCTCGGTCCGGATGTCGCCGGCACCGGGAACAGCGCGCATCCACGCCACCACGGCTACGTCAGCGCCGTGCTGCATGCGCTGCATCTCCTGGTAGACGCGCAATGCCAGGCCCTGGCCCTCCGCATAACTTGTGTCGGACAGTTGGCCGTGAAGTTCATTGACGAGGTACACACGCTGCGCGGCGATCGAGGCCTCGCCGAACACGAACGTCGCCTCGCCGGTGCGGGGGTCGACATCGCGCAGATAGTGCGGAGATCCGGCGGAATCGTCGATGCTTTCGATCAACCATCGGGTTCGCAGTGTCCGCTGCTGCTCTTCGTGGGAGACCCCTGTCGTTGCGGCCTTGTCTTCGAGTTCGCGCAGGTGCGCAGTGAGCATCCGCCGGCTGGCCAGGTTACTGATGTCGTCGGGAATGCCGAAGGCGCGGGCGATCAGATCGGGGTGGCTTCGCAGCACCGCGCGCTGCAGCCGTGTCAACCCGAATCCACCCTGCGGCCCGCCGCGTTCGAGCGCGACCCGCTCACGCAACCGCTCCGGCAGAAATTCGTCGCTCAGCTCGCTCCACCACGCGCGGTTGTGCACGGCCTGCTCGCGGGCGTGCCTGACCAGCCCGTCCTCATCGATGGCGCGCTCGACGCGGGCCTGCCCGACCAGCCCGTCTTCGTCGATGACGCCCTCGAGAAACTTCGAGTAATCGAGGGGCAGCAGACGCTCCGCCACCCATTCCCGACTCCCCCGCGCATGAGCGCTGCCCACACCCGGCAGCCTCGTCATCGCGTGCGCGGCGAGGTCCCGGTCGAGCTCGCTCGGACCCTCATCGTCGAATTCGCCCCACAAGGACCGCGGTGGCGTATCACCACCATCGCCACCTATGGATGCGTCGTTTGTGGCGCCGGAACTTTCCGGCGGCCGGTCGGATGTGGGTTCCGGGTCTGGAGCACGGCCGATGTTGCCGACTTCGTGCCCACGTGGCCTGCCCGGTTCCGGCAGGGGAAGCTCGGCGTCGAGGTCGGTGACGATGGGGCGCACCGGGTTTCCGGACTTGTCGACTTCGATGCCGTGCGTGAATCGCGGACCGGGGGGTGGCATTTCCGGGTCGAACTCGCCGATGAACCGGCCGCCGTGGTCTTCAAGCAGCTGTTCAGGGATCCCCTCTGAACGCAGGGAAGCCGTCTCCGCCATATCCCCATGCGGCGTTGCGGCCATCGAATCGACATCGGTGACGGTCGTTTCCGGGCCGAGCTCTGCTGGTTCGCCCGGTGACCTCGCGGCCATACGCTGCACGGCAGCGGCCTCCCGAGCGGCCGGTTCACCCTCGGAGTGGTCGGCGTCACCTCGGTCCACCGGCGCGGCATCGGCGAGCGCTGGTGCAGCGGGCCGCACGTAGAGGGCCCCACCGTCGGATGCGGGAGCCCGCAGCGCCTGTTCATCTGCGAGATGCGGTCGTGCTACTCCCTGCCGTTCCGCCGATCGGAAACGCTCGATCTCCGCAATGTCCAAGATCGGCATGCCGTACAGCGCGCGATACAACGCGTATTGCGGGGACCGCCAATCGGAATCCGGATTGCCTCGGATATAGACGGCCGCCTCGGCCAGCGCTTCGCCGTTGTTGAGCGTACGAACCCGAAACGGGATTCGGACCGGACGCCGGAGGCTGTAGGTGGACAGGTTCCACAGCCATCGCCACTTACGCACCGCGATCTCGCCGGACAAGGTCAACGCGGCGAAAGCGGCCTCGATATGCCGATCGACCCGCGCACGCGCCGGTGTCACGTACCCGGTCTCGTACCCGACGCCTTTGACACCGGCATGGTCTGTTCCGTGACCGAGAATTTCATGGAGGAACAGGTCGACCCACGCATCACCGGTGCCGGAGGAAAAGAACCCCTTGCGAACTTGCTTGGCCCATCTCGCGGCGAATTCATCCGGGTGAGTAACGCACCGAAGATCGATCGTCAGAGCATGCCCGGCGGCCATTTCGGCGAACCTCCCCTCCAACGGCGCAAACCGTACAGAAGAAAGACGCAGTTGCGGCGCCATTTTCAGCACATAGTCGATCGCGTACACGATATATTCAGCGGTCTGTTGCGAGATTTCGTCTCGCAACAAGCCTTGAACCTCGACGTAATCGGAGTCCTCCGGACCATCGGCACCATGAACAGCGGTGAGTTCCTTGATGGTACGGCGCTTCGCCGAAAGCGCGGGGGAATCGTCGAGCCTGGCAACCTCCGGCCCCGGGCTCGTCAATTTGTTCAGACCACGTAGCAGCGGCCGGAGTTCGACCAAACGGCCGATGAACCGGTCCGATTCACGGCTGTGCCCGTCCCGAGCCTCACGCTGCCGACGCCGTACCTCCTCCTGCAGCTTCTCGACCCTGGACCGTACCTCCGCCGAATCCAGCGCATTACCGGCCTCCTCGCGTCCTTCCGACACCAACCGCAGCAGCCTGATGTCGCCTCGAATCGCCGCGATCTCGGTGCTGAATTTCACATCGAAGGCATCCAGCTGAGCTTCGTCCCCATCCGGCCCATCGAGCGCCTGCTCACCGTCGTGAGCAGCGGCGCCATTCCGTCCGATCTGCGAGGTGGGGGATGCTTGGTCGTGTCCGTCACCCCCACGCACATTCCCAGGCGGCTCCGCGTCAGGCGGTGCATCCGAGTCCTCGGAATCCGGAAAGGCCTCGGGTTCGAACGTGGGAACGTGGGCGTCGTCGTCTCGGTTGCCCCGCAGCAGCGCGTCGTCCGATCCCACCTGGTTCAGGCCGTGCCCCAAAACTGATATCGAGTGATCCTGGGCGGCAGCGGAATCCACCGCAGCGCGCAACCGCGCGACCATCTCGGCACGGGCCTGAATCCACACCGGGTTGGTCTGCAACCGGGCGCGCGCCCTGTCGACCGTGAGCCGATACTCATCCTCGTCCCACCGGTCGTAGGGCCAGTGGATCCACGCGGGCAGGGGCAATGGCATGGACTCCGCTTGCTGGATCTGCTGAATTCGGTGCTGGTCGAACGGACGGTCCTGGTACCAATAGGCGTCGCGCTCGGCCCGGAGATAATGGGTGACGACGGGCAGGGAGTCCATGCCGATCATGTGGGATGCACCGTCGATGAGGTGGAGATTCGCGGTAGGAATGAGCCCGGTATTGATCCAGCTGTGGATGACCGGGACGAATTCGTCGTCGGTGCCGTGCACGATGTCGACGGGTACGCGGAATCCGTCGAACTGTATGCCCCATGGTTTTCTGACTTGAAGGACATCGTGCACCCACCCCTCGATCGAGTTGCGCAGGCCCCGCTCATAGCCCCGGGCGCATTCCTGCTGGTACAGGCCTACCCATTTGTGATCCAACAGACCGAAGGATCCCTGGTTGTGCCGCAGCAGCCAACGTCCGTCGCGGGCGGTTTCGGTGGCAATGTTCGTGATGGTGGCGATCGCGCGCTCGAGGTCGGGATTGCCGAGCACGGCCAGGTTCGGCCCTCCCATACCCTTGGTCCAGTTGCTGCTGCCGTGCTGTGGGGCGACACCGACGAGTGAGATGACGCGGTCGACGCGGTCGGGGTCGAGTGCGCCGACGGCGAGGGCGGTGGGTCCGCCGCCGGATCGTCCCATGACTGCATAGTGGTCGAAGGCGAAGAGCTCGGTGGCGATGTAGATGATGTCACGGGCGCAGTCGGCCACCGCGCGTCCGGGCAAAGGGGTGGAGTCGCCGTAACCGGGTCGCTCGACCACGATGAGCGCGTATCCGCGCTCGGCCAGGACGTTCGGGTCCGGCAGGACTCCGTCGACTCCGACGGGCGAGCCGGGTGACAGGAACACCGGATAGCCGTATGGATCGCCGGCGAAGCGGAAATGGACGATTCTGCCGTCGGGCATGCGTGCGGCGTAGAGGGTGGAGACCTCGCCGAGGTCGGCGGTCTCCGCAGGCTCGTCCAGCGCGGTCACCCGGTCACCGGGTAGGGCCGCCGGATGGCCGTGTACCCGCGCCGACTCACGTCTGCCTGCGAGTGGATCGTCGTCGCGGCGTGGTTGTTCCCACTGCCCGTGATCGACTACGGCGGATGCGGGCGTGGGCGTGCCTGCGACCTCGATCTGGTCTGCCCATGCCAACGCCGCCATGACAGCCTGGAGTCGGCGGCCGCCGTCGGAGTCGCGGAGGACTAGCGCATCGATCGCGCGTATCACCGCGTTCATCCGTTGTCGGGCAAGCTCCCTGGTGAACCCCGCATCGCCGCGGGCGTGAAGGTAGAACTGTACGGCGTCGTGGGCCAGAAGCCACACCCGCCGGTCTCGTTGCTCGGGATGAGTTACCGAATCCGCCGCAGTCCCACCGAATTCCAGCACGCCGGCGCCGGTAGGTTCGGCGCCCATATGGCGAATCCAGTCGAATGGATCGGGTACCGAATACGTTTCGGCGTGTGGTGTGCCGGGATCCTGGGCGGAGAATTTCAGCGTCTCGATCCAGCGAGTGATCCGGGCATCGGCGTACTGGGTGATCAGTTTCGCCGCTCGATCGCTGTCGATGAAGCGCTGCGCTTGCCGCTCCGCCAGACGCTGGATATCTGCCTGCGGTGTGCCCCTGGCGGCGAGGTCGGCCGCCGCGTTGGCGAGGTACTCCCGATACAGGTCGCGGGCAAGGGCGACCCGAATCCGGTTGAAGTAATCCTTTCGCAGCCTCGAGGCTTGCACTTCTTGGATGGTCTGGAGTGAATCGGCTACTGCCCGCTCTGCCGGATAGTGGGCGGGTGGTTCGTCGACGTGCTGAACAGCCGCGCTACCGTGCGAGTCGGTGATCGTCAGGTGGAGAGACCGCTCACCGGGTTGTGCGCCGCGGAGGTCGGCCGTGATATCGATAGCTTCGGTGGCGTTTTCGATCGCATGCACGGCGATGTCGACGGCGTGGCCCCGGCCCGGCTGTGACCAGTCGTGCAGCATTGCAGCGAGTGCCTCGCCAACGAGCGCACTATCGGCGGGGTCAGCGTGCTCAACGGCCTTGAAGTCGATTCTGAACTGTGTCGAGTCGGGTTCGTTGTTGCTGTCGGTGGCGGTCCGGGCCGAACGCTCGGGAGCGGCCTCCGCCGACTCCCCCGCTGGAGGGTAGTGCGGCGGCACGCCGACTTCACCGTCAGCGGCAGCGCGCACACCGTCTGGGGGACCGTCCTCCGCCTGCCGGGCCCCGATCCGGCCTACGGGACCCCGATGCAACGACTCCCCATCGCGCAACGCAATCTCCGGCACAAACACCCCATCGGGCTGCACACCGAACACTATCCCGTGCACTTGCATTACATACGCACCAGAGCGCACCCACTCGGCAATAATCTTCTCGCCCCGCAGCAATCCGCCGGCGGCGTTGTCGTACACCACCACCTCGCCCGGCGTCAGCTCCAGTTTCAACTGCGATTGCGCGAACTCCGCGAACTCCTCGGTCACCTTCACCACCGCGAACGCATGCGCACCCACTCGACCGAAATCCATCGCCCCGGCCACGACGCCCCCCTTCTCACGCACGTGAGCCACCACCGCCGCCAACCCCGCCGAACCCACGCCGAACGATCCCGGATCCCAATTCGCCGCCAACCCCCGAGCGAAGTCGGCGCCAGTCATCCCCTGCTCCGCGATCCGCACATCATCCGCCGCTGCCAGATGGATGCGCGCGGCCGCCTCATCGCCCATGGCGTGCCGCACGAACGCCTGCACCAATGGACCACAATTCTTCGGACCGGTCCGAAGATGTGATACGACATGCCCAGCATCGCCATCCCCGACAGCAAACGACGACTCGTGCTGAGCACGGGCCTGGTCGACCGCGTCCGCCGACCGCGCTGCACTCAACGACTCGAGCAATTCCGAATCGATAACCGTGAGGTCGGCCCACACCAGATAGTGGTCGGTATCGGTGACTTCCACACCACTGTCGGTCGTCCGGAACTCCGCAGAGGCCAACACCTGATCCGGCGCCCCATCCCAACCGGGCACAGTCCTGGTCGCCGGATCCAGCGCGACGCCCAGGCCCAATTCGTCGATGAGCGCCCGATACACCGGGTGTGGATTATCGGTATTCAAGTCAGCGGCGATCACGACCGGACCATCCGCTACCGAGCGCAGTACGTGCGCGATCCGCCTGGCGAGCGCCGCGCCTTCGACATCTTTGTGCTCTTCGTAGCTGCGGTGGACGTAACCCTGGGGCGTGCTGCGTAGGAAGTATTCCAGCGGTGTCGGGTGCAGAGTGATCAGCGTCACGCCGGCGACCTTGACGACCTCCGCAAACCGGTCGTAGTGCTCGTTCGGCTCCAGCAATCGGTTGGAATCCGGAAGCCTCAGCTCGAGACCGCGGGTATCCGGCAGCTTTATGCCGCGGGGTTCCTCCATCGGTAGCTTGCTGAGCACGGCGATGCCAAGCGTTTTGCTGGCATCGATGTGCGACGGGCACATCGGGGTCTCATGAAAATACTTGTAGCCGAGCATGTCTGCCAGTTGCCGCGCGGTCGAGCCGTCCAGACCGATCTCGGACTCCTGCAGGCAGACGACGTCGGCGTCGATCCGCGCCAACTGCTCGGCGAAGGCCGGCAGGTCGATTGTGGTGTAGTCGAACGCCTTCGACGACCGCGAATGGCGAGCGCCCGCGATATTCCACGTAGCCACCCGCAACGGCCTACGCGGATCGGCCGGGTCTCGTGGCTGCCCGAGATCGATGGCTTGCACAGGGTGCGTCGGTTCGGCCTGCGGTTCTCCTGTCGGCCCGCCACCATTGTCGATCGGCCCAGCAGGCTCGCCAGCATGGTCGATGTGATCACCGGGGGGCAGCGCATCGGCATCGATCGGCGAACGGGTTTGGTCACGGTGTCCGCTCTCGGCCGCGTCATTACGCTGTATCGGCGGTAGCGGAATCTGCCGGGTGTGCAGCTCGCTCAGATGTTCTGCCGGATGCCAAGGCGGCAGGATGTGATCGGTGGCCATCCGATAGCCGTACTCGGTCAGCCCGTCGTACTTCAGCTCCCCCGTCGGGTCACCATTCGTAAACGCGCCCGGGCCCAGCAGCCTCAGCCACTCATCGACTTTCATCGAGATCTCGCGAGCCCACTCGGTGTGGAACTTCCTCAGCGCTAGGTCGATCTCGTCATGTGTTGGGGCACGGTACTGCCCTTCGGCGACGGCCGCGGAAACGCGATGGGCGCGCACCGTCCCGTCCGGCTGGGCGCGGGTTTCCAGATATTCGATGTGGATGTCGGGTCGCCACAGCGAGCCATCGAGATCCCGATGCATGAGCTCCGCGTCCGCCAGCGCCCGCATGTGCTGCCCTCGTTCGGCCACGACCACGAGGCGGCGGGGCTCGCCCGGGATAACTCGCCAAGCACGTCGCACACCAGTGGGGTCGCCGCGCAGCGCCCGCATGTGCTGCCCGCTATCGGGGACCACCGCAAAGCTGCGGGGCTCGCCCGGGATAACTCGCCAAGCACGTCGCACACCAGTGGGGTCGTCACGCAGCGCCGCCATGCGCTGCCCGCGATCGAGACCGACCACAAAGCTGCGGGGCTCGCCCGGGATAACTCGCCAAGCACGTCGCACACCAGTGGGGTCGTCACGCAGCGCCGCCATGCGCTGCCCGCGATCGAGACCGACCACAAAGCTGCGGGGCTTGCCGGGGAATTCGACGACCCGAGCAGTACGTCGCAGACCGGCCGGGTCGTCCCGCAGCAGGCCCTCGACGATCGGCGCGGCCAGTCGCGCACCCAACTCGTCCCCGATCGCCACCAGCTCCCGCACCGCCTGATACTGCTGATCCAGTGCGTCGGCGATGCTGGCGATTCGCTGCTCTACCGCTGCCAGCTCGGCACCCACCGGGGATACATCGATGATGTATCGGTTCTCCGCAGCACGCACGCTGTCCAGGTCGACGACGTCCCGAGCGACCAGACTAGTCGAGCCGTCGTTGTGCACCTGCAGATAGCGCACCGGGTATGAACGGTTGACGATCTTGTCCCATAGCCAGAGGGAAGAACCCATACGCAATTCGTGCAGCGCGACACCATGAAACCCGTCCATAGCGACAACGACCGCCTCATCGGCGGCACTGACGTGTTCGGTGTGCCTGGAGATTCCGTGCTCCCCGGGGTCGATGTAATCCTCCTGGACCACAGCGTCAGAGCGCTCCCGGTTGAGATCCTGCAGCTCGGCCACGGCCAGCACGGCACGCAATACCTGCCGGCGCGCCTCGAGCTCGGCGATCGCCCGACGGCCGACCGCCTCGTCGTGAATCACGTCGGGTGCGGCGTCGCCAGGGAATTCACCCACCAGCTCGCGCAAGTGCGCAGCGGCAGCATCGCGCCGCAGGGTCGCATCCTCGTGGAGCCGCCGTAACTGTATCTCGGAGACAGCGGAGTCGATACCGGCGAGCAGCGAGGCATCGGTGTTACGACGGGCTCCGGCCACCTCCGCCGCGACAGCAGGCAACGGCTCGTACGGCGGCGTATACCCGCTTCGAATCGGCCGCGTTCTGGACTCCGGTTCGACCTGCGGAGATGACGGAGGAGGGGCGGGCCGCTTGCCCGGCAGCAGTTTGCGCAACCCCTGGACCGGATCACCCTCGATCAGCTCAGCAAGCTTCTGCGCCAGCTCGGTGGGACTGTCCGCGGTCACCCTGGAGTAGATGGGATCGCCGAGCAGCGCGTCATGGGCGGGACCGAACGACGATGCCCACAGCTTCCACCTCCCTGAGGGCGTCTTCTCCATCCCGACCTCGGCGAGAACCCTCTCGCCGGCCAAGTTGATCAAGCGCACGGCCGGCGGCTGCGGGCGGTCCGATACCAGCGGTACCTGCCGCAAAGCCAGTCTGCGCAACACATGTCCAGGGTGAGTGGGCTCCAGCTCCGGCCCCTCCAGCAGCCGCCACAACACGGACGTCGACAGCTCGTCCACGCCGAGCTGCGCAAACCACTGGTCGAATCCACCTTCGAGCTCTGCGCGCTGGGCGAGGAAATCCGCCACCAGAACGTCGTGCATATCCGCCGTAGTCGGCGCGCGATACAGGCCCTCGACTTTCGGATTCAGACTCCACGCCGTGCCGTCAGGTTCGACCAGGTAGTAATCGATGCTGCCGTTGTTGTCGTGGTGCCGGGCATAGACGGAGGGATGGGCCGCAATCACTGTTCGCAGCACATCCAGGTGCGCGCCATGCCCAGCGGCGATAATCATCCGCGGCGGCCGCGGGTCTTCGACATGCGGGTTCTCGACGTACTCCAGATACGCCACGTTTTCGGCGAGTCGACCGACCTCGACGGGGGCCTCGCCCCGCGCCAAGCTCACCTCCTGGTCGACCATCGCACGCGCAAACACCTCCACACGCGCCTGCGCCGGAACAGCCGCATAGCGCTCCAGATTCGGGCGTGCCTCGTCCACCAACCATTCGGGTCGAGTCCACTCCGGCAAACCAGCGCCGAGGTCCTTCGGGCCGCGGTGAGCCTGCTCGACCTCGTCGAAGGGAACTTCCGGTCCGTCGTCGTCGACGACGGCCACGTGCACGTCGGCAACATGCTGGCCGACGTGGGCCGCCCACTCGTCGATCGCCTCGCCACGAGCCATGCCACCAGGGATGGCGTTGTCGAACACCACCACCTCATCGGGCCGCAGTCCCAGTTCCGGGAAGTGCTCCTGCAGTGCCTGGGTCACGCGAACGACCGCGAACGCGTGCCCCCCGACCACCACGCCGTCGCGAACGAAATCCATGCCGCCGGCTACCGCCAGGGGGCCGCCCGGGCCGCCCACCAAGGCCACCGCGGTGGCCAATCCGTCGACGCCGGGTCCGATTGCCTCGGCACGCCAGCCCACGCCCAACCCGCGCACGAACTCGAGCCCGGTCATTTCGTTCAGGGCGATCTCGTCATGGTTCATTGCCGGACGCCCCAGGGCGCGGCCAACTATCTCCTGCACCCACGGCACGCTTCGGTTCGGTGCCGCATCGCCCGATGTTTCAGCCTTCAGTCGCTGCACGACGGCGGCATGCCAGTCCTGCGGACTCAGCGTCGCCAGCGAATAGTTGAAATAGTTGGGGTAGTAATCCCATCCGCCGTCGGCGCGGGTATCACCGTAATCGTCGGGGTTGAAGGCGAACATCCGCTTCTGGACCCCTACTCGGCCCTGGTCGTCAACCGACACCGTGCGGTAGAGGATATCGACGCCCCGCTCGGCCAGTTCGTCCGGCGATAGTCCTATGGTGCGGTTCACCAGCCTCGGCAGGTCCGTCACCGGTGCGGCGACGACGATGCGCGGGCGCTCACCCCACGCGATTCCGATGCCTTCGCCGATCGGCGCCGCACCCTCGGCGACAAGTACGTCGCGAGCGGCCAGCACTGCCGCAGCTCGGCGAGCCTCGGGAAGGTGCAGCCGGGTCGCCACGGCCGCGGGCCAGGCCTCCGGGCCCTGCCGCGTGGTCCAGGTCCGCCAGCCGGGCACCTGGGCCATCTCTCGCTCGAACCGCTGCTGCCACGCCGCCTCGGATTCCGTATTCGTCTCGGCGGCAGCAATATTCACCGCCGAGTCACGCAGCGCCGCCTCGACCGCCCGCGCGAGTTCCTGCTCACTGGCGGCGTGAAGGCCGCCCAACCACGTCGCCACCACCACGCCGGGCTCCCGACCAGCCCAGCTCATTTCGACCCGGTATCCCTCCTGCTCGTCGCCCGACACCGGGACAGCTATAGGGAAACCGCGGATCTCCGTATGAACAATGCGCCCATACAACGGGATGGAGGTGCTGTCATACCAGAGGTCTCGACCGCCGACTTCCCGCTTGACCAGTCGCCGGACGACTTCCCAAGCGCTGAACGGTTCCGCAGCGAACGGACCGGCCTCGGCGTATCGCACGTCGAGATCGGCGAGGGAGGTGTCAGCGGTGATCCGGCCGAGCGACTCCGGCAGCCAGGCGTCGAACCCGATATCCGGCTGCAGACCAGCGCTTCGGTAGCCGAGGTAGGCGTCCAGCAGCGCGGCCCGGATCTGAGCATTATCCGGTTCCCGGTAGTACGGCTGGACATCCTCGAGCCGGCCCAGGCTGATACCGCGGGGATGCCCACGGAGGCCGACCTGGTCCACGACCACCGGCGCGTGCACGATGCGGTATGCCGGCTCCGGCGCCAGCGCACCCACGAATTCCTCGTTGCCGGCAACGAATTCGAGCAATGCCGGGTGTGGGTTACGCGACGTCGTGAACACGATCAACGCATCGGGCGCCGCGTCCGGTGTCCGGACGTGCACGACATGGTCACTCACCGTCCGGGCTTGTCCGCCGTACAGGTTGGACTGTCGTCGCGCCTCGGCGACAATCTCGTCGTCGGTCACCGCGCGCAGGGACGCCTCCGTGTCCAGCGCCCGTTCGGCATGGTGGCGTTCGGCGACCACCTCCACGAACCGGAGATGCTTCTGGATATCCGCACGCCGCCGCTCCCAGTTCTCGAGATATTCGGCCGCCGAGGTGAACCGGGATGAGTGGGATCCGATGAGAAATTTCAAGTCGATATCGGCCAGCTGGGACGGCTTGACCCCCAGCTCCTCGGCCAACGCCACCCAATCGCGCTCGGCGGTCGCGCGCATCGCGACAACCTGCGGTGAATCCGGGCGCAGTGACGACGCGCCCAGGAGACCCAAACCGTCAGCCAGCCGGTACAACTCGGTCGCCAGACACTCGATCCGCAGGTCGACCAGGGCGACATTCATGATCACTTGTTCGCCGTCGGCCGGCGCCGGGTTCGGCGGCAGCGCCGCGTCCAGCTCCTGGTTCTCCAGGCCGACCTGTTCCAGCAGCGCTTGATGACGGTCCAGCACCGCGCTCAATCGCGTCAGCAGCTCTGCTTGGCGGCGCAGATCTGCTCTCTCGTCCGCCACCTCGCGCAGGGAATAGGCGCTCTGTAAAGTTGCCCACTCCAGATCCCGAAACGGGACACCGATTTCCGTGGCCAACTCGATCCGGGCAGCCGCCACCCGCTCAGCATGCGTTGCGATCGCCTGCCGGACCGGCACCACCGGGCCCGGTGGTGCCGGTCCGGCGGACATACCGAGATCGCGCATCAACTCATACCGCTCGGCCTCCAGCCGCACGATTTCGGCAAACACATCGGCACCGAAGCCTGATTCTCCGACCTGACTCTCCCGCTGGTCGGGGCCCAGAGCTTCACCGAACTCCTGCTCGCGTGGCTCGCCCGGTTCGGACGCGGGAAGCTCGGCGTGCTCAACCGCCGACACTCGATCGTGTCCGCCACCTTCGCGTACATCCCGAGGCTCCGGCGTCGAGGGCGGCAGGGTACCAGGTGCGCCAGAGTCACCGGCCGGATCGTCGTGGTCGAGCACCCGCCGCTCGGCGGCCCGCATGATGTCGTCGACACCGTCATGGGCCGCGATGTCCGCGTACCCGATACGCAGGTGGATTCCCGGCTGCTCCTCGAGGTTCGACGGATTCGCAATCGCCACCGCATCTTCGGCGGCAGCACCGTCGATGACGTCGGAAATCCCATCGGCCAGGACTGACGTGAGCACAGAGCCTTTCGGCCTGTACTCGACGAGTGGACCCGTGATCAGGGCGGCGTTCAGATAGTGGTCGGCAACCCCAACCAAGGCGACCGCAAGATCCGATGGCCACGGATGAGCCTCCAGGTCGCCGACCACCTGCTGCAAACCGTCAGCTGCACGAGCCACCGCGCGGGAATGGTCTCCGAGGTTCTCCTCCCCGGCGCGATGCGCCTCTGCGGCGAGCAGATACTCGGTCTCCGCAGTCATGTCGTCGATCTGGTGCGCCGTCCTGACCTCGTCCGCGCGGCGGGCGACAATTTGAGAGAACGGGTCGTCGTCGGTTACCTGCAGCTCACCGCGATTATCCTGTTCGAGGATGGTGCGGATGAGGATGTCTTCTGCGCGTTCGGCAACGAGATCGTGTGCCTTCACCTGTGCGTCGAGGCTGCGTTCTATGCAATAGGTCGCGTCCCGTGCGGAAATGGCCTGCTCGAGCCGGCCCGCTTCCGTCAGCGCTCGCACCCACGACGGGTTTCCGGGCGACCCCGCGGTCGCGTCATCGACGAACGCCGTGAAGCCCTTTGCCAGCTGCATCTTGTGGTCGCTTCGCTCCTGGATGCGCTCCCTGGCTGCCATCCAAGCGCTGGCGGCTGCGCGGTACGAGTCGGCCGCCCGGGTGTACGCTCCGCCGACCTCGTGCCACATCTCGTCCACGAAGTTGTCGACCCTGAACGCATCGGCGTCCGGCCACTCGAACGACCGTAGCTTCAAGTCCAGCCAGTCGATGAGCTGCTGCCGGGCCGACGACGCGGCAGCGTGCGCCGCTACCTCGGCCAACTCCGCGTCGAGCAGCATGGACTCCACAGCGCGATCCATCTCCGCCAACCGCGCTGCCGCCGCCTGAATCCGCAAGTGCTCGTTTTCGATTTGTCTGTGCAAGGATCCGGGAGCGACGCCCGGATCCCGGTGGGGCGGGTGTTCCGGGTCCGGCGCACGGCCAATGTTGCCGACTTCGTGCCCGCGTGGCCTGCCCGGTTCCGGCCGGGGAAGTTCGGCGTCGAGGTCGGTGATGGTGGGCCGCACCGGGTTGCCGTTGGCGTCGAATTCGATGCCATGCACGGCGCGCAACGTGTCGGGGGGTCGGTCAGGGTCGAACTCGCCGACGAAGCGGCCGCCGTAGTCGAACAGCAGCAACTCACCATCGTGGTTCACCACGAAGTACACATGTGTAGGAGTCGGCGACCCGATCCCGGCATGCGTGTCGACGAGAAGCATGCCGGGACCCGGGTGCTGTACGCGCACCGTCTGGGACACCCGCCGGAACGCGCCGCCCCGCCCGGCGTCCACCAGTCGGCGGGCCGCCTCGAGGTGTCCGGCCTGCCCATCGCCGAGGTACTCAGGGTGGCCGCCCGCCAACCACGCCAGTGCGGCGAGGGGGATGCCGTCCAGTCCCGGCAGTATCTCCGGAACGACGACGGCACGTGCACCGCCACGGGTGTGGAAGTAGTAGTCGTTGACCGCGAGCAGCGCCAGCGGCCCGCAATGGGCGTCGTCGGGCCGATGCATCCCGTCGCCGGGATTGCCTGCGGCCCATAGTTCTTTCGGCTGGGCGCGCTCCCGCCCAACCGCGAGGATCAGCTCCCGCCGCTGATTGGCCTGCTCGAACAGCCAGTCCGCAGACTCGGCGTCCATGTCGCGAACGTGGTCGTCGATGTCCCGGTACTCCGCCAGGGCGAAGCGCAGCTCGGTGAGCAGGCGCTCGTCCGCCTCCGCCGTGCGCAGCCGGTCGAGCGCGACGTCCGGTTGGGCCGCCACAACATCCAGGTCGAGCCCGGCAAGCGGCTCGTTCAATGCGGCAGCCGCCGCGAACGTCTCCACCGCGGCGTTGCGCACCTCCGCCCGCGACCGCTCGAGCCGCAGCCGGAACCGGGCCTGATCTTGTGCGATGCCCTCGACATAGTCGAGGTTGCGCATCGTCCAGTGATGCCAGTCACTGCGCTCGAGGCGGTCGAACTCCGGGCGCAGAGCTTCCAGCCGATCCCGAACGGCGGGAAGATCCACTGCCCCATGCGGATCGAGCCACCGCACGCCGAAGTGCTGCACCATCTCCACCACCACGGCCGCGAAGAACGTGCGCCCAATCCGATCGCCGAAGGACAGCTCGTGGTCGATGCCTACAATGCCGTCGAGAAACCAGTTCTCGTGGTACCGGTCGGGAAGACGTATCAACGCATCTGTGAGACCGAGAAGTCGGCCTGCGGCGGTATGGGCGGCAAACGCGTAGTCCCTCGGCGCTGGATGCCTCCCGTCGACGAACTCGGTATAGACCACCTCCCCACGTATGTAGACCTCAGGGACGTGCGCCCCGATCGCCCGAGCGGCCAGGGCGGCGAGATGTTCGGCGAGGGCGTAGGTGCGGTGGTGGGCTACTTTTCGCACCACGACCAATTCGTCCCCGAAGCTGATCTTCTCCACGAGGCCGACCGGCTCTACTGCGGGGCGTGCGGGCCTCAGCACCTCGGCCCGGGGCTCGTGGGCGCCCGCCGCCGCCAACAGGCGGTCCGCGAACGACTGCGGCGGGCGTGCGGCGTCCCCGACCGCCAATCGGTACAACACGTATTCAGGCCTGCTCGGGTCGAGTCCTTCCGCCCGAATGCGGGCAAATGCCTGTGGCACCGCGACATCCGGGTCGACCTCGGCTCGCAGCAGCGACCGCGGCCCATCGGTCGCGACGCTGTAGTCCAGTTGTCCCACCCACGACGGGTAGTCCATGTGCAGCAACCCGGCTTGGACCAAGCGTCCGTGGGCGGCCCGCAACTCCCTGTTCGCCGTGTCCCGATCCACCGGTGTACTCGGCTCGGGAATAGCAACTCCATCCGGCGTGGCGCCGATCGTCGCGTCGTGGCCGATTTTCGCGTCGAGGCGGCGCTCCGGGGGCGCGTCCGGCAGCGGGGTGTCCAGGTCGGTGATGATCGGCTCGACCGGATTGCCGTACGCGTCGAACTCGATGCCGTGGACGAAGCGCAGCGTGGCGGGCGAGTCGGCCGGGTCGAACTCGCCGATGAACCGCGCGCCGAAGTCGAATGTCAGCAACACACCCTTGTGGTTGACGACGAAGTACGCGTGTGCCGGAGTCAGCGATCCAGTGTCGGCATGGGTATCGATGAGGATCATGCCCCGCCCGTCGTTGGCCACCTGCCTCGGCCCAGGGACCTCGTCGTGACGCTCGCCAGGCGACAGGCCCAGCAGCCGTGCGGCGACCACAGCGTGCCCGGTCACCCCGGTGCCGAGGTACTCCCGATGACCACCAGCCAGCCAAGACAACGCCGTGACGGGCGTGCCGCTCAGGTCCAGGGCGACACCCGGGACGACAACCGCCCGCTCCCCGTGGCGTGCCTCGCGGTACCAGTCGTTGGCGGCCATCAGCGCCAGCGGCCCGCAGTTGGCGTCGTCAGGGAGGTGCCTCCCGTCGAGGGGGTTGCCCACCGGGCGCGCCAGGGGCTCCGGGTCACCGAGCTCGCGAGCTGCGCGGGCCCGGATGACCGCGCGGACCTCCGCGGCTGCCAGCTGATGGATGCGATCCCACCCCACCTCGTCGTCAGCGCGGATCCGGGCGTCGACCTCGCGATAGCCGGTAACAGCGGCGTCGATGTCGGCGATCCGATCGGCGCTCACCCCCGCCGCGCGCAGCGCGTGAAGCATATTGTCCGGATCGGCCAGCACCGCGTCCGCGTTGGGCCAGCTGTCGACGGCCAACCGCGCAAGAGTCGCCGCCACCGCATCCCGCTGCTGTGCGCGCCGCACCTCGTTGTCCAGTCGCGCCCGCCCTTGGTCGACGGCGACCTCGATGATGCGGTCGAAACGCGTCATCATCACGTCGTGCCATTCGGCACGCCCGCGGCGTTCGAATTCCGGCCGCAACCCCTCGAGCGCGCTGCGCATCGGGTCGAGGTTCGGCAGCGGGGTGCGCGGATCCAGCCACTGGATCCCGAACAGTGTCAGCATTCGGACTGCCCGACCGGCGAAATGGAAATCCATCTCTGGATCGCGGAAGGCCTGGCTGTTATCAATGGCGGTCCCGTCGACCATGACGTTGTCGCGCCGCCGGTCGAAGATGCCGAGCAAGTGGTCGGAGAACCCGAGGATGCGACCGGCGAGGGAGTCGCCATACAACATGACAAGCGCCGTGTCGTTCTGGAGAACTCGGTGGAACCGGCCCAGGGTGGGGCGCTCGATGTACTCCATGTAGACCAGGTTGTCGCGGACGAAGACCTCGGGCGCTCGTCCACCGAGCGCCCTGATCACCATGGCGCCCAGGTCCTCAGCATCCGGGTGGTGTGGTTGGGTGACAAACTTGCGGACGACCACGAAGTCCTCGCCATAAGCCGCCAAATCGACCCGCTCGGCCTGGTACGCGGGTATCTCCGTGCCGTCTCGGAACACCTCTAGGACCACAGGTTCGTGCGCGGCCTCGGCGGCCCGCAACCGGTCGGCCAGCGATGGCCGGGGTGGTTCCTGGGGTGCGGCGGGCTGCTCCGGGCCGGCGGGCCGCGGCGGGCCATGCTCGGGTAGCGGCTTGGTGAAAACGACATCCACGCCGGTGTATCGGCCGGGCTCGCCTTTCAGCATGTCGATGACGACGTCGGTGAACCCGAACCGGCGGCACATCTTTCCGGTGAAGGTCTCGAGAGCAGCTGCTTCTTCCGAAGTCAATCCTCGGCGGGCCGCCGCGTCGCGGAAGGATTGGTCGCGGACGAGCTCGTTGAAGGTCATGAGGTTGGAGGCCATCAGGGAGTTGTTGTCCGACCACGATCCCCGGATGGTCCGCACGTGCTCGCCGACCGCCTGCATCGCATGACCGAACATCACCGCCCCGCGGGGGGTTTCGGGCGGGGTGGCGTGGATGTACAAGAACATCTGACCATCGCAGTCGACGGTGGCCCATATCCCCGGCGTGCGTCTGTGGCCTGACGCATCGATGATCGGCCTTCTGTCAGTGTCGTACCTGTTCTCGTACTGGGCGAGCGAGGCCACCGCCGCGATCTGACGCAGCTCCGCCAGCACGAAATCATGCTGGTCACCGAGACCGCGGCGCTCGTGCTCCGCGCGCAGATCAGCGAAACGGTCCATGTGGGCAAGCACATCCGCACGCACCATGCCGGGGTCGTAGAGCACGACACGGCCATCGTCATTGAACCAGATGACCTCCGCGAGCGGACCCAGCGGAAGATCCGCGGCTCGAGAGGGCTTCCCATCGTCGGTATCGTGCGACGGTATCGGCTGATCCGCTCCTTCCGAATCAGGCAGTCGACCGACATTGCCGAGCTCCCGCCCGCGTGGCTCGCCCGGTTTGGGCGCGGGAAGCTCGGCGTCGAGGTCGGTGACGATGGGGCGTACTAGGTTTCCGGAGTCATCGAGTTCGATGCCGTGCGTGAACCGAGGGCCGGGCGGTGGCATTTTCGGATCGAACTCGCCGATGAACCGGCCGCCGTAGTCGAATAGCAGCAGCTCTCCGTCGTGGTTCACGACGAAGTACGAATGGGCCGGGGTCGGCGAACTGTCCCCGTGCCTGGTGTCGATGAGCAGCATGCCGCGCCCGGAGTTCTTCAGCCGTTTCGACTCGGAAACGTAGCGATGGGACGCGCCGTCCGCCGCGCCGAGCAGGCGAGCGGCAACCGCTTCGTGGCCCGCAGCGCCGTGCCCGAAGAACTCGGGGTGTCCGCCTATCTGCCATGGCAACGCCGCCCACGGCAGGCCGCCGGCATCGAGTGCGAAGGCGGGCATGTCGAAGACCCGATCCCCATCGCGGACGCTGTGGTAGTAGTCGTTGGCCGCCTGACCCGCCAACAGGCCACATGCCGCGTCGCCGGGATCGTGAGCGCCTTCGAGCGGGTTGTTCGGTCGGTGCAGCGGCCCGAGCGGCACCCCCAGTTGCCGAGCCCGGCGCGCCGCCTTGACCGCGGCCGCCTGCTCGTCGGCCGTTTTCTGCATCTGCTCCGCCCAGGTTCGGTCGGCGCGCCGGATCTTGGCGTCGAGGTCCCGGTGGGTTTGCTCATCGCCGTCCTCATGGGCCTGCGCTCGCGCCAGGTCGTACTCCAACCGCAACCGCATCCTGTCGGCGGTGAGGTCCTCGAGCTCGGCGAGGCGGCCGACCATGTCGTAGTGCCAGTCGTCGCGGCCCAGCCGTTCGAATTCCGGCCACAGCGCGTCCAGGCGCTCGTGGATCGGCCCGAAGTCAGGCAGACCGGAGTCGAGCCAGCGAATGCCGAACTGCCCGAGGAACTTCCGCAACTGCTTGCCGAAAACGCTGTTGCTGGTGGCATGGAACGACTGGCTGTGGTCGATCCCATACACCCCCTCCGCGGGATGGACCATCCAGTTCTTGTCGTTGCGGCGGTCCAAGTTGCCGACCAGCAGGTCGAGCAGGCCCAGCTGTCGGCCCTCGGCTGTCGACGCATGGATGCCCGCCTGGCCCAGCTGCATTCGCAATTCCACGGGGATATCGGTGTAGAGGTCGAGTCCGGTGCGCCCAGCGACATACTCCATGTAGACGACACCATTCGCGACATGGACGGCCGGGACCCGGGCGCCCAGCGCCGCCCCTGTGAGTGCGGCGAGGTACTCGGCATCGGCATGCCGCCGCTGGTGCACGTACTTGCGGATCAGAACGGTCTCGTCGGGGAAGGTGAGCTTCTGCACCCGCCGTGCCTGATCTGGGTTGTGTCCCTCGGCCAGCAGCTCGACAGTCGGCTCGCCGGAGCCGAAGGCTTCCCGAACCCGGTCGGCAAACGCTGACGGCTCCAGGTCCGGCCTTGCGCCGATGTGATCGTCGGGTGGCAGCGCACCGGCATCGACCGGACGCAACGCCCGCCCCCGCGCCATATCCGAATCCGCGGGAGTAATACGTCTGCCCAGCCCCACCTGCCGCGCCTCCAGCGTGCTTCCGCCATCCCGCCGGGTCAGCAGCAGACCATGCACGGTTTCCACCGCGAACGGCGGATTTTCCGGATCCAACACCTCCTTCGGCCGCGCCGCCAGCCGGTCGTGCATCCAAATTTGCTCACCGTCGTAATACACCAGAAATAGATGCCCGACCTCGGCACCGACCGGCCGGGCATTCACCAGCATCCCCGCACCTGCCCCCGAACCCACCACGAACTCCGCCAACTCTCGGAAACCACCATCGAACCGCTCGTGATGCGCACCCGCCAGGAACGCCACCGCTGCCGGTGGAACCGGCCCGTCCATCCCTACTGGCCCTTGAACCTCGAACCCAAGATTCGCGGCATCCTCGAACGACCCCACCACACACGATTGATCCACCGTGACCGGTTCCCGCTCTGGATCGAGCGCCACCGCCGCACCGGTCTCGTCACCATAGTTGTCCGGCCGAGGATCGGGTGGCTCCGCGTCGGACGGTGTATCCGAGTGGGCACCGACCCATTTCGGGGTACTCACACCGGGGTCGTTCCGCGAGCCGGTCAGCACTTTGGCAGCGCGATCTTCGATGCGCGTCACCGCGGCGACTGCCGCGTGGTATCGCGTGGCGGCGTTCTGGAGCAGCTCCAGACGCAGCAGATCCCGGTGCAGCTCCGGGGTCATCTCCCGCGACCGCAGCGGTTCCTGTAGTCGCGCGATCGTCTCCCGAAGCTGCCAGTCGGTGGCCAGACTCTCCGTCGGGTTGTCGACCAATCCGTGGGCGACACGTTCCAGCGTCCGTCCGCGTACGTGTGCGCCACGCCGCGCAGCCTCGTGTTCATGGGCCAGGTCGGCCAGCTCGGCGCGCTCGTTTGCACCGAGCCGGTGTGTCGGGGGGCGGTCGGGCGACAGCACGAATCCGCGCAGCCTGCCTTTGGACCGCCGCCAAGTGAGGTCGTATGAGCGCTGCAGGTTTCCCTCGAACGCCAGCACTTGCCCGGCCCGCACGCTCAGTGTGATCGGGTGCCCCTCCGGCCCCATGGGCACCGCGATGGTGGTCCGGTCCGGCTGTGCCGCCAGGTAGTCCACCATGCGGTCCAGGGATGGGAAGTGCCGCGGCGGCACCCCGAACGCGGCGGCGAACTCAAATTCCGGCACAGTCGTGATATCCGCGGGCCGGCCGAGGTGCCGGACGCCGGGATCGCCGGACAGCGCGGCCGCTGCCTCGATCAGGTCGTGCACCGGGCGTTCCTCGGCGGGGAGCGGGCCCAGCCCCTGCCACCGTGTCAGTGCGGTGTCGATGGCCTTGGTCGCCTCCGCCACCGCTGCCTGCGTCCGGTCGACTCGAGCAGCCAGCTCGATGAGCTTTGACCATCCCCGGGCGCTCGGTCCGGCGGGCAGCGCCCGGGTCGTCTGCGCCAGCTGTCGCGGATCGACGGTGTCGGGACGCAACCCGTGGTCGCGCAGCTGGGCGTCGAACTCGTCGCGCACCGCGCGGTAGGCCAGCACCGCCTCAGCACGTCTGCCGGTGAGATCGGCTACCTCCGCCAACTCCCTGGCTGCATGAAGATGCCGCTCCAGAGGGCCGAGGAGGTGCATCTCGGCATCCGACAGTGTGGACCTGTCCTGCCGGATCGAATCGATGAGCTGTTGCTGCCCATGCGGGCTGCGCCGCCCCGGATCGACGGCGGCGGGGTCGATCCCGAGGGGCCGGGCCGCGGCGAGCGCGGCGAACCGGGCCTGCTCCATCGCCCGCCGCGCAGCGTGCATAGCCGCAGCTTCGTGTGGTCGGCCGTCCAGCAGCTCGGCGCCCGGCGCCATATGTCGGCCCTGGGGGTCGAAGAAGGCGACGCGCGTGGTGACGTTGTCCGTGGTCGTGGGTTCGAACGCTCGCACCTCGCCGGTCCGCCGATCGATCATCATGACCGTGCCCTCGTAGTTGAGCAGCAGGTATTCGACGAAGGACGAGCCGACCTGATCCGACACCAGTGCCGCGCTGCCCGGCTCGCGCAACTGTGCGAGCACGGCGGGATGGTCTGACTGGTTCAGCAGCCGCCCACCCGCCCGCGTGCGCAGTTCGTCGTCGGTCATGCGCAGCACCTGATACCGGGCTCGGTGCTTGCCCGTCGGCAGTTTCGGCTCGGCGTTGCCGAGGTCGGCGACCCGCGCGGCCGCGTCGTCGAATGCCGCCGCATGGTCGTGCAGGATGTACAAGCCGATAGGCTGGACGTCGGGCGGCACGGAGCGCAACAGTCGATCCACGGCACCGGCCACCGGCCCCGAACCGGACAAGTCCACGCCGAGATTTCGCGCAAGCAAATCAGTGGCGCTCGCCAACCACCGGTGGTCCAGCACGGCCACGAGAACGTCGGCGCTCCTATCCCGCAGCGCCTGCTGCCGCGCCTGCGCGTCGAGATAGCGTTGGATCAAGTCCATCGATTCCGGGTCGGCCACCGATTCAGCCAGTTGTGGCGCGGCGATCGCTGATGCCTGGCGATCCTCGGACGCCACAACGTTCCGGACCACCTTCAGCGCGCTCAGCTCGGCGTGCACCTCACGCAATCTCCGCGACACGGTGCGCACGGCATCCTCGGCGCCCGAGTACCCGCTCAGCACCTGGCGCAGCGGGTGGTACCGCGGCTCGGCGGCTATCCGCAGTGTCCCCGACACCACACTGTCGTAGTGGCGCTCCTGGCCGGCCTCGATCGTTGTGACCGTCCTGAATTCGACCGGGTACCCGATCGTTTCGACATCGCGGAGAAATAGGGGCCGTTCCCGCAGCAACCGCAGCAGCTGGCGGGGCTGCTGGTCGTGCGCCGAGAAGACGATCACCTTACGTTCGCTGGGCGAGTAGACGACATGGTCGCCCCACTGCAGTCCCCCCGGTGTTTGTCGGACCTGCGCCAAGGCGGCCTGCCTGGACAACGCGGCATCCTGGAGATCTCCCGACAGTATCGACTCGCCACGCACCAACTCCTTGAGCCGAGCCAACGGATCGACTTGCCCGCGGACAAAGTCGATGAGCGCACGCATCGCCGCGCGCTGGTCGAGCCCGTTGAGGGTGGCGGGCAGCGCGGCGCGCTCCTGACCGATTTGCTCGGCCAGCCGCTGCAGGGTCACCTGCCACCCTGCGCGGTCGAGCAGCCCCGGCCGGTCCACGCCCATCGATCGCGCCAGCTCGTTGCGTTCGGCCTCCCACAGCACCAGTTTCCGATCAACCGGTGTGCTGTCGCCGCTCGTGGCCCGGTATACGGCATAGTGCGGGCTGGTCAACTCGCGGCCGTTTACCAAAAGGGACTTGAGCACTTCCGCGAACCCCTCGATCGGATGCACCTCGGCCTGTTCCAAACCTTGCTTGTAGCTGTATTTCGACAGCGGCGCCATCCATTCCTCGTAACTAGATGAAATCGGCGCCCCGATGGCGACCAACCAACTGTGGTACCCGCGAATAGAAGGCTCGATGGAATTCGACGGGAAGTAACCCAGCCTGTCGTACTGCACTGCATGGCCGGCCTCATGAAGCCATGTGTCGATGATGGCGTTGCCCGTCCCGACCAGGAGCCAACCGCGCTCCACAGAGGCCTGCATGGATGCGGCGAACTTCAGCGGATCGTGCACCTTGCTGATGTTGAAGTAGATGTCGACAGCCCGTCGGCCGTTGAGCTGCGTGGGTGAGGCAAAGGCATCGGCATTTGCATACTTGGTAAATGCCGTGGCGAACTCCGCGAAACTCACCGACCGAATTGCCACGTCGCGATGGATCGCTTGGAAGTACCGGACCCCCAGCTCGATGTCTTGCACGACTTCGACGGGGACCTGCGGATGTTCGAACCCGACTGTGTTGGGAATGCCCAGCTGCCGCAACCGGTTGGCGATGTCGAGCTTGACATCGGCTTCATAACCTGCAGCAGCCAGGCTGAGCGGGCTGCCGACAAACCCCAAGTCCCCCGCTTGCATCGGCCGGTCCTTGCTGCGATGGGCGCCGATCTGGTCCGGTCCGGGATGGGACAGCGGCTCAGCAGCGGCATACACCTCCAGCGCGCGGAGCCGTTGCAGCGTGACATCGAACCAATCCCGACGGCCGGCAGCGTAAAACACCGGTTTCAGCTTTTCGACCCTATGCCGAATCTCCAGCACCTCGGATCGCGTGAGCGTGTGGTTTTTCCACACGGTTTCGCCGTTGGGCCCGTCTTTCTGAAAATGATCCGCGAAACGGCTGATCACATAGATCATGTGATCGAGGTCCTCGTACGCACGACTGTGGTCTATCCCCCACACGTCCCCGGCGGGGTCGATCATCCAGTTCTCGGAATTACGGTCAGGTATGCGGGTCAGCGCGTCGAGAATACCCAAACGCACTGCGGCACGGGTCCTGAAGAGAGCTTCCGGGTACGAGTTTCGGGCATAAGTATCTGCTGCAGCCTTGCCGGGCACCACCTCCATAAAGACATGATCACCAAGGACGTATACCGCAGGCACCTTTGCTCCGACCGCTTGACCGACCAACGCGGTAAAGAATTCCGCGTGCGAGTGCTGCGGATCGGAAACCACCTTGTGGATCACCTGCGAATCATCGTGAAAGGTGAGTCGCACCACCACCCGTGCCGAATTTCCGACGGTGGTGAATCGCTCGATTTCCTCGACGCGCGGTGGTACGCCGGAGCGCAATAAATCCTCGATATGCGCGGCGAATTCCAGCTGGCGCGTCACCACCTCGTACGAGTCGTCGTCCCACCGCATCTCGTCGAGCGCGTGCCAAGCCTCGGCCAGGTCGATGTCCGTCCCCGGCGGCGCGGCAGGTCCGTCCCGCGTGCCACCCGATTGCTCCCCCGGCTCGCCGCCGATGCGCGACGGCGGGCCTTGGCCCGGCGCCACCGGCGGCATCCGATCGTCACCCAGTGAATGCACCGCGGTTCCATCGTCGCGGTAAAGGATCCCGTACCAATTCTTCACTGTGCGTGGTCCCTCCGGCAGCGAGAAGGGCCGCAGGTTGCCATGCTGGTCGAAGATCCTGGGGCCCTCCCCGTCGTTCACGACGAGACGGACGTGCGCGCCGACCCCATGCTCGTCGACCGGTCCGGTGTACTCCTCCACCACCAGCATCGCCGCACCTGCCGGCATACGCTCGAGCTGGTCCGTGATCGCGTCGTAGCCTCCGTCGACCGCCTGCATCCTCCCACGCGCCGCCGCCTGAAACTCCGCCGCCGACATCCCGTCCAGCCCGACGTGCCGGGGAATGACGACGTCGACATCCGGGCCGAACCATGCGCGTAGCGCCTTCAAACTCCTTGGTCCGCAGTCATTTCGGACATGCAGCTCGGGCAGGTTCCGGTCCGCGTGCGCCCCGACCGGATCTCGGAAACCGTCCAACGGCAGATCGTCGGCCCAGGCGGGCTCGCCATGAACGAGTTCCTCCAGTTGCGCGAAATGCTGGACGTCGCCCAGATACAGCCCCAACGCTATGCCCCCCGCGTACGGATCGTGGTCCAGCTGCGCCAGCACCTCGGCACCCTGTTCGGCAATCTCGGTACTCAGCCGGGCCAGCTCCCGCTTCCACCCGACCGAGGTGAGCCGATGCGGTTCAGGGACCCCCAGTTCGGCTGCCACCCGCAACCGGCGCACCTCTGCGTCGATATCCCACGGCTCGCCGGTACGGGCGCACTCCAACGCGCGATACAGCGCGTATTCCGGACGCGTCACGTCGATCCCGTGCGCCTCCACGAACGCGAACGCCTCCTGTAGCGCTACTTCCGTATTCAGCCACCGCATCCCGAACCACGACCGCAAGAAGCTCTTCCCCGATAGCTGCCCCTCCCACGCGCGGAACGACAGGTCGATCAAGCCGTGCGACCTCAGATACCGGTGCAGCTCTTTCAGGAAGGGTTGTGCCATGTCCCACGCCACCCGGTTACCCTGCATATCGAGCACCTCGGCAACCTGCCGATTGATCAAGTCCCGCACCGGATCCCCGGTCAGCGGCAGATTTTCGTGATTCTCTATCGCAACCCTCGCGCGTCCACGGAGCTCGATCGGATCGGCCAGGGTTCGGCGATCCAACTCGAGTTCAGTAGTCCACCCCCGCGGCTGCACCGGATACGACCACAGGTTTGCAGCCCGCCCGGAGAAATCATCATCCGGCAGGTGCCGGTTCAGGTTCTTGAAACTGATGCTCGCCAACGGCAAGTCCGGATATCGGTCCCGCAACTTCTCGACGGTTTGCACCACAGCACGCAGCGGCTCGATCGGCACGGCATGCTCCAGATGCCCGGAAAACCGCACACCCTCCCGCTCGAGCGGCTCGACAACGCCCTGCTTGTAGGACTTCTCGTCGGTATGCCGACCCACTGTCCAAGGCCGGTCGTCGCCCGGCTTGCCACGATGCCCTTGTCGCGGCGCGTCCGACTCCCTTTGGGCGCCTGACGCGTCCGGTTGCTTCGAAGGAACTTCCGGTTCCTCCCACGACCGGTGTGTTTCTTCCGGATCGTCTTGGCGCGTAGCCGAGTCAGCCGAGTCGCGGTCGCGCCCCAAGGCAGCGCTGTCCTCCGGACGGTGGCGCCTCTCCGGTTCCGAGATCTGCTCCGCACGCGGGTACGGGTTACGGTGCCGGCCGCGGGTCTCCCTATCAGGCTCGTCGGCGTCCTCCGGCGAGGTGTACGGCTCATCCGGTGCATCGAACCTGTTTTCAGGCGAGTCGGAATTGCCGTGGGCGACCAGCGCAGCGTCATTTTCGCCGTCCTGATCCTCCTCTTCCTCGTGATCTTCCTCGCCAGGTCCCGGAAGCGTGCTGTACACCATCGGCGCAGGGCCAGTGTTCGGGGTACCGTTGACCAGTTTCTTCAACTCCAAGAAGAGCTCCACCGTTCGGCGATACTGCTTTGCGGCTGCCTCCTGTTCGTCGGTGGTGAGCGCGTCCGTTTTGGCGGGCCACTGCTCGTATTCCTTCAGCAACTCCCGTTCCATGTCGGCGACGGCTCGACGCCAGCCACCCGGACTCAGTAGGTGTGGGTCGGGGATCTTCAATTCCTCGGCCACGTTCAACCGGCGAACCTCGACCGTCATGTCGACCCGGGTGCGGAATATCGCACTGTCCAGCGCTCGCATGCGCGCGTAGTCCGGCCCCCGCATGTCCAGGGCCCTCTCCTGCTGCGCCTGCTTGTACGCATGTGCGAATGCTGCCGGGGTATCCAGCCCGACTCGTCGCCCGAACAGAGTGCGCTTGACGTCGCCGCGCGGCATGCCCTCAACCTGCCATTTCCGGTAGGTCGTGCTGACGTGACCTTCCCGCTTCAAGGCACGGAACGTGTCATGCAGTACCTGTTCGGTCCCGTCCGGGTCAATTTCGTAGCGGCGTAGTTCGTCCACAAGTGGTATCGCGTCGCCGCGGCGCCTGGTACCTCGGTACTTCGGTGTCGTGGTCCTTTCTTTCTCTTCGCCGCGGTGCCCGCGCTTCTCGGACGCCCCCGACGCATCAGTTGCCCCCGACGGGGCACCCGGTCTTCCGCGTCGATGCTTTCCTCTGTTCGCCGGCTCCTCACGGAAGCGATGACGATCACCTGACGCGTTCTTCGCTTCGGATACCTTCGACCCATCCACCGGCGCATCGGGCTTCCCCGACGTTGCCGCCGGATCGGCGCCCGGCAGGTCGGACTCTTCGCCGCGATGCTTCCCTCGGTACGCCGCTTCCTCCCGGAAGCGATGACGCCCCCCCGGCGCGTTCTCCGATTCGAGAGCCGCCGCGGGTGAAGCAAATGGACGCGGCGAGGCGGCTGCATGTTTCCCAGGCACGGAGGGTTCGATTGGACTTTCCGCCGACTGCGACGACCCTGAGCGCACCGCGGGCGAGTCGTGGGCAGCGGCAGCCACATTCGCCGCAGGCAGGGCGCCCAGTGCCGGTTGTGCGCCCACGTGTACTGCGGAAGAACCTGCGGTCGACCGCACCGCAGGTTGCTCTGTGCGGGGGCCGCCCGGCGGCACGGATCGATCGGATGAGGCCGCACCGTCCATCCGGGTATCCGTCCGTGATGCCGCTACCTGACCAGGCGGCTCGCTCAACTCACTTCGGATCCCCACCGGCTGGCCGAGCATAGGCGTATTCGCGGCGGGATCTGCCGCCGCGAGGGGACGAGCCGCCTCGGAGGTATGCGGTACGGAATCCGCGTTCGACCCGGTCGCCACTGCGGCGTTCGTCGGCCCGGCGCCATCCGCTCCATCTGACGCCGGTTCCGCTGAGGCTGCCGCGACGTTGTCGGCTGTCGCGGCGGGTTCGGCGCGGACACCGGCAGAGACGGACTGCTCCGCCGGGATGGGATCCCTCCGGACTCCCGCGCGTGATACCGCCTGCTCGTGGCGTCGATCGTCTGCCCCGACCGACTGGTTCCCAGCCTCTGTCGGCTGCATGGGTATCGACGCATCCGGCGCGCGGTCGACCGTTCTCGGTGTACTGGTGGGCGCGACGGGGCTGCTGCGCATTTCCGCCGGGACCAGTTTCAGCCCGAGCTTGGTGATCGGCCCCACCCGGCTGTTCAGCTTGGCGACGTACCCGCCTGGATTCTGGTGGGCCCGGTGCTCGATGTAATGATGTCCCCCCATCGAGATGCCCGCACCGAGGATGCCCGAGCTGAACATGCGGTAGTCGAAGGTAAAGTCCCCGGTGACGGCGGCGCCGCCCAGCCAACCGGCCACCCCGCCCACGACACTGCCGCCGATTAGGTCGGCGGCCAACATCCGGGTCGGGGTGAGGTGATCCAGGCCCAATCCCGTCGTGCTGAACTTCTGCAACCCGATACCGAACCCGGCACCCGCGACGCCGCCGGCCGCACCCGAGACCGCCGACGACACCGTCTGCGTCGTGTTGAATCCGGTGCTCTGGTGACCATGACCGATCTCCCACAGCTGAATGCCGGCGTCCTGCGCGGCACTGATCCCAGCGCCGAGCAGGGCGTGACCGGACAGCCGCAGCGTCAGCCGGGCCACCATCTTCGGCACGCCCGCCCCGAACAGCTTCAAGAGCAGCTCACGTGCGATAAATTTGATCCCTACCCGGGTCGCGGCAATCGCCGCCGCCTCCGCGGCCGGCGCGGCGGGCCCGAACGCAAACGAGGCTGCGAGTTCGAGCGCCAGCAGGATCAGCGAGCTGACGATCATGATCTTCGCGGCTTCCATGCTGCCGCCGGCGTCGTCGGCCTGGGTCGCCAACTTGTCGAACTGGTCGACGAGCTTGGGGATGTAGTCGGCGAACCCGTCGAAGGCGGTCGTCATGGCCTCGATGCCCTTGCCGCTCGGATACGCCACGACCGCTGTGGATTTCGCGTTCGCCACGTCCGGCAGGAGCTCCTCGAGCTCGGCAGCCGCCTTGCGCAGATAGGCGGCAAGCTGCCACATCTTGTCTTCGTCGCCCTCCGGCCATTCGGCCCCACCGACGAGGCCTAGCAGCCACTTGCCCGCCTCGTCCAACTCGAAACCCATGACCGCCGCCTAGGTGAACCGCTCGAGCCTTCGGCTCACCAGGCCGAGTCTTTGTAGCCCGACCCGCGCCGGCCGTCGTGCGGCTGGGTATCGGGGTGACCGGGGTCTTCCTCGACCCGCCGCTCAGCCGACTGCGGCGGTGCGGTCGACACTTTCGGTATCACCGGTGTGTGGCTGCCCAGATCGGGCATATCCGCGACGATGTCGGTCAATTTCGGGAGGCGCGCCCGCTGCTCGAGCAGCGGGCGTTGGATCTCCGCGAGCTGTCGACCCAGGTCGGCCTTCGCGGCTTGCGCCGCAGCCGTGACAGCGGCCGCGATCTCCTCATAACCAAGGTCGTCGATATCATCGGCGAACCGCGTCTCGATGACGGTGCCCTCGGCATTGAGAAACACCGTGACCCGGCGCTGCTCCGCCTCCCCGGTCGCCACAACGGCGGCGGTGCGCTGCTGAATTCGGTTGATCTCACCCATCTGCTCCTGGAATCCCTCGAGGAGATCGACCAGTTGGGAATTGAGATGTTCGTTTGCCATGGCTCAGCCCACCCTGCCCAGCCGCCACTGAAAGCGCTGTTCGAATCCGGCCGCGTAGACCGACGGTGGCATGGACGACGAGGAGCGTTCCAGCACCCCGTCATCGGCGACGTAGAAGATCGCGCGTCCCAACATGACCTGTCCTTCCGGGGCCGGAACATGAACCATCCACCCGACAGCGACCCGACTGGCCACCAACCCGGACACCGGGTAGCCGGGCGTCTCGAGTCCCCGCTCCAGGATGTAGTCGCGCACGAGGGCGATGGCATCGTCCTTCGGCAGCGGGGTCAGCAGCACCGTGGCCACGCCGGCGGCGTCGAATTGCGCATAGGCGGCGTCGATGTCGAACCGTTCGGAATCGGCGAACAGCGGCAGCACAGTCTCCCGCGTAACCAATCCGACCTCGGCCGATCCGAGGACCGTTTCGGCGGCATCGCGGATCTCATCCTCCGGACGCGGATCTCCCGCCTCGCGCACCAGATCGACCACTTGCTGCACCACTGAGTCTTCCTCCCACACTTCGGGCAGCGCGACCCGAGCGGGTGCGGGCTCCGGCGATTCACCGCGGCGCCACGACCCGGACTGCCACCAGTAGCAGAACGACAGCAGTCCGGTAGCTGTCCGCGGGTTCAGCACCGCGCTCGTCACCCAGCTCGGCGCCCCCGCATAGAGATCCGGCAATGCGGCCTCACCGTGATAGCCCGCCGCGAGTTCGGCCGAATCCGATCGCCCGCCGGACAGCACCGCCCGATCTCGGGACAAGAGGTACAAGGTCGCGCCGTTGTGGTTGCCGTCTTCGAACCACCCCAACGACGGCAGGATTCGCGGACCATGCTCGGACCCGACGCCGACGTGGGCCGCCGCCAGCGTCGCCCAGCGGGCCCACAGCGCCGGTAACGACGGCAGTTCTCGCACCATATGTGCCGCGACGGCCCGGTCCGCGGCCACAGCAGCCTGTTTGGGGGTGCGGACCTGGTGTCCGGGGTTGCCGATGTACGCCGCGAGCCAGGTCGGCAGCCGTCGGGGAAACGTCTCCAGATCTGCGCGATAAGCGTCTGCCGGGAAGAGCTGCTCCGGCGGGAGCGGAGTATCTCCATAGTCGTACTCGGCTTCGAGTTGGCCCCCCTTGGTGAGCGACAACACCAGCCGAAGCCATGGACCGTCGCCCAATTCCGCAGACACTGTGCGGAGTTCGCGGACCGCGCGTACCGTCGCCTCCGGCGGCGCCGCCCGCACCGACCGTTCCCCATCGGTGTAGACCAGCTCGGCCGCCTCGTCGGCGACGGTCAGCGCGAATACGCCGTCCAGACGCTGCCACCCCTCCGGGCCGATCGCCGCCAATTCACGGGCAATGCGGTGTGTCAGCTTGCGTGCCTTTGCGGCCGGATCGGTCGAACCGGAGCCACCGAGACTGAACTGCCGGTCCGGCTCGTCCGGTGTGGGCTCCTCGCTCATCGATCACCGCTCATGCTGTCTCCTTCGCGGCATGAGCGGGGCCCTGCGTGGTCACACTCCGCTGCCGTCTCCGGACCTGACCTCTCATGCCTGGCGCCGGAATCGTTCGGCGTTCTTGTCTTCCTGTGCCTGTAGGTAGTTCGCCGATTTCGTCTGGACATCGGACATGTCGCCGAATGTCTTCGCGAGACCGGGTAGCGCGCCGGGTTTTCCGTCACTGCTGTGATCCAACAACTCGTCGCGGTTCGGCAGATACGTCTTGGCGAACTCTGTGCCGTAACTGTCGTCACCCCACGGCTCGCCCAACGACTCCGTATTGCTCTTCACGGTGGCGAGAATGGCGGCGACCTTGTCGTGCAAGTCGTCGGCGCTGTGGGCGGCCTTGCGCAACTTGGCGATGGTGACCTTCACTTCGGCGGTCATCGGAACTCCTCATGGCAGGCAACGGATCGAGTACCTCAGGCCAAGTGGAGCACCCGCCCGCCACGACCACCAAGTGCCCCCACTATTGGGAGGCCGCAGCCCTCATATCGTCGTTGAACCGCTGATATTCAGCACTGACACAGCGCAGTTTGACACTTCCATGCAACGCCGACACGTGCACGAAGGCAACTGGCGTCACCTCCCAGACCAGCTCCGGGTACTCGCCGTCGCTACGACGGGTCGGCTCCCCCAGGTCCTCGGCCACCGTGGCGTACGCCTGCGCGACAAATTCCGCCACCCCCAAGGCGTCCGGCTCGAACGAGTCGGTGACATTGACCGTCACCATACCGACACGGCTGCCGAAGAACGTGAACCGCGCCTCCGGCCGATTCACCGCGGCCGCGGTGCGGGCCACCACGCCAGGCCGGGTGACCTCCACCGGGGACCAGCCCTGCGCGGCGCACAGCCGCTCGATATCGGCCAATCCCCAGGTCCAGTCGAATTCCCTCGCCGCCGTCACGAACTCCGCCACGGCGTCGAGGTCTATCCTGGCGTCCATCCGCTCACCGTAGCCGCCCTCGCCGTCCAGTGCTCGCCGATCGGGCAATGCGCGTCATCTCCCCGAAATCTCAGTCGGCAGTACCGCGACGACGAGCACGCTATTGGCCTCCGGGCGCGGTAATTCGCACCGCAATTCGGCTCCGGCGCGAGCAGACGTTTCATGTCGTTCCCTATGGCGTGGATTTCAGCGCTGCCCGAAGACGATCGTGCGACGTGTACCGATGGTCTGCCGCAGTAACGAGTGGGTCACACTGTCGGGCAGTGCGTCGAGAGACTTGGGTCCGACAATGACCAGTTGTCTGTGCCTGCGGCGCCTGCGCAGTGAGGCGGGCCGGTATCGTGCGAGATTTTTAATTACCTTGCCGGACCGGTCGTATCCGACACCGGCCCAGAGCATCTCACGAGGCGGCCGCCCCACTTCCACCAGTTGGGTGGCGCGCCGGGCGCACGGCGCGCGCAGCGGGCACTGCAGGCAGATTTGCGACGATTCCATCCAGATCTCGGGACTTCCGGTGCCGAGGTCCCATCGCTCCGGCCGCTCGGCGCACGGTAGCTCTCCGGGCGGCTTTGACATCGAAGCTGTCATGGCCTCTCGTTTCGTAAGACTCGGGGATATGTGACGGCGAAATGGTGGCGCACACATCCAGATTCGGGCTTCGACTCGTGAGTGGGAAGTAGGGAGATCCCTGTATCGCCATCCAACCGATGCCGTTGCGGATCCACACGGTCGACGCCACGGCTGTGGGCATGGCCGATAGACGTCCCGGCAGCTCTGTTTCGTCCGGACTCAGCGAGCGGTGGCCCCTTCAACGCCTGCTCTCCCCCAGCTGCTACAAATCACCGAAACCGTGTGGCGGACTCGGGAAATCCACCCCGAACCCAGCTGGCTTCTCCGACCACTTCCCCACAGCAATGACAGCGACCGTCAGCTGATAATCAAGGCAACTCGATCAGATGTGCCAGCCACCGCCAGCCGATCCAGTCGAGTCGCGCCAGTCTCTCCGAGCGGCTGTGGCCCGAATCGGGCTATGCCACATGGGATCGCGACCCGGGATTCATCGGTCACCATTCCCGCCATACCCCCAACGCTCGCCGAGCTCGACTATGGAACCCGGCAAGTCGCACGCTGCGGATGCGGCGCTCAGCACCTGGATGCGCCCGCTCCGGATCTTGTCTCGCCAGTCCCCTAGGCCGGGCTCGTAGGCCCCGTGATCGAAATTGCCGTAGTCCAGCATCGTCGGCTCATAATCGACGCCGATGAAGCTGCACAAGTCACTGCATGTTATATCAGGAGTTTCGAGCAGCTTCTCGTACCGGACTTCGATAGAATTGGGATGCGATGCCGCCGCTTCCAGCCTTTTCGACCATTGCAATATCGATTCGCATGCCGCTCCGACTTCGGTAAATATTCCAGAATTCACCAACGAGAGACAGATGTCGATGGGGTTCCTGTAGAGAATAATGAATCGAGCATCGGGCCAGCATGAAAGTATTCGTTCATATATCAATGTATTTGCAGGAGTTTTCTCGACTATGAATCTCTTCCCGCTCGCCACCAGTTGCCGATACAGGAGTTGGTCCCAGAGCATGAATTTCAGGTCATGTTGCGTCATGTCGAGCCGGCCGATCGACAGTTGTGCGCCGTCGACGGCTTCTACTTCGATAGAGCCGAGGTGCAACTCATGCGGCGAATATATTTTCGAATGCGAATCGAGGATGCATCTCAGCAGGGTCGACCCGGACCTCATCAGAGATAGGACGAACGTAGGACTCTGCACAAATCGGCCTCCTGGAGTGGAGGCGCTGTAAGCATGCCGCCGAGACCGTACGGGATCGGCAGCAGTGCCTCGGATGGGACCGTTCACGAGACGGTCCGGACGTCGAGCAGACTTTCCCACGGTCGACTGGTGGCGATACTTCGCGAGATAACATCGAACTTCTCGTCGGCTGCCACGGGTTGCAATACCGGGTACGAAACCTGGATAGATTTATCCGATACTTCGATGACTTTCATTCGCTGATCCTGCAATCTGGCTCGAATCACTACTCCGGGCCGGTCGGAAGACAGCAGCAGGAGATTGTCGATGTTATCCGAATCCCGCGTCAGAATGAGCAACCCGAGATCAGGATCGCGAGCTGCGGCGGTCAACGATCCAGCATCACCGAGGCGGGCCTCTGCCATTGCGGCGGCGGCAAAGTCGAGCGTGACCGGTGCAGCCCGAGCCAAATACCGTCTTCCCATCCGACCCAGCAAGGCAAATTTGGTGACTCTCCGATATCGCGCCGTGCGGTTGTGCGCAGTGCCGCCGAGGAACTCGATCTCACCCAGAAACCGGTCGAGAACCTCGATATCGGCCACATCCCAGTCCAGACCACTGCTGTAGCTGGGGAATCCGGTCCGGTACACGTAGGTGTGATCCACGGGTTTGGCTACCTGTGCGCCTGCGTTCACCATCCGCAGCCACAGATCCCAGTCCTCCGCATAGGCGATGTTTCGGTCTCGATATCCGCCGACGTCCTCGTACAGGCGATGACTGTAGAGTGCACCCACCAGGACATAATTGCGCATCAGGAGCTGGTCGAGGTGCCCGACTCCCGGCAGTGGGCGCGTGTCGTGAGTCCGATCGACACACAACTTCAGGCCGCCATACCAATGCAGCGGCCGCGGACTGATCAATCCCGGTCGTTCCAGGTATGTCCGCCGCAGTGCGGCCAAGTGCCCAGGTGTCACGAAGTCATCCGCATCCAGCTGAGCCACCAGCTCGGTGTTCAGCACAGCGATCCCGGTCGCGCGAGCAGCTCCGATACCGCACTTGCGTTCGTGACGGATAACTTCGATCGGGAGCACGCCCCGCCAGCGACGAGCAACCGCATAGGTCGCATCCTGCGAACCGTCGTCGACGACGACAACCTCTTCAGCGGGCTGCGTTTGCATCGCGAGCGAATACAGCGCGCGGTCGAGACAGTCAGCCATGTTGTAAGCCGGAATGACCACACCGACGGTTGCTTGTTCAAGCACACCGCAATGGTGACACGACCTGACTTCAACAGAACGCAGGTTCGAAGGACTTCCTCGTCAGCACAGCCGCATGAGCCTCACGTCTTCAGTTCTGCACCGCGATCCACCGTGCCCGGCCGGGACGAGCCGTTCTCGGGGGTGGGAGAGCATATGCCAGAGATCCGGCGGTATGCCGATCAGCGAGCGATGTTGGAGTGTAAATGATTTCATGTCACGGCGGCCGATGGGGTGGCTACGGCCGGTTCGTGGCGTTGTCTCGGCAGGATCTGGAGCGCTACTTCTACCCGGGCGGGCGGCCCCGCCGCTGCGCGATCCCCACGCGCCCGACGACGAGCAACGCTGTGTAGTGGGTAGGTTGCTCGTCCCCGGTGGACGATATAGAGAAAGAGAATCCTTCCGTCTTCAACATATAGCGCACCCCCGGCCTTGCGGCAAGGCCCGGGTCATACCGCAGAATCTCTGGCCGAGGCCGGAACCGGCCGGAATGGGAGTAGTGAGATGCGTGCGGTGTCGACGACTGGGACGAGCGGGAACGCGACGAACGGCTTTGGGGGGAACGCAGTAGTGGACACCGACGTGATCATTGTGGGCGCGGGCCCGACCGGCTTGATGCTGGCCGCCGAGCTGCGCCTGTCCGGGGTGCGTCCGCTGGTGCTGGAGCGGCAGCCGCGGCCCCGGGACACCCCGAAGGCCGGTGGTCTCGGCGGGCAGATCCTCGAACTGTTGCGTTATCGAGGCTTGCTGGACCGGTTCGAAGCGGCCTGCACCGATCCGGTTCCGGCTCCGAGATTCCCGTTCGGCGGCGTGCATCTGGACTTCACCCATCTGACAGAGTCCCCGATGCACGCCTTGCCGCTGCCACAACAGAAGCTCGAGCGGCTGCTCGACGAACGGATCGGCGAACTCGGCGTCGACATTCGTCGCGGACATGAAGTGCTGGACGTAAGCCAGGACGCCTCCGCGGTCACTGCGGAGGTGCGCGGCCCGGACGGGCCGTACAAGATGACCGCCCGATATCTGGTGGGCTGCGACGGCGCGCGCAGCCGGGTTCGCGACATGGCCGACATCCTGTTCCCCGGGACCGTATATCCAGAGGTCAACCGGCTGGCCCAGATCACCGTGCCCGACTCGGTGACCCGGCTCGACAATGGCGACCTCGAGGTTCCCGGGTTCGGAACGATCCGTGGAGGTTTCACTCGAACAGACCATGGTCTGTTCGGGCTCGGCGGGTCGCTCGCTTCGGAGGTTTTATCCGTCTACACGACCGAGGACGAGACAGCCGAATACGATGACGATGCGCCGATGACCGTGACCGAGCTGAAGGCCAGCATCCGCCGCGTGCTCGGTGCGGACCTCCCCGTGGGGGAAACGCTTCGGTTGTCGCGCTTCACCTTCAAGGCTCGGCAGGCCGAACGATACCGCGACGGTCGGATTCTGCTCGCCGGTGATGCGGCCCACTTGTTCCCCGCCACGGGCGTGGCACTCAACGCCGGCATGCTCGATGCGGTGAATCTGGCCTGGAAGCTGGCCGCCGACGTCCACGGCTGGGCACCCGACGGCCTGCTGGACACCTATCACGACGAACGCCAGTTCGCCGGGGCGCGCACGATGCTGCATACCCGGGCTCAGGTGGCGCTGCGGCGCGGGCACGACCCTGCCGCCGAGGCGCTGCGGGCGGTTTTTCAGGAACTGATGACCGACGAACAGCCCTTGCAGCGCATGGCTGCCCTCATCGCCGGCGCCGACATCCGCTATCGACTGCCCAACCCCAACGACCACGCCTTGACCGGCACCTTCGCACCGGAGATCATCCTGCACACCGAGGAAGGCACTACCAGCGTCGCCGAACTCATGCACACCGCACGACCCATCCTCCTCGACCTCGCTGACCGCGCGGACCTCCGCGATGCCGCCCGAGACTGGCAGCACCGCATCGACATCTGCACCGCCAAGACCGACAGCAGGCAAGCCGACGCCCTCCTGATCCGCCCGGACGCTCATATCGCTTGGGCCGCAACGATCGACGAATCCGCCGAAACCGCCGCGCCCGGCCTACGGGCAGCGCTGTCGTCCTGGTTCGGCGCACCGATAGAAACAGCAGCGCCGACCAGCGACCAAGGTTCCTGACCGGCCGGGCGGCATCGAGCGAACTCGGCAATCGCCACGGCGCGGCAACTGCTTGCGGCGAATGAGAGAACAAATAAGGTCGGCCCGCTTCTTCGGGCCGCCGGTTGCCGAAGCCCAATTGTCCACGAACCGAAGGAATGTCCCATGCCCACCGGTCCTACATTCGTTCCCGCGGACCCGACCGCGCTCCACCCCATGCCCGACCAGCCGCGGGTGGTGTTGCTGAAACCCCTGGTCACCTCGCCCCTGATCGAGGTCGGGGAGTTCTCCTATTACGACGACCCGGACGATCCGACCGCCTTCGAAACCCGCAACGTGCTGTACCACTACGGACCGGAAAAGCTGATCATCGGTAAATTCTGTGCGCTGGGCACGGGGGTGAAGTTCATCATGAACGGCGCCAATCACCGCATGGACGGACCTTCGACCTTCCCGTTCCCCACCATGGGGGGCTCATGGTCGCAACATTTCGACCTGCTCACCGGCCTGCCCAACCGGGGCGACACCATCGTCGGCAACGACGTCTGGTTCGGCCACGGCGCGACGGTGCTGCCCGGCGTCCGGATCGGCCACGGCGCGATCATCGGCTCCGGCGCCGTGGTCACCAGCGACGTACCCGACTACGGCATCGTCGGCGGCAACCCGGCTCGCCTCATCCGCACCCGCTACAACGACGAGGACATCGCCCGACTGCTGGCGGTGGCCTGGTGGAACTGGCCGCTGGAGCACATCACCGAGCACGTCCGGACGATCATGTCCGGCAGCATCGCCGACCTCGAAACCGCCGCCCGAACACCATGTGACGCGCGCATAGCCGTCAGCGAAGAGCGCTGTCCTCCTTCGCCGTAGACCTGAAAGGAGTGATCACCCATGCCCCGTCGCCCTGCCCATATCGCGATGATCGGCATCCCCATCGTCAGCCACGTCCTGCCGAGCCTCGAGCTCATCCGCGAGCTCGTGGCCCGAGGTCATCGTGTGAGCTACGCCAACGACCCGGCCGTCGCCGACCTGATCACCGCCACCGGCGCCGAATTCGTCTCGTGCACCTCCGTGTTGCCGGTCACCGACAACAACTGGCCCCACGATTCCGTCGCCGTGCAGAACCTCTTCCTGGACAACGCTGTTCAGGCACTCCCGCAGTTGCGCGCCGGCTACGACGACGACCGTGCGGACCTCTACCTGTACGACATCGGCGCCTACGCCGCGCGCGCGCCCTCGCCGAAACACAGGACCGCGCCCTCCTACAACTATCTCCAACGTTCGTGGCCTGGAAGGGCTACGACCAGGACGTCGCCGCACACCTGCGGGGACTGCCGGGCGCCGATGCCTACCGGGCGAGATTCGCGCAATGGCTCGGCGACTGCGGCGCGTCCACCACCGACGTGGACGCGTTCTCCGGCCTGCCCGACCGCGCGCTGGCACTGATCCCCCGAGCGATGCAACCGCACGTCGACCAAATCGACACCGACGCAGTGACATTCGTCGGCCCGTGCTTCGCAACGCGTACGGTTGAGGAGAATTGGGGCCGTCCGACCGACACAGCGCATGTCCTGTTGATCTCCCTGGGTTCGGCGTACACCCGCCAGCCGGAGTTCTACCGCCAATGTCTGGCGGCCTTCGGCGACCTGCCAGGCTGGCACGTAGTCCTCCAGATCGGCAAACACACCGACCCACAGGAACTCGGCGATATACCACCCAACGTCGAAGTGCACCCCTGGATCCCCCAGCGGGCGATCCTGGCACAGGCGGACGCCTTCATCACCCATGCCGGCATGGGCGGCTGCGGCGAAGGACTGCGAGCAGGTGTGCCGATGATCGCCGTGCCACAAGCCGCCGAACAGTTCGTCAACGCCGACCGGCTCGTCGAACTGGGCGTGGCCCGCCGCATCGACACCCAGGACGCCACCATCCAAAACCTGCGAACAGCCCTACACGACCTCGTCACCGACGCCCAGGTCACTCGCCGCGCGGCACAACTACGCGCCGACGCGCTAGCCGAAGGCGGCACCATACGAGCCGCCGACCTCGTCGAGAACATGCTGGGCTGAGCTTTCACCCGCCGCAGACCCGTGGTCCGCCCCATCCCGCGGGCACCGGCGCGGACCAGTGCAACCTTGCCTGCCACGCGCCGCTCATGCCCGCACTTCCTTTCCGTCGTCCGCGGAGCCGACCCCGACCGAATCGGGTCGCTGATCGAGCCGGAACACACAGCGGGTGCGGGTGTATATCGTGGGCATGCACTCGTTGCAATGGACACAAGCCGACCGCGTCGCCGCATCGGATTGAATGCGGCGCAACAGGTTCGGCTCTCGCAGTAACGCCCGTCCCATGGCTACGAAGTCGAATCCCTCCGCCATGGCCAGACGCATCGTGTCGAGCTCGGTGATGCCACCCAACAGGACCAGCGGCATCGACAGCTCGCGACGAAAATGGCGCGCCCGCTCGAGCAAGTACGCCTCCCGATACGGATACTCCTTCAAAAATGCTCGGCCGACGAGCCGGAAGCCCCAACGCGCTGGAACCGGGAGGACTTTCGCGAACTCACGCCGGGGAGCGTCACCGTGGAACAACAGCATCGGGTTGAGCAGCGAACTTCCCGCGGTCAACTCGAGGGCGTCGAGCGCGCCGTCGGCCTCCAGAGCCGCGGCGACGTGCAGCGACTCCGGCACAGTCAGCCCACCCGGAACGCCGTCCTCCATGTTCAGCTTCGCTGTGACCGCGAGCCGATCCCCGGCGGCTTCTCGTACAGCGCACGCGATCTCGCGCGCCAGCCTGGCTCGATTGGCTATCGAGCCACCGTACTGGTCCTCGCGCCGGTTCAGCCGTGGGCTCAGGAACGAACTCACCAGGTAGTTGTGCCCGAAGTGGATTTCCACTGCGTCGAAACCGGCCTCGATCGCCAGCCGTGCGGCGGCGGCATGGGCTGTGATGATCTCGCGGATCTCGGCCACATCGGGAACCTTCATCAGGCGCATACCGAGCGGGCTGAACATCCGGCTCGGCGCCATGGCGGGAGCGCGGTTGGACGCCGCGTTGGCCACCGGGCCGGCGTGCCCTATCTGCGCACTCGCCGCCGCGCCCTCGGCGTGCACGGCATCGGTCAATCGCCGAAGTCCGGGCACCGCTTCCGGTCGCATCCAGATCTGGCGCCGGTCGGTGCGACCGCCCGGGGCGACGGCGCAGTACGCGACCGTCGTCATGCCCACTCCCCCTGCGGCCGTCTCCCGATGAAACTCGATAAGCTCATCAGTGACCATCGCGTCCGGTGTGCGGCCCTCGAACGTCGCTGCTTTGATCACCCTGTTGCGCAAGGTGATCGGCCCGAGTGCGGCTGGTGCGAAAACCTCGTTCATCTGTTTCCTTCCACCGGAACGGTCAGTCCCGCCACGACAAAGTCACGGAGGGTGCTCACCGCTTGCGGCGACATGCCGCGTTCATCTGTTCCTGCCCCGCCGAACCGCATGATGATCAGATCGAATGCGAGCATCCAGCGGCGACGGCTCTCCTGTTCGCTCAGTTCCGGCAGCAGACCAACCCAGGAGTCGATTCGGAACCACGGTTGGTGCCAGGACGTGACGTGCCGCCCGAGTACGTATCGAGCCAGCAAGCGCAGATGCAGTCGGCCCATCGGATCGGCGGCCAGCTGGACAAACGGCTCGATCACCGCCTCGACAACCGCCGACACCGAGCCGTGCCGGGCAGTTACAGCGGCCAGCCGGGTTGCCCACAACGGACCGAGCCGGTCCTCCAGCAATGCTGCCATCAGAGCCTCCTTCGACCCGAAGTGGTAATGCACCGCAGCGGGATTCGCGCCCGCCTCAGCGCAGATCCCGCGCACCGACACGTCGTCGTAGCGCTCGGTCGACAACAGTCGTTCGGCAGCGGCAAGCAGACGTTCGCGTGTAGCCGCGGACACCTTCTCGGTCATACCGATAGTCAAGCATGACTAAAGCAATGTTTCAATCGTTGATTGAATTCGAGACCGGCGGCGGAGGACTTGTCCTCGGCCACACAGCGAGCAACTGCAACCGCCGACCGGATCGGCATCGGCGAAACACCGCCTGCGCAGCAGGGCTGTAGCGCAGGCAGCGCGCCCTGATTCGCGTCTGCTCGACCGCCAGCACAACGACATGCGTTTCATCACGAACTCCGCGATACCGCCGGATGACATCGGCCGCGAGCGCGACATCCGCATGATCAAGCTCCGGCGGAAAGTCTCCGGCTGCCCTTGCACTCTCACCGGCGCACAACAGTTCTGCACCATCCGCAGCTACTTGTCGACCGCAGCCAAGCACGGCAAACACGCCTTCGAACCCCTCGTCATGCTTGCCGAGCGACGACCATGGCCGCCCGCAGAACCAGCTGACCAGTTACGTTTTTGTGCTGTCGAATTCTGTTGCGAGGCAGGAACTGCAGGATCGTGTGGTGTGGGGTGCGTCAACGATCGACACTGTCCTGGCACGTGCTCGTCCGGTGCGTGTGTGACCGGTTCATCGCCCCTTTGGAGACAGCATGATCGAGTCTTCGGCCCAGCCGCCCACCGATAGCTCCCTTTATACCAAAGAGGACTGACGCTCTTTCCGCGTAGGTGGTCGTTCGATCAAAGGCCGACCTGCCAGGCAGATCCGCGCCGACGCTTCCTCCAGGTCGCGAACCGTCGGCGATCGGCGAAAATTGGAGTAAATCGTGGCAAATCTGTTGCCGTTCTTGATCGCGGGAATTGTATCCGGTTCGGTATATGGACTGGCCGCAGTGGGTTTGGTGCTCACCTACAAGACGTCGGGAGTGTTCAACTTCGCCCACGGCGCCATGGCCACGGTATCGGCGTACGCGTTCTACACGTTGCACGTCATCGATGGTGTTGCATGGCAGCTGGCCGTGGCGATTTGTGTACTCGGCATCGGTCCGGCCATGGGCCTGGCGCTGGAGTTGATGGCCCGTGTCGTCGACCGGGCGACTTTGGAACTGCGGATCGCCGCCACGGTCGGTATCCTGCTGGTCGTCGAGGCGGGGGCGAGTCTGTACTTCGGGCAGACGACGACGCGCATCGTTCCGATCTTCCTGCCGCAGGGTGGATTCGCTGCCTTCGGGGTGCGGGTGCAGTGGTCGGATGTGGCCACGTTCCTTGTCGCGGTACTTGCGACGGCCGCGTTGTCGGCCGCGTTGCGATTCACCCGACGCGGCGTCGCGATGCGCGCGGTCGTCGAGAATGCGGCGTTGCTGGATCTGGCCGGTACCAGCCCAGTGAGTACACGACGATGGGCCTGGTGTGTCGGCACTGGTTTGGCGTCACTGTCCGGGGTGCTGTTCGCGCCGTTGATTCCGCTCGATCCCGTGCAGTTGACCTTACTGGTCGTCCAGGCGTTCGGAGCTGCGGCCATCGGTCGATTCACCAGTCTGCCATGGAGTTTCGGCGGTGGACTGCTCATCGGAGTTCTCGCCGCACTGGCTACCCACTACTTCACCACAGGTCTTGCCGCGGGAGTTCCTGCCGCATTGCCGTTCTTGGCGTTGTTCCTCGTATTGCTGGTCATGCCCCGTCGCTACCTGATGGACCGAGACCGGTCGGTCCAGCCGATCCGATCCGGCTGGACTGCACCGCCCGCACTGCAATCCGTTGGCGGGGCTGTGGTGTTGGCAGTGCTCGCGGTGGTGCCGTCGTTTGCGGGCATCCATTTGACGGACTGGACCGTGGCGCTGGCGATGACACTCGTCTTTCTGTCGCTCGGGCTGCTGGTCCGCACGTCTGGTCAAGTCTCGCTGTGCCACATGGCCTTCACCGCGATCGGCGTTTGCGCGTTCTCGCATCTCGCTGTCGATTGGCGGTTGCCGTGGCCGCTCGCACTCATCGGCTGTGGACTGGTGGTCGTGCCGATCGGAGCGGTGCTGTCGGTTCCGGCCATTCGACTCAGCGGCCTCTATCTGGCATTGGCGACCTTCGGATTCGGCGTCGTACTACAGGTGATGTTCTACAGCCAGGACTACATGTTCGGCACCAGCGGGCTGGGCCTGAAAATGCCGCGGCCCAGCATATTCGGACTCGACTCCGACCCCGCCTTCTACCGTCTCGTGCTGGCGCTGGCCACGATGGCCACCCTGATGGTGGTGGCGTTGGACAAGAGCAGGCTCGGGCGATTGCTCCGCGGCCTGGCAGAATCGCCGACCGCGCTGCGGACGAACGGCGTCACGATCGACATCACGCGCGTTCTCGTCTTCTGCGTCTCGGCATTTCTCGCTGCGCTCGGCGGTGCACTCGCCGGAATGGCCCAGACCACCGCCGCGGCAGACAACTACCAGCCGCTGCTGTCGGTCACCTATTTCGCGGTCATCGTCATCATGGTGGGCCGCGAGCCGTGGTACTCGCTGCTGGCCGCGGCGGCGCTCATCCTGGTGCCGTCCTATATCGCGACCGCCGATATGTCGCTGCGGCTCCAGGTCCTTTTCGGCATCCTGGCGGTGCTGCGTGCCGCCACCGCGAGCCGCCTCGAGGTTCCCACCCCGATCCGGACCTGGCTGGACCGTACGTTCCGCCGTAACCGCTCGTCGGCGGTGCTTGCGGCGGAACAGCCCACCAGGTTGTCCCCGACCGTGCTGGATGTCCGAGACCTTTCGGTTCGATTCGGCGGCGTAGTGGCGGTCGAGAACTTTTCGTTCGACGCGCCCGCCGGGCGGATCACCGGACTCATCGGTCCCAACGGGGCGGGAAAGACCACCACGTTCGACGCCTGCACCGGTCTGGTCAAGGCCCACGCGGGCGTGGTGCGACTGCAAGACCGGGTGATCAGCCGGGCATCGACTCCACGCCGGGCGCGACTGGGCCTCGGGCGAACCTTCCAGAAGACAGAACTGTTCGATTCCCTTACCGTCGCCGAAAACGTCGCGTTGGGAGCGGAAGGTCCGCTCGCCGGGGCGAATCCGCTCAGCCACCTCATCGCGACGCGCGGACAGTCCCGGCGGGTGCGCACCGCAATGGCCTCCGCTATGGCGTTGTGTGGCATCGAATCCATCGCGCACACCCGCGTCGGCGCGCTCTCCACCGGGCAGCGAAGACTGGTCGAACTCGCTCGTTGTCTTGCCGGGCCGTATCGGATCCTGTTGCTCGACGAGCCGAGTTCGGGCCTCGATCGTTCAGAGACCGCACGTTTCGGTCAGATCCTGCGGCATGTCGTCGCCGAACGAGGCGTCGGAATCGTCCTGGTCGAGCACGACATGTCGCTGGTGCTCGATATCTGTGCGGAGATCATCGTCCTCGACTTCGGCCGCCTGATATTCCGGGGCACGCCCACGCAGGTCAGGGCCTCGGAGATGGTGCAGCGCGCATACCTCGGCGAGCCGGTCACCGTTGAGTACCGGCTGGAGGAACCCGTAGCATGACCAGCACCGACTCAGCACTTGAATTGCGCTCGATCACCGCGGGCTACGGTTCCACGATCGTGCTCCACAACGTCGACCTCACGGTTCCACCTCGGTCGGTCGTCGCGCTACTCGGGCCGAACGGTGCGGGAAAAACAACGCTGCTGCGAGTGGCCTCCGGACTGCTGCGTGCGCGATCGGGCACGGTGGCGATAGGCGGCGCCGAGCTGACTCGCGCCCGCCCCGCGCGCCGTGCCCGCGCCGGTCTGTGCCTGATCCCCGAGGGCCGAGGGGTGTTCACGGACTTGACGGTCCGGGAGAACTTGCGCCTGCTGACGCCACCGTGGCGACGCCACCGCGGCGTCGATGACGCGCTCGATGTCTTCCCTGCGCTGCGGACCAGGCTCGACCAGCGGGCAGGTTCCCTGTCCGGCGGGCAGCAGCAGATGTTGGCACTGGGACGTGCCTGGCTGGCCGATCCGGCGGTTGTCCTGCTCGATGAAGTGTCCATGGGCCTGGCACCGCTGGTCGTGGACGAGATCTTCGCCGCGCTAGGCGAATTGCGTGCCGCCGGTGCGGCGATTCTGCTGGTCGAGCAGTACGTCGACCACGCACTGACGATGGCCGAACACGTGGTGTTGCTCAGCCGCGGCACGGTCACGTTCGCCGGCCCCGCCGCGGATATCGACCGAGATGCCGTGCTGGAGAACTATCTCGGCATCGACAGCGGACACACAGACTTGCCGGCATCGCCGGCGGGACACCCACCCGGAACCCTTGCCGGGCCGTGGGCGTAGCGAATTCGAAGTTCGGCATCCGCATAGGAGTGGAGCTAATGAAGAAGACAAGGTTTCTGTGGTGGGTCGCGCCGATGCTGGCGGCAGCGCTCGCGCTCACGTCGTGTTCCGCCGACTCGGCAAACAGCGGGTCCGAATCCATTGGCCCGGCGAAGGTTTCCGATGGCGGGCTGACGGGCGATCCGATCCTCATCGGATCGATTTGCAGTTGCACCGGCCCCGCCGCTGGATCGGTGGGACGCGCCACCGATGTGCTGCAGGCGTGGGCATCGTCGGTCAACGACCGTGGCGGGGTCAATGGGCACCCGGTCAAGGTCGTCTCCTACGACGACGGGCAGAACCCGACGACGGCGCTGGCCGTCGCAAAGAAACTGGTCGAACAGGACAAGGTGGTCGCCATCGTCGGCCAAACCAGCCTGGTCAGTTCGAGTTGGCAATCCTATGTCGACAGCAAGGGCATTCCGGTCATCGGCGGACAGCCAGTCGATGCCCCATTCATCACCGATCCGAACTTCTTCGCCTCCGGCACCACGCTGCCGGTGCTGATGCTGGGCGAGGTGGCCCAGGCCAAGCAGGCGGGCGCGAAGACCCTCGGCGTCTACTATTGTGCCGAGATCCCGGTATGCGAGCAACTTCCGAAGATGCTCGAGCCGATGGCCAAACAAGCCGGACTGGGATTCGCGGCAGAGAAGGTCGCGATAGCCGCGCCGAACTACATCGCTCCCTGCCTGGCATTCAAGGAAAAGGGTGTCGACGCCGTATTCCCCGGCGTCTCGGTCGAGGCGATTTCGCGCATCGCGGCGTCGTGTGCGCAACAAGGATATAAGCCGATTCAGGCCCCCACCGGCGCGAGCCTCCAGAAGGCGTGGGCCACGGACCCGAACTTCGAGGGCAGCATCTTCGCAGGTGCCAACGCGCTGTACACCGACGACGCGAATCCGGCCATCAAGAACTTCAGCGAGGCCCTCGACAAATACGTTCCCGGCCTTCGGGACAGTGCGGACCTCAGCGCTCCGCTGCTGTGGCCGTGGGCAGGCGGCCAGCTGTTTCTGGCAGCAGCAAAAGCGGCCAACCTCACCCCGTCCTCGACGAGCGCGGACGTGATCAAAGGCCTGCACGCACTGCGAGAAGAGACCCTCGACGGCCTCGCTCCCCCGCTGACCTTCCCGGAAGGCAGACCAGCGTTCCCGCTGTGCTACTTCACCGGAAGCACCAAGGGCGGCACGTACCACTCCGACAACGGCGGCAAGCCGACGTGTATCGACCAGGACACCGCCGCCGCGCTGATGAAGGCGCTGACACCGGCGTGACGGTTCGGGCCCGACCAGGTGCCGACTGGTCGGGCCGGAACCTTTCTCTCGGATGCGCCGCGGCAAAGAACGGCTGCGGCGCACCAAGCGATCAACGAGGGGCGACCCAAGCAGGCCACGAAGTGTCAGTCCGGAACACGCGCTCGGCCTCGTCGCGGTGGGTGGTGTGCAGTTCCCAGTAGACGGGGGAGATCTCCTCGGGCTGGGCCACCGGCGCGCCGGGGAGGAAGGAGGCGCCGATCGCCACGTCGATGCCGACGTGAGCGGCCTGGATGCCGGCGTCGGCCAGTTCCTTGTGTAGGTTCATCGCCCAGTTGCGCAGCGCCGCGGCGGCGGCGTTGACGTTGGCGACCCGCGGGTCGGGGTCGATCGAGCCGGCGCCGGTGGTGTAGAGCAGGGTGCCCGCACCAGCCTCGCGCATCGCAGGCAACACCGCCTTGGTGGCAGCGATCGCCCCGTAGAGCTGGAACTCCATCGCGCCCTGCACATGAGACGGTTCAGTCTCGGCCGGAAGAGTCAGAACGGTGGATTCGAATGTCCCCACCGGGGAGTACTCCAGAACGTCGATCCCGCCGAACTGGGTAGCGGCATCCTCGAGCGCCTGGGTCAGCGCCTCATGGTCGAGCACGTCCGCGGGGAATGCGGCGGCGGTGATGCCCTCGACGGTGAGCTGGCCGACGAGGTCGTCCAGCTTGGTCCGGTTGCGGGCGATCAGGGCGACGTCGAGGCCGTGGAAGCCGAAGGTGCGGGCGATGGCCAGGCCCAACTGGGGGCCGGCTCCGACAATGGCGATGCTGGTCACAGCAATCCTTTCATAAAATGGAACGGCCTTCCCGTTTTCATGTCGCCAGCGTAGCAAACAAACCGGGAAAGGCGGTCCAGTTAGTAGAGTGCAGGTATGACGCCGGCCGCACCTTCCACTGAAGGCCCCGATCAGCAGCCCGAAATCGCCCTGCGAGCAGATGCTGAGCGCAACCGCGAGCGCATCATGAGGGCCGCCCGCCGCTTGTACGCCAGCGAGGGCCTAGGAGTATCCATGGCGTCGGTCGCCCGTGAGGCCGGAGTCGGCAAGGCCACCCTTTCCCGCCGCTTCGCCACCCGCGAGGACCTCATCAACGCCGTCTTCGCCGACCGCATGAACGGCTACGCCACCGCCACCACCGCGGCACTCGCCGACCCCGATCCCTGGCACGGTTTCACCCGCTACATTGAAGCCGTCTGTGGGATGCAGGCCGCTGACCGCGGCTTCGCCGACGTCCTGGCCATGACTTTCCCCGCCGCCGAGACCCTGGAAACCCGGCGCGCCGAGGCCCACAACGGCTTCCTGAGACTCATCGCCCGCGCAAAGGCCACCGGTCACCTACGGGCCGACTTCACCTCCGAAGACCTCGTCATCCTGCTCATGGCCAATGCCGGCGTCATCGCAGCCACCGGCGACACCGCGCCGGACAGCTGGCGCCGACTTGTCGGACATATGCTCCGCGCCTTCGCCTCCCCCGAGGCCTCCATCCCACCGATGCCGGAAGCACCCACATCTGCCGCCCTTTACCAGGCAATGACGCGCTTCCGGCAGCCCTCCTCCGACGAGCCCTGATGGATGTGGTGTCCCCGGCCTTGTAAGCGCTGATCGACAAGGTCGCCACAAGAACGGCGCAGGTCACTCACCCGACGCGGACTTTGGCGCAGAACAGGTGTCGGCGTTGTCCGCGGCCGGGTTGGCAGTCGGCGCGTTGATCGCGGTGTCAAGGGGGCCATGGGTCGAATTCCGCCGCGAGTGGCCGGTCATGAGCTCGTTGTCGAGTCGATGCTTGTGGTACCTGCGAATCCGACCGAGCCTGCACTACCTTTTTGCTCGGGGTCCTGGGGACCATCAGGCGATCCGCACGGGGGCAGCTTCTTGTTTTCGGCGCGGGCAGTCTCCGGCACCGGCGGCTGGCACAGCCCCGCCGAGTGCAGACTTCACTGGGTAAACCCCCACACACAGAACAGTCCCCGGTAGTCTCCATCGAATCCATGAGCCTCAGTCGTCGCTGACAACTCCGGTATTCGATTGGCTTGCCGGGGGCCTAGCCAGATCCTGGGAAAGTTCATCGTTGTCGACAGACGTCTCCGCCGACAATGTGGCTCTCTCCCGGTGTTCCGGTGTAATGACTAGTTTCCTCCAGATTCGTCTCCAGTCAATACCTGCGCACCCGTGAATACGGCTTATTCTACGGCTCGTAGCCGCCGGGTCGGGCCAGCCGCGGTCAGTCGTTCCAGCCGGCCTCTGCGGCGTGGGTGTGCAACGCCTGCCATGCGTGCCACACCCGGGTCGCGCCGAACTGGGCGTTGTAGCGAAGCACAGCGCGCACGTCGTCGAGGGTCGCACCGGCGCGGAAGGCCCGCTCGATGTGGATCCGGAACGTTTCACGCAGCGTCTGGTAATGCACGTCGATACTCATAGTCGTGAATGCGCGCTCGCGCACGGTCAGCGTGCCAGGCCCGGACGGCAGGCGCATCCGGGACTGCATGTCGAAGTACTCGGTGAAGTGCGCGTCCAGTTCATTCAAGGTCGTACGGACCTGGTCGGGCAGGGGGCTGGGCGGACCGTCCGGCGCGGTGGACAGCAATTCGTCGGGAAGCGCCTCGGCACCCGGCCGCGGCAGGCCGAGCGCCGCCTCGATCTCGGCGAGCCGCTCGAACGCGGCCAGCGCGGCGTGGTAACCGCTGTCGTAGGAAATAAGACGCAGTAGGGCGCGAATGTCCGCGGTGGACACACCCTGCTTCAGGCCGGCGCGGACGTGTAGCTCGAAGGGCAACCCGAGGCACTGCTGGCAGACGTCCGCGGTCACCTGTAGGAACACCTTCTCCCTCTCGGTCAATTCAGGAACTGCATCGGCGTGCCCTGCGGTGGCGACGCCCATCTGGGCGAACACGGGATCCAGCGCGGCGAGATCGGGGTCGGCGGTGGCAGCCGGGGGAATGTTGCTCGTGACGGTCACGGCGAGAACTCCTATCAATGGACAGCGTTAGCGCTACAGCTGTAGCGCAATAAATGTAGCGCTAAGTCTGTCCAGTTACAATGCGGACCATGGACGAGATACCGGCTCGCACCGCCACGCGCCGCCGACCCAATGCTCGCGGCCAGGGTGACCTGCTGCGTACGGAGATCGTGACGGCCGCCGTGCAGATGCTCGACGACCTCGCCGACGATCAGGCGTTGTCCCTGCGTGCTGTCGCACGCGCGGTCGAGATCGCCGCCACCTCGGTGTATCTACACTTCCCCGACCGGGACTCGCTGGTTCTTGCAGCGATGCAACGCTGCCACGAGGAGTTGGTGCGACTCGGCGACGAGGCCGACGCCGCCGAACCGGACCCAGGTGCCGGGCTGCGTGCACGCATCCTGGCACAGGCCCGCTGGGCCGAGAGCCACCCAGGGCTTTACAAGGTGTTGCACGAGAGCATGGTCCACCGCCGACTCGGAATGCCGTTCAAAGAAGTGATGGTCCAGCGCACGATCGAGTCCGTACAGCGGTGCATGGACACCGGTGTCGCTCCAGCCGACGATGCGACCACCGTCGCGATCGACCTTCGCACCGCCGTCAACGGGATGCTCTCGCAGCGCATCAACGAGCCCGATCTGCCGTGGCCCCCCGCCGTGGAACAGCTCGACCGCTTCCTCACCAAACTCGTCGGCATCGACCACCCCGCCACATGAGACCACGCATCCTGACAGTCCGGACCGACTTGCCGCAAGAGCGCCGCTCCCAGTCCGAGTGTTTGTTATCCGAGTTGAGCGCCCGGTTGTCATCGTGGCCATCCGGCGTGTGGCCATTGCTACAGAACCGGACACACCGGCAGTCATGATCACGCATGCGCCGTCGCTGCCACGGTAGTGCCGGGAGACACATTCCGCGCCGCGGCTGACGATTCGTACGTCCAACCGTACCGAATCCCTTGCACGCCAACCTCCGACCTGGTTCACCCTCCGTACGGGCGCCGGAAGTACCCGACCGCCACTGAATACTGTTCCAGTACTATACGATTTACGTAGAGTATGAGATACATAGTTTTAAGGAGAGGGATTCGTGAACGCGGACAGCTACCGCAGGGTGGTCAATATCTTCGGCAAGGTCGTAGTCGGCTTGCAGCGCAGCGGCATCGCCTTCGGGCCGATGCAGCTACTCACCGTCAGGGGTCGACGCAGCGGACAGTTGCGCACCTTCCCGATCGCAGTGAATGAACTGAACGGTGGCCGATACATCTTCCAGGCCTATCCGAAGGCGGCCTGGGTGGCGAATGTTCGAGCGGAAGGCTCGGTCACGCTGACACGGGGCCGAAAGTCTTCGAAGGCCCGCCTGGTCGAAGTCCCTGTGGACGAACGCGGTTCACTGCTCCGTGAATTGGTGACAACAAGCCCGGCGAGTGTCGGCAACCGCTTCGTGACCACAGGCCTTGCCGATGCGCCCACGCCAGACGGCGTAGCCGCCGCAGCACAGCGAATCGCAGTATTCCGCGTAGAGCCAGCCTGATCACAAAAGGTCGATCAAGCCGTCCGGTCACGCCGAGCCGACCTGCACCGCGATATGATATGGAAGCCATACCACTCGTGCGAAAGTAAATGGTGTATGACTCCCACAGCAGGTCGGGCCGCGGCGCGGCATCGACGGCAGCTGACAGTTGCCGTCAAGGAGGCGTTGCGCGACTTGAACATTCAGCTGGCGCTGCTCAATCGGAGGTTCGGCGGCCGGGTCGAGCTCAGGGATGTCGACTGGACCTGTCTCGACCTCATCAACCGACATGGACCGTTGACTCCGACCGCGTTGGCACGGCGTACCGGGTTGCATCCAGCCACGCTGACAGGGATCCTCGACCGACTCCAGAAGGCTGGTTGGATCGCGCGCGAACGCGATCCCGAATCGGACCGCCGCGCGGTCACCCTGCGGGCGGTGCGCGATCGCAATTCGGAGCTGTTTCAGGTGCTGTCCGGCATGAACACCAGAATGGACGAGTTGTGCGAACGCTACTCCGAGGCCGAACTCGAGGTGATCGCCGACTTCCTGCGCCGAAGTGGTGCGGCCGGGCACGAGTCGGCCGAAGAGTTGGCGGAAGACTGAGCCTGGATCGGCAGGTAGACGGTTGTCCCCATATCGCCTGTCACACTCGTCCTCGGTGCATCGTCTACTGGATGACAATCGAAACGAAGGAGGCAGCGATGCGGATCGCGGTGGTCGGAGCGAGCGGGCGGATCGGCCGCGAGGTCGTCGATGTGCTGAAGAACCAAGGCCATGAGGTCGTGGGTATCGCTCGGTCGGCGGGCGTAGACGTCTACACCGGCGAGGGCCTGGCGCAGGCGCTGGCCGAGGTGCAGGTAGTGGTGGACGCGGTCAATGCGACAACAACGGAAACCGCTGCGGTGACGGACTTTTTCCGCACGATTGCCCAGAACGTGCAGCGGCAGGCCGCCGCCGCGGGCGCGCAGCGGATCGTGCTGTTGTCGATCATCGGTATCGATTCGTTCACCTCAGGGCACTACGCCGGGAAGCTGGCGCAGGAGGACGCCTATCGACAAGGCCCGGTGCCGGTGCGCATCCTGCGTGCCGCCCAGTTCCACGAGTTCACGGAGATGATGCTCGACTGGACCACCCGCGGCGATACGGCCGACGTTCCGGAGTATCGCACTCAGCTCGTCGCCGGCAGTGTCGTCGCTGAGCAGCTGGCCGAGCTGGCCGTCGAGGAGAGCGGTCCTGAGCTGGTCGAGATCGCCGGCCCACAGGAGCTGAACCTCGCTACGGCCGTGGCGAAACTCGCTGCGCGACGCGGCAATCCGGCGCGGGTGCAGGAGATCCTCGACACTGACGACCCCAACCACGAGCTGCAGGCGAACGGCGCCCTGCTGCCGGGACCGGCGGCGATCCTTGTCGGGCCGACGTTCGACGAATGGCTGGACCAGCACTACCCGACGCAGCAGTAACTCAGCCGATCCTGTGCCCGCCCGAGACGACCCGCGGAGCACGGTCGGTGCCGCCGAGTCGACGTGGACGACTGCCGTGAAGTGTGGCATCCATCGCGAACGCCCAACGGGCGGGCGTGGGACTCGGAGCATGCCGGCTCGATTGGACGCGAGCGGTGATCATGGTGCCAGATCGCTATGGTTGGAGTTACCCAGGGCAGGAAAGTCTTCGGTGCGACCGAGCTGTGCACGCGAACTTCATCGGCGCGACAATCGGCTGAATATCACGCTCGCGCAGGCGAAGCCGATAATCGTGAGCCCGAAGCACCAGGATACGGCGAGAGCCGTGTTGTCTCCGGTGCCGGTGGAGTTGAGCAGTCCGCGCACCGTTTCCACGACGGGCGTTGCCGGTTGATATTCGGCGAAACCGCGCAGCCACCCCGGCATGGTTTCGGTTTGCACAAATGCGCTGCTGATGTACGGGATGAACATGATCGCGTAGGTGAGTCCCCCTGCCGCCTCCGGGTTCTTGGCGAGCAATCCCAGTGCGACCGCGATCCAGGAGATCGCCACGACGAACAGCGCGATCACCGCCAATACCGACAGCCAGGCGGCCGGGTCGGCGTGGGGTCGATACCCCAGAACGAGCGCCGCGGCGACCGCAATGCCGATGGCCGCCAGATTGCGGACGACACCTTCGGCAACGTGCCCGGCCAGGACGGCCTGCCTGAACATCGGGAGCGTACGGAACCGGTCGATGCTGCCCTTCGTCATATCCGTCGACACGCTGGTGGCCGTGATCGATGAGCCGAATCCCGTGCACAGCAGCATTATTCCGGGCACCACGTAGTCCAGGTAGGGCCCTCCCACGTCGATGGCCCCGCCGAAGACGTAGGTGAACAGCATCATGACCAGGACCGGCATCAGCAGTGAAATGATCAGTGTGTCCCGGCTGCGCAGGGTATGTCGGGCACAACGCTGGAACATGACGACCGTGTCTGTGAAAACGTGCGACGTCACCGGGCGGTGGCCTCTACGATGTCGGCGGCGCGGGCGGCGGCGTCCTCGGTGCTCAGTGTCTTCGCGAATTCCGCTGCGCGGTCCCTACATTCCCGCGTGAGTATCGAAGCCACGCCGCGCTCGAGGCGAGCTGCCGTGAGCTGCGTGAACTTCATGTGCGCGCCCACTCCGAGGCGCTCGACCTGCGCGCCCCACATGGGCTGCTCGAACGACACCGAGCAGACGAGCGTCGGCAGTCCGGCGCGCAGGCTCTCGAACAGTGTTCCGATCCCGCCATGATGAACAGCGGCGGCGCACCGCGGAAAGACCATGTCATGCGCGAACGGGCCGACTACCTTCACGTGCGCACCGGGTTTCGCGGCAGCGATGTCCAGATCGCTCCAGCCCGCGCTCACCAGCGCACGTACACCCAGCCGCGCGGATACCTCGGAGACTATGGCCAGCATGGCTGCCGCGTCCCGGATCGGCATGCTGCCGAAGCCGAAGAACACCGGTGGCTCCCCCTCGCTCGCCCAGGACAGAATGCCGACATGGTCGCCGGCGAGATCGCCGACAGATTCGCGGGCAGCATGATCGAGTGTCAGGAAGCCGGTGAAAGGCCGGCGCTCGTCCCACTGCTCAGGTAGCCCCGGAACGAGCGCGGGATCGTAGATCTGCACTTCCGGGACGTTCCGGCGGGCCAGCACTGCGGCTGTGCTCGCCCACGATTTCGGCAGCCCCAGCATCGCCCGCAGGTCGTTGAGGTAGCGCATGAACACGACGCGGCGCAGGTTCTCGGCAAGTACCCAGGTTGCTCGATTGACCGGTGCCGGCGGATTCCAATGCGGCGGAAGGGCACCGGGGAACGGATAGGCGCCGTTGTTCCGGCAGGGGAAATAGTGCAGGCTGACCAGAGGAACGTCCATCGCCTCGGCAACCGAACTCGCCCGGTCTTCGGTGACGGTGCTCGCGACGATCAGGTCGGCGTCCGCGCACACCTCGATGACTTCGCGGTTCATCCGGCCCGCGTAGTCGGCCATCTGCCGTGCGACCAGCTGCATAAGGCGAAAAGTGTTTCCCGAGGCCAGCGCCTTCTGCCCGGGCTCCGAACTGTAGAGCTGCTGTATGTCGGGACCGCACACGCGGGCGGCAAGCCCCGTGCCGGCGACAAATCCGATCAGGTTGGGCGGTGCGCCGAGCAGCACGTCGTGACCGCGCCGCTGCAGCTCGAGCCCCAGCGCCACGATCGGCTGTACGTCACCACGGGTTCCGGTGACCGGAATCGCTATTCTCACGGCGCTTCTTTCGGTGTTGTTGTAGTACCTGTCGACACTGTGCCCCTACCGGCGCTCGGCGTGCAGATGACAGCATTGTGGGCTCTTCAGCAGGGTCGGGCGTCGGTACAGTGAACAATTGTGCACATAGCGATGTTCATGGATTACCACCCGGCCACGCTCGGCGGAGTCCAGACCGGGGTGAGCTCGCTGCGTCGCGGGCTCGAGCGCGCCGGTCACCGCGTCACGCTCTTCGTGGCGCCGCTACCTGGTGCGGACGTAGAACCGATCCAGAACATGGTCGAACTCCATGCCGTCGCCGCACTCGCTGTCAACGGTTTTGCAATTGTGCTGCCTACCAAGCGCAATGACAGATTGATCGACGCGGAATTCGCTGCTCGCGGCCCGATCGACGTCGTACACACACATACGACCTACGGCGTCGCCATCGCTGGAATGAAAGCAGCACGGCGCCATCGGCTTCCGCTGGTGCATACTGCGCAGAGCCGTGACGACGCGTTCATCGAACACACCTCGCCCGCTCCGTATCCGACAGCACTGGCGATGCGCGCACTGCACGGCCGGTTCGTCCCGCACAGCCATCACATGCCACACGTGCCGGAAAGCCGTGCGGCGCGCCACGCCTGGTGGACGATAGTCGGCCAGGCCTGGGCCGCTGACCAGGTGATCGCACCGACGCGCCATTTCGCTCGATTGATGGTCGCGCACGGACTGACACGACCGATTCAGGTCGTGTCCAACGGCGTCGACGACGAAGTACTCCAAAGCCGCGGTAGCAGTGTCGTTTCCGAACCGCCGACCGACGGACCGCTGCGGCTTGTCTGGAGTGGACGGCTTTCCGCCGAGAAGCGCCTGCTCGAATCGATCGACGCAGTACGGCGCACCGACAACTGCACACTCGACATCTATGGCGACGGCGATTTACGCGACGACGCTGCCGCCGTGGTCGCCGAACACCATCTGAACGATCGAATCCGGTTGCACGGTAGGGTTACACAGGCAGAATGTATCTACGCCATGTCCCGATGCGACGCTCTACTGTTTCCTTCCTACGGATTCGACACGCAAGGCATGGTTTTGCTCGAGGCGGTGGCGGTGGGCCTTCCGATTGTCTACTGCGATCCCGAACTCGACGAGTCCGTGCCCCCCGGTGGCGGCATTCGCACCCAGAATCCGTCGGCCGACAGTATCGCCGAGACGATCTCCTCGCTCGCAGACGACCGTCCGGCACTCGCCGACATGCGCGAGATACTCGGCAGGCACTGCGGCTCTGTTCTTCAGTCACGTCACACGGGTGCGGTTGTCGAAATCTACCGGCAGGCAGGTGAGGAATCGGCAAAGCGCCCGGAATCGGCAATGCCGCAAACCCTTTCGCAAGTTCCCACCGCGCCGGGTAGGTTGCCGTTGGTGGGGCACAGCCTGCGGGCACTTCGCGGCGCCCCGGAATTTGTGACGTCACTTTCCGAGCTCGGTCCGGTAGTGCGGATATTTTTCGGGCAGAAGACGGGATACGTCCTCACCACCCCGGAACTGGTTCGCGATGTCGGCTTGGGCGACGCCGAATTCAATCGTGAAGACCTGCGCGAAGCGATCAAGGATATTGCGGGCGGATCGGTCAACGTTTTACGCGGCGAGGAACACAAGCTGCGGCGCAGGATGATCGCACCCGCTTTGCGTCAGAGCCGGCTCGCCGAGTACACGAAGACGGCGGCCGATATCGCCGACACGTGGTCAGCGGGACTTCCATCGGGCGTTCGTGTGGATCTGATGAACGAGGCCCACGGCCTGGTGCTCGACACGGTGTCGTCGACGCTGTTCACCGCAGGCTTCAGCACCAGCGCACGACGCGAGATCCGGGACAACGTGCCTTGGCTGCTCAGCCAAGTGATCCTGCGGACCGCGTTACCGCCACAACTGCGCCGTCTCCGCGTCATCGCGAACTGGCGGTGGCGCAGGAAAGCGCGGCATTTGCGTGCCGCTATCGGCGATGTAGTGTCCGAATATCGCCGTTGCGGTGCGGATTTCAATGACGTGGTGTCCGCGCTGATCCGACATACGGATAGTGAGACCGGAGCAACGCTGTCCGACGAGCACATCATCGATGAAGCTATCCTGATGCTGGCTGGCGGTGTCGGGTCCATGGCGTCGCTGGCGGGATGGCTGTGGCACGAGGTCATGCGCCGGCCCCAGGTTGCCGAGCCGCTGTACGACGAACTCGATGCTGTCGTGGGATCGGGCCCTGTTCGCGCCGAGCATCTCGGCGCGCTCCCCTACCTGAAACAGGTTGTGGCGGAGACACTTCGCTTCTGGGGACCGTGGATCAGCGCAGGCACCGCCGACGGCGACATCACCATCGGCGGGCTCGATATTCCGGATGGCACGGCAATCATGTTCAGCCCCTACATGGTTCAGCACGACGAACGCTACTTCGCCGATCCGGAAGCGTTCGACCCGGCGCGCTGGTCCCCGGAGCGCGCCGGCGCGAACGACAAGAAAGCCAACCTGTCGTTCGGTGTCGGCCGTCGCCGCTGCCTGGGTGATCACTTCGCGATGCTCGAGATCGCGCTGGCGTCGGCAGCGCTACTGTCGCGCTGGCGGCCGATACCTGATCCGGATTACATAGTGCGGGCCTCGAATCGGGACTTCGTACTGTCGCCCTCGGCCCTGCCGGTCACCCTGCACCCGCGATAGTGCTGTGTGCCGGTCCCGTGTCCGGCGTCCGATCCCGTGTAGAGCGTCATTCCACTTCGCCACACCCGGAACTAGATATCGCCATTGTCCGGCATTCGCGGTCATATACTTTTCCGGCATTAGTCATCAAATTAGGTGAACACCGACAGTGCACGAGTCATTGAGGTAAGCAGTTCCTCCATGGAAGGATGCGAAATGTCTACCAAAATCACCAAAATCGTCGCCACGACCGCCATGGCTTTGTCTCTCGGTATCGTCGCGGCTCCCGCAGTTTCGGCCAGCACGCCTCCCTCCGCCGATCCCGTCTCGACCCCAGCCACTCCTATCGTTGGATCAGTCGGTTTCTGTGTGATGTTCGGCAGTGTCGCCTTCTGCCTGTGAGACCACCGCCGGAAGCCGCCTGAATCGGGTCCGAATCCAATGGGTGTTGTCGACGCCTGCCCACGCTTCCCGATGGCGTGGGCAGGCGTAGCGCCCAGGTCACGACACCGGGCGGCGACGTTCTGCTCGAACACGAAGATGCCGCGGTCGAGCAAATGGTTCCGCTGATCGTAGCGCTGTAGCTCGTCAGAGGTCAGCTGGCGATCAAACTTCGCGTTGCACCGTCTGCAGGTCGGACGGTGCGATCGGAGGTTCGCCGGCTGCAGTCGCCACGGTGGCCGCGGCGGCATGTTCGGCATCCTCGACAGTGCTTCGTCCGAGACCGCACGCCGTCGCCACACCATAGGCGGTTCGGCCGGATGCCTGCTCGAACAGCGCGAGGCTCCGGCGACTACCTTGGGTGTCGGCTGGCGACACGACACCGGCGATCAATTGCCAATCCTCGTTCAGGCGGCGGAGCGGCCGGTAGAACGCTGAGTTGAGCGGCGCGGGGTGGGCGCCATAGGCGCAAGGAATGTGCGCGGGCGGCAGCGGCACACCGCGTTTGCGCAGTCTTCGTGCGGTGGCGTTCAACAAGTTCACGGCCGGCGCGATAGTCCGCGGGGCGAGTAGTTCTTTGTGCTGATAGTCGCCGTAACACAGGTGCAGGACGGTCTGCGCGCCGATATCGTGTGCGCCCTCGAGGAATCCCGCCAACTGGCGCGCCACCAGACGCCCGACCGGCACGTGTGCGCCCAGTTGTGCCGCCTTGACCAGTGCCAGCTGAGCGATCGGCGACTCCACCTGCCACGTGAGCGTGTCGCCGTATTCCGCTGTCAGTTCAGCCATTTCGGCGAGCACGGCCTCGGCGAACACCGGTAGGTTGCGTAGCGCGGGCGTGAGCGCTCCACCATGCCGTAGCGCGCGCCCGAGCGGAAGACCGTCGGCGACCGCGGCGCCCGCGAACACGAACAACGCCATGTCCAGCGGGTTCGGCTGACTGATCTGCAATCTCGTACCGGCGAGCTCGGGATGCCGCTTCTGCACCTCACGGAACGCGGTGACAGCTTCGGCGATCCGCTCTGCGCGGTCCATCGATACATGGCGGGGCTCGAGTGTGTGTCCGTGCCGTACGCCGTAGCCGCGCATGTCGGAGTAGTCAGCGAAATCACCGCTGCGCACCACCTCGAACACGTCGAGGTGTTTCTCCCGATCTCGGAGATACTGCACGACCCAGTTCGGGTCGAGATCACAGGGGACCCCGGTCAACTGGTGTCCATGACTGCGCTGGACGAACCATTCCAGTACGTCGGTGTCACTGGTCATCAACTGCGGAGGCAAACTGCCCACAAAGTGTACGAATCTGGTCATCGCCTGTCCAAAAGGTAGTGATCACATGCGGATCAGGCCGCTCGCCCCCCCACAACCCCGTAGCCACAATCCGACGATTGCAGTACACGGTAAGGGAGGGGGTAACCGCAGCATCCCCATTCACGGGAAGGCGACTTCGGAGAAGCGACCACTTGACTTCAGGTCGACCTCAACTCGCAAGCTGAGGTACTGCGAGAAAGGGAAATCATGACAACGTTCGGAGAGAAGCAGAGTCGAGGCTACGACCAGCGGGCCAGTCGGCTGCTCGGTGGCCTGTATTCGCTGGTCGCCACCGAGGTCGACGCCGTCGCGAAGCCGGATGCGTCAGTGCTCGACGTTGGGACCGGCCCCGGAAAGCTGTTGGCTCAGTTGCGGTCCCAGCGTTCAGACCTGCGGCTGCATGGTGTCGATCTGTCGCCGCACATGATCGATCTCGCCGCGTGCAATCTCACCGGCGGCCCAGTCGAGCTTTCGGTCGGCGACGTCTGCGCACTCCCCTACTCCGACGAAAGCTTCGACCTGATCGTCTCGAGCCTGAGCATGCATGAATGGCCCGACGTGGATCGGGCGGTCGCCGAGCTGGCCCGGGTGCTGCGGCCCGGTGGCACCGTGGCGATCTACGACTTCCGATTCGTGCGCACGGCGGCGGCGCGTGCCGCGCTGCATCATTGGTTCGAACCTGCGACGGTGCGACGCGAAACTGTCCGTCCGCCACGGCATCCGATCGGTCTGTACGCGCGCTTCACCGCGCGCACCGCCTAGAGTGCGGGTATGACGGGCGGCGAGCTATCGATCGGGGATCTCGCGGCGCGTTTCGGCCTCGCCACCCATGTGCTGCGGCACTGGGAGGACGTCGGCCTGCTCGCGCCGCGGCGAGACAGCGCGGGGCGTCGCAGGTACCGCGACGCCCACGCGGAGACTGTGGCGATGATCTTGCTCGGCAAACAGGTTGGGTTGTCACTCGACGACCTTGCCACCCTGTTCGCCGAGGCGTCGGATCGGACGGCCCGCCAGAATTTGCTGCGCGCGCACCGCGACCAGCTCGAGCGCCGCGTCGCCCAGGCCACCGCGGCACTCGACACCATCTCGCACGCGCTCGACTGCGGCGCCGAAGACTTCCGCAGCTGCCTGCACTTCCAGGCGAAGGTCGCCGGCGCGCTCGCGCTGACGACTGCAGGCGCGGAACGCCCGCCCCGTCGGCTTCCGGTGGTTGCGGCGATGGAGCCCGGCACCGAATGAGGAGATCGCGCCAGTTCAGCGCCACCGCGCCGAGGTGACGTCGCATACTGCCAACAACTGTCCGTCGGCCCGATCTCGGCCGTGGGCTACGAATCGATCGAAGCGCCGAGTGTAAATCGTTATCGCACAGAGAATTCCGCTCGGACGGCGGGGTTTCCCGCCGTTCCGGCCGCTTCGGGGTGATTCGAAGGTCGAGGAGGCGGACCGCTGCCGTTTTCCCGGATAGGATCGAATCAGGCCGAAGCGACGATTCGACTCTCGATGGGAGGTGCCACGTGAGCAGGACAATTCGAATTCCCGCGGCAGAACTCGCCGACCATATCGGCGAGTCAGTCGTGGGGTACGGCGAGCTTGCGCAGGCGGGCGTGGTTCAGCCGGGTGGCGATCTCGTGGTCGCGGTATTCGGGGTGGAATCCAACCGGCGCGAGAAGTCGTTCACGCCGACCCAGCTGGTCGAGCTCGAGGTCACAGACTAGTCGCTAATCCCTCCAGCTGCACAAAGACAGCCTGGCCGAGCCGGGGCCGACTCCACCAGGCTGTCAGATGCGATGTCAGCTGATCAGTGCGTTCATGATCGTTCCGGCACTGGTGGCGATAACGCCGCCGAGCATGCCACCCGCGACCATTTTCGCCGAAGCGAGTGGGCCGCCGTTCCATTTTTCCCAGGCGAATCTCCCGCCTGCATACATAATTCCCGTTACGCCCGAGAGAATCACAAACCACGTGAAATATCGAACAAGCGTCAGGATTTTGTCCGAGTTGGGTGGAGCTTCGGGCTCCGGGTTGCTCACCTGAGCCATCAACAATTCTTCGATCGCCGTATTGATCATCGTTGATCTGTCTCCCATGCGTCGCCGCCGGACAAGCTATACGCAATCGCTATGACGATGGAAGTATCGCTACCCGCGCCCAATCCGTCAACCCTCCGACCGGCGGTCGAGGTGTGCCTGCGATCGATTCAGACCGCCGAACTGGTGTCAGGTCGCCGAAGACGGGTAGTGCCTGGGTGTGAGCGACGATGTCACAGCACCCGGTGACCTGGATCCGGTGGCCGCGCGAGCGGTGATCGAGCAGGCCAAAGGGGCCGTGATGCTGGTCTATGGGCTCGACGCCGAGGAGGCGTTCGCCATCCTTCGGGTGCGCTCCCAGGAAACCAACACCAAGCTGCGAGTCCTGGCCGCCAAAGTAGCCGCCGAACTGCCGTCGGTCGGTCTCCCCGCCGTCACCACCGAGCTGCGCAGCAGGGTCAACCACTTGCTGTCGACCGCGCACGAACAAATCCGGTAGGCGCTGACGGACGAGGCGGCACACCAGAGATATCCCGGCGACCCGACCCTTTTCCGAGGGTTTCGGCGGACAAGCGGTTGCCCGGCAGGTGTCCGCGGGGTTGCCCTGGTGGCTACCTCGTCTGGGCGACAGCGAACACTCGACCGAACGGCGGCCAAGTGGTGCCGTCACTGCGGCCCGGGTAGGCGCGCGGAAGTGGGGCGAGCTGGGTGGTGAACTCGTTCCACCTCGCGTTGTCGACGGCGCTGCGGCGCAATTCGGTATCGCCAACCCGGTCGAGTATCGGATTCTCACCGGTGAGGCACTGGAGATAGGTCGTTTTCCCAGGCGTCGACCGTACCGCTGGGTGCGGCAAGCACCTCCGCGACGCTCGTCGTGATGTCCGGGCGGCACCCCGTCGGCAGCGATCCGGTATGAACCGGAGTTGGCCGTCGGAGTCGGGTCGACGTCCTCCCCACCACTGGACCGCATCGCGATAAACGCGGCGCGTCAACGTTTCCGCGACATCGAGCACGTTCGCCCCCGGCGAGAGGGTCTGCACTGCGATGGTCATGACCCGATCTCTCCCGACGCGGACACCGGGGTTTCGGCTCGGCGACCACATGGAACGGAATCAGTCCAGCCATCACGGTTTCGTAACGGCCGACTGTGGGTATCACGTAACTATGACGGATCACCGACCAACCCGGATCGCCGGTGTGGAACGGGGAACCGGCGCGCTCGCTTTGTCCACGTGCCTTGCCTTTTCGATCGGCATCGCAGCGATCACGCAAGCTGTGTTCCCCACCCTCCTGGCCTGCATCAGTATCATCGCTGGGCTCGCTCTTGTGCTGAACATCCTGCCGCACAAGGCATAACGCGACCACCTCCGGCGTAGCCTCGCCGGCGTAGCCTCGCCGCCCCTTGCCCTCGACCTCGAATCCTGGTGGCATCTATCGAGTACCGGCGTTACTCGGAGGCGCGCATGCTGTCGTTGCAGGAGATTTCGGATCGACTGGAGATCGAGGATCTGATGGTGCGGTACTCGCACGCGGTCGATACCAAGCAATGGGACCTGTTGGACGCCGTATTCACGCCCGACGCGCACATCGACTACTCGGCCATGGGCGGATCGGTGGGTGACCTGGAATCCACGAAGAAGTTTCTCGCGTCGGTGCTGCCGAATTTTTCTGCGTTCCAACACCTGATCAGCAACTCGTCCATCACAGTCAACGGGGACACGGCCACCGGGCGCACGATGTGCCACAACCCGATGATGGTGTCCGGCGACGACGGTGCGTCGAGGATGATGCTGTGCGGGTTGTGGTATCTGGACACATTCGTCCGCGTCGACGGACAGTGGCGGATCAAGAAGCGGGTCGAGGAGAAGGGCTTCCTCTTCGTCGCGGCATCGGCCCCGGGATGAGTTGATACGGGTCGGCTCGGTCCGCCGGTCCGGACTCGCTCTCGATCGGGGTGGGATCGAGCGCTGATGCCGCACAAGGGATCCGGCACATCCGGACCTCCAGTGCCGAATACCTGACGACCTGGCGCCGGGGCGGCCGCTGTTCACCCGACCGCTCCTCCGCGGTGACACGTCGGTGGTGATCGCCGATGGAACTCTCAGTCGTACGGGCCGCAAGGTGTCACATGATCGTGTCGACGTCGCCGTGTACTTCCGTGGTCGCGGGACCGCCGGACGGGCCAGAGACCGCCTCGGCATCGCGCTCGGCCGGACCGAACGCCGTTGTTCGACTGATACTTCGGCGGGTCGCGCACACGATCACCGACGTGATCCGCGACGGGTGTGCCGCGCAATCCATGCCGGTCCGCGTCTCGAACTCGCTCGACTATTGCCGGACAGCAGAATCCGTCCTACGGTCGCGCCGAACCAGCGGGCAAGCCAGCAAGCGATGGGCGAGGCGCGCAACCTCGCCCATCGTTGTCGAGAGTCAGCGGTTCCGGTGGCTGTTCTCGCCGCCGCGGCGCTTGGCCTCGGTGGGCTGGGCCGCGGCACCCTTCTTGCCGGCCTCGCTGGCACGCTTGGGGTCGTTGTCGAAGCTGCCGCTGCTCGCCTTGCCACCTAGGCTGGCGATCTTTCGCTGCTGGTCTTCGTCCATGGCGGCAAAGCCGCGGTGGGCGTTGGCCATTATGTCATCCCTCCTTGCCCCTCGGGTGATTCCTTGCGGCGACGGCTGGATGCCGTCACTGTGGGCGCTACCCGTGGATGCCGCGGGCAAACACTGCGGCGCGGAGGTCAGGGCTGACGGTGCGGCGTCATGGCGTACTCGTCGCGCGGTCGATCCGCTTTTCGCGCTGCCCCGGGCCGCCTGCTGCCCAGCAGGTACAGCACGACGAGCACCACGCTGAACCAGACATAGGTGTTGCCGATGACATGCTGCCCTGGTGTCCAGGCGGATTCGCGGTGCTCGCCGTCGGGCAGCCAGTTCTGCGGACCGATCACGAATACCGCCGCGGTGACCAGGATCGTCACCCACCAGCCGATCGCCCGTCTACCCGAAAGGCGAGTGGTATGGCCGACAAGGGCGAACAATGCGGGCGCGATCCATACCCAGTGGTGCGACCAGGAGATCGGTGAGACCAGCAGGGTGAACACGGCATTGATAGCCAGCGCCAGCGCGGGGAAGTCGGCCGCCCGGCGCATCGCGACAACAACCAGCACGAGCAGCAGGGCGCCGAGCACCAGCCAGACCGCTGTGAAGGCGGGTTCGGGCACCTCGAGCCGGGCGAAAACCGCCTGAATCGACTGGTTGGTGTGGAATGCCGACCCGCTCAGCCCGGACACGTTTCCGAGGCCGCCGAACCAGTACTTGACCGACTCCTTCGGCAGGATCGCAAAGCCGACACCCGTCGCGGCCGCGCCGGTGACGGCGGCCGTAGCGGCGGCGCGGTAGTCCCTGCGCACCAGGAAGTACAGCACGAACGCCGCCGGCGTCAGTTTGATCGCAGCGGCGATGCCGATCAGCATGCCCCGGCGCCAGCGCGGCTTGTGCGTCAGGCAGTCCGCGGCGACCAGCGCCATCAGCAGCAGGTTGACCTGGCCGAAGTCCAGCGTCGAATGAATCGGCTCCAGCAACAGTCCGAGCGGAGTCGCACATGCCGTCGCCCAGACCGCGAGCCTGCGCTGCGCCTCGTCCGGCCACACTCGCCGCGCGACCAGGTAGAGCGTGATCGCGAGCGCGGCCACAGAGGAGACGAAGAAGGTCAGGGCGGCCACGTCCCAAGGCAGCATCGCGAACGGGCTCAGCGCGAGCGCGGCGAACGGCGGGTAGATGAACGGAAGGCCCGCGCCGATGGTGGTCTGCGGCAACTGCCCGTACATGTCCGCACCGTGGCGTAGTGCGTCGACGCCCAGTCGATACACCTGCAGGTCGATGAACCCGCCGGTGATCTTGTGGAACGGCCAGACCGGCGTCAGGAGACAGAACGCGGAGAACGCGACCGAAAGGACAGGTGCCAGCCGCACCGCACGCCCGAGTCGACGGTTCTGGGACATCGGCGTATCGGTGGTGGCCGTGACACTACTCATCCGCGGCAACTATACCGACCCATGTCCGCTCGTTCAGCAGGTGGGAGGGGACATTCGGCACAAGAGTGTGTGCGCTGGACGCGTGGCGGTGGCGAAAACGGGTAAATCGCCAACAGTCCACGGCAGCAGAGGAGGTCGGCATCGTGCCGGTATCGGCGAACGCAGCCCTGGTAGGCGCTGGGAGTGACGGACGGGCCGAGCAATGAAGACGCCTGGCGCCGCAGGGTTCGTTCCCGAGGGTGCGGACCTGGCACAGATGCGGCGCGCGGCCTGTGACTGTCACGGGTGTGATCTGTACCGGCACGCGACACAGACGGTGTTCGGTGCGGGCCCCGAAACCGCGGACGTGGTACTGATCGGCGAGCAGCCCGGCGACCAGGAGGACATAGCGGGCCAGCCCTTCGTCGGCCCCGCGGGTCGATTACTCGATCGGGCGCTGGCGGAGGTCGACATCGACCGCGACGCGGTCTACCTCACGAACGCGGTGAAGCACTTCAAATTCGTCGAGCGGGGCAAGCGGCGGATTCACAAACAACCTGGCCGGACCGAGGTAGTTGCTTGTTCGGCGTGGCTGACCGCCGAGCTCGAACTGGTGCGGCCGAGACTGGTGGTGTGCCTTGGCGCGATAGCCGCGCAGGCGGTGCTCGGTGCATCATTCAAGGTGAGTACCCGACGCGGACAGGTCATCGACGCCACGGACTACCAGGTGATCGCCACGGTGCACCCGTCGTCGGTGTTGCGTGCCCCCGACCGGGCCGCGGCGTACGAGGCATTCGTCGCCGATCTCCGGACCGTCCGGGGACAACTGGGAAAGTCCGCGGCAGCCCGCTGAAGATCCCCGTCGACGCAGACGATCACTGGTAGAAATGGGCTCGTGACCGATGACGAGATTGATCCGGAACTGATCGAGTTGGCCGGGAAGGTCTTCGACTTCGCTCGACGCGGTGACGCGGCGGGCCTGGCCACCTTCGTGGACGCGGGCGTGCCGGTGGACCTCACCAACGACGCAGGCGACACATTGCTCATGCTCGCCGCGTATCACGGTCACGACGACGCGGTCGCGACCCTGCTGGAGCGGTCGGCGGACCCGAACCGCGCCAACGACAAGGGCCAAACCCCGTTGGCCGGAGCGGTTTTCAAAGGCGAGACGGAGATCGTGCGACAGCTCGCCGCGGCAGGCGCCGACCCGGACGCGGGCACGCCGTCGGCGCGCGACGCCGCCGTCATGTTCGGCAAGACCGAGATGCTCGAGCTGTTCGGAGGCTCAGCGCCGCGCTAGCCCCGCTTCCGGACGGCGGTGACCGCTTTTCGGGCCGCCACCAGAACCGGGTCCCACACCGGTGAGAACGGTGGCGCGTAGCCGAGGTCCAGGGCTGTCATCTGCTCGACGGTCATCCGGGCGGTCAGCGCGACCGCGGCGATGTCGACGCGCTTGCCCGCGCCTTCGCGCCCCACGATCTGCACGCCGAGCAGGCGGCCGGTGTGGCGCTCGGCGAGCATCTTCACTGTCATTGTCTCCGCACCAGGGTAATAGCCCGAACGACTGGTGGATTCGACGGTGACCGCCGCGTATTGCACGCCCGCGGCGCGAGCGTCCTTTTCGCGCAAGCCTGTTCGCGCCACCTCCAAGTCGCATACCTTGCTGACCGCGGTGCCGACGACACCGGGAAAGGTCGCGTATCCCCCGGCGATGCCCGCGCCGATGATCTGGCCGTGCTTGTTGGCGTGGGTACCGAGCGGGATGTGACGTTCGCGGCCGGAGACCAAATCGAGCACTTCAACGCAATCGCCACCAGCCCAGACGTTCTCCCGGCCGCGCACACGCATGGCCAGATCGGTGAGCAGGCCGCCGTGCTCGCCCAACGGCAACCCGGCCGCACGGGCCAGCTCCGTTTCCGGACGGACACCGATGCCGAGCACTACGACGTCGGCCGGGTATTCGGCAGTGTCCGTCACGACCGCGGCCACGCGCCCGTCGTCCCCGGTCCGGATTTCGGTCACTTCGGCATGGCACACGATCTTGATGCCCAATCCGCACATCGCGTCACGAATCAGGGCACCCATGTCCGGATCGAGGGTGGACATCGGCGCAGCGCCCCGGTTGACCATCGTGACGTCGTAGCCGCGCCGGATCAACGCCTCGGCCATCTCGACGCCGATGTAGCCGGCACCCACCACGACGGCGCGGTTGCCTTCGGCCCGCTCCAGCGTCTCGATCAGCGCCTGGCCGTCGTCGAGGGTCTGGACGCCGTGGACGCCGTCGGCGTCGATGCCGGGCAGCGGCGGGCGAATCGGCCGGGCGCCGGTGGCGATCACGAGGTGGTCGTAGGCCGTCCACGACTCGCCACCGGACGCGAGGTCGCGGGAACGAATCCGGGAACCGTCGAGGTCGATCTCGGTCACCTCGGTGCGCAGTCGCAGGTCGATGTCGCGGGCCCGGTGTTCCTCAGGTGTGCGGGCGATCAGGGCGTCCCGGTCGGCTACGTCGCCGCCGACCCAGTATGGAATACCACAGGCGGAGAAGGAGGTGAACCGGCCACGTTCGAAGACGACGATCCCCAGCTCGCTGGTGTCCTTCATTCTGCGCGCCTGCGAGGCCGCCGACATGCCCGTCGCGTCACCGCCGATGACCACCAGTCGCTCGCTCATGGTCCTCACGCTACGGCGGACAGCTATTGAGCGGGTGCCGGGGCGGCCGGACGAACCGGGTCACCGCGCATGGGCCGTGTGGTTGTCGAGTTGTCCGGTCCCGGTGTCACCGCCGTTCCCAGGTCTCCTGGTTGCCGTGCGATCTACCCGTGCGTACTACACACTGATCTTCTGACAAACGCGGTATGAGGGCAGCGTTTTCACCCGGGAGCACGATATGACCGACACCCGATCACCCTCCGACGACGAACGTCGGCTTGCCGAACTCGGCTACAAACAAGAACTGGCCAGATCGTGGTCGGGATTCTCGAATTTCGCCATCAGCTTCACCATCGTCTCCATTCTCACCGGTGGATTGGCCAGTTTCGGCATCGGTTTGGCCAATGGCGGCCCGATCACCATGGCCTGGGGATGGCCCCTGGTCTCGGTCATGGTGCTGTTCGTCGGACTTGCCATGGCGGAATTGGCCTCCGCCTATCCCACCTCCGGCGGCCTCTACTGGTGGGCCTCGGAACTCGGCGGACCGGTGTGGGGATGGTTCACCGGGTGGTTCAACCTGATCGGTCAGATCGCAGTGACCGCGGCGATCGATTACGGCGCGGCCATCTTCACCACCGTCGTGCTGAACGTCATCGGCATCGGCATCGGTACCGACCGCACCGCGATATTTTTCGTGTTCGCCGCGATTCTGGTCCTGCACGCCGTGCTGAACGCGATCGGCCCCCATCTGTCCGCGGTGATCAACAACGTGTCCGCGTGGTGGCACGTCGGCGGTGTGGTCATCTTCGTGGTCGTGCTCGGGTTCGGCGCGAAGCACCACCAGAGCCTCGGATTCGTCTACACCGAAACGGTCGACAACAGCGCGGTGGGATTCGGCGGGGTGGCATTCAGCTTCCTGCTCGGTCTGCTACACGCGCAATACACGTTCACCGGGTACGACGCGTCCGCGCACATGTCCGAGGAAACCCACGACGCTTCCCGCATGGCGGCCAAGGGCATTATCAATACGATCATCGTGTCGGCGATCGCCGGATATCTGCTCATCATGGCGGTGACCTTCGCGATTCCTGATCTCGATGACGCGCTCGATCCGGAGATGAACAGCGGCTACCCGGTGATCTATATCCTGGAAAACTCGCTGAATTCGTTCTGGTCGAGTCTGCTGCTGGTCATCGCGGCGATCGCGCAATTGTTCTGCGGTTATGCTTCGGTGACGTCGGCCTCCCGCATGCTGTTCGCGTTCTCGCGTGACGGCGCCGTGCCCGGGTCGGCGCTGTGGTCGAAGTTGTCGGCGCGGAGGGTGCCGGTCAACGCGGTGCTGTTCATTTCGTTCTTCGCCTTCGTCCTGCTGATTCCGTCGATGCTGGTGCCCGCGGCGAACGCGCCGACCGCGTACGCGGCGGCCACCTCGGTCGCGACCATCGGCCTGTATATCGCGTACGGCATCCCGGTTCTCCTGCGCCAGCTGCACGGCGCCCGATTCCGCACCGGCCCATGGCAACTCGGCGCGTGGTATCGGCCGGTCGGTCTGGTCGCGCTGATCTGGATCGTGCTGATCAGCTTCCTGTTCATCCTGCCCACCGACGACCGCGGCTATCCGTGGGACAGCGAGTTCACCTGGAACACAGTGAATTACGCGCCGATCACCCTGGTCGGTGTGGTGGGCGCGATCGGGATCTGGTGGCTGATATCGGCGCGGACCTGGTTCACCGGCCCGAAGCGGACGGTGGACGAGCCGCCCGCCGGCGAACCGGAAGACGAGGCGCCCGCCATCGTCTGACCGACCTACACGGCCGAGAACCGGCATTTCGATTTTGTCGGTCCCGGCCACTAGGGTTCGTCGGCATGGAAAGGACCGACCTGGCACGTATTTCACCCACCGGGAGGATTGTGTTCCCGGGAAATCCGTGGCCCGACGGGCATGTGATCGAGGAGTTCGCCTGGACCGGCCGCTTGGATCCGGCCGGTGACCTGTGGTTCGATCTGCACCTGCAGTCCGCGGACTACGACGCTGAAGGGGCACCCGGCGACGGCGTCGAATGCGAGCCCGAGGACGATGCGGACCACGAGGACTGGACGTCGCGGATCGTCTGGCAGAACTATCATCGCTGCACACTGTCGTCGACGTACTGGGGCGAGGATGAGGGGACCGGCTTTCGCGCAGCCGAGCCCGGCCGTCCGTTTCTGCTGAAAGCGGTGCAGCCGCAACGGCTGACGGTGGATCCCCTTCCCCTGGCCCAGTTCGACGACGTCGAAGACCTCGCGTTCAACATCTATCTGCTCGGGCACGACTCGGTCGCCGACCAGGAAGTGTCCTTCACCAGACGCGCCGACGGCAGGCACGACATCGACTGGCGAGGCCGTATCGCGCTCACCTACTGCGCCCAGTACGAATTCGAGTACGGCTTCCGCGCCCGAATTTCCGGCGCCACGCTCGACTTCATCCGATTTCCTGCGGACATCTCGGCCGAGCAGGCACATCAACAATTCACCGCGGTGGTCGACGCGCCCGAGGAATTCGAGCTCGGCCTCGTCGACGGGCAGCCCGCCTGGGTGTCGAAACTACGGGCTTGACGGAATCGAGGCCAGGTCGTGCCGTGGGCCCTTCCGTCATCGGTACGTTTCGCGTGGCTGGGCCTACTGTTCGGCGAGATGGCTGGGCAGCACACAGACCGCGTCCAGGCCGAGCACGCGGTTCAGGCGGCCGAAGGCCAGCCAGGAGCCGATGCTCATGCTGAGCTCGACCAGTTCGACCTGGCTGTAGTGGGCGAACATCCGGGTCCAGAACTCGTCGTCGAGATTGTGGTGATCGGTGGCGTAGCGCTCGGCGTATTCGGCGGCAAGGCGGGTGCGTTCGTCGAAGGCGTCAGTGGTGCGCCAGTTGGTGACGGCGTCGGCGAATTCGGGCTCGACTTTCTTCCCATCGCGCTCGGTGCGCCAGTCCTGGCAGAACAGGCAGCCGTTGATCTGGGCAATGCGCAGCCGCGCCGCCTCGAACTCGCGCAGTCCCAGGGTGCTGTGCGAGTACACCGACAACGAGAAGTTGGAGGCGGCGATGCCGATGCCCGGGACCATTTCGCCCCAGACGTAGCCGATCGGATCCCTACCCTCGGGAACATCGATGATCATGTGCGCTTCCTTCCGAGTTTGCCGACCGCCGGGCGTAGCGGGATGTCCAGCGCGTCGTAGAGTCCGGGTTCGGCGGCTACCAGCCAGTCGATCGCGCTCACCAAACGGCCGACGGCCGTCGCGTTTCCGCCCGCGGACCGGTTGCCGTCCTCGTCGGTGGCCGCGACTGTCACTTCGATGCGTGGGCGGCCCTCGATGATCACGCGGTGCGCGCCCGCGCCGCCGTCGGCGAGTGAGGGCCAGTCAGGGGCGCAGGACGGATGGATGCGGGTGACGTGTTCGATGACGAAGCGTGCCTCCCCTTCCACGATGCCCTGAACCTCGAACCGCACGGCGCCCTGGGTGCCCGCCTCGAACTCCCCCATGGACACGGTGGTGACGGCGCTGTCCAGTGCTCGCCGGTCCAGCGTCTCGCGGATCTCGTCGAGTTCGACACCCAGTGCCCGCGCCATGAGCCGAATCTGCCCGCCCCACACCATGCTCGGCACCGACGGCGCCAGCATCGGTGGCTGATAGTCCATCGGCTGACCCATGCCGACCAGGTAGCGCACCGAGTCCGGTTGGTCGTAGCTGGAGTAGTCGAAGATCTCCTGGCAACGAATCACCTCGACCCTGCTGCCGAGCCCGCTGACCAGCGCCGGCAGGACGTCGTTGCCCCACCCGGGATCGACGCCGGAGACGAACAGCGACCCGCCGCCTGCGGCGATGGCGGCCAACACCGGCTCGCGCACCTCAGCTGGGGCATTGCGCGGGTCGTAGAGCGCGTAGAGCGCGGGTGTGACGACCACTGCGCCCGCGCGGAGTGCGCGCACGATGTCGCCGAGTGCGTCGTCAGGGCGGATGTCGCCGGATGCCGCGTAGACCACGGCGTCCGGCGCCGCGGCGAGTACACCATCGATGTCGTCGCTCGCCGCGACTCCGAGCGCATAGTCGAGGCCGCCGAGCTCGCCCGCGTCCCGGCCGACCTTGTCGGAGTTGCGGACGAGCACGCCCGTCAGCCGCAGAGCCGGGTGGGACTCGACGGCGCGGATGGCCGCCCGGCCGACATTGCCGGTGCCCCAGACCACCGTGGAGATCATTTACCGAGGGTAGCAAGCGCTTGGTCGGCAGTATGTGCTTCCATGTAAGCTCGCAAAACCGGCCTCTGCGCGGTGGATCTTCACGGTGTCGTGCGACGGTCGGTGCGCGCAGGTAGCCACATCGCCCTGGGCTTCCGCAATTCCGATCACGGATGCGGCGGCCCAATTTCCCAACGTGCTTCACCGTCTAGCCGATCACTACGCACAAACTCTGCCCGCCATATTGCGCCGCCGGACTGAGATTTCCGTGGCCCAACGTCGGCCTCAACCCGGCGGCAGCGATACGATTGGCTTATGGCGTGCCCCGCCTCGCCGGGTCCGGAGGCGACGGCCGAATTCGACCGCCCGCCGGGAAAATCGCGGGTCACCCGGGTCGCCGACGTAGTTGAGCGCTTCGCCGACGCATGGCGCACGGCGGCTACACCGCCGAAGCTGGCCGCTTACCTGCCGGATTCCCCCGCGATCCGCCGCGTGTCGCTGATCGAATTGATCAAGGTGGACCTGGCCAACCGGTGGGGGCGCGGCAAGGCGCCGAAACGGCTGGCCGATTACGTCGCGGAACTGCCGGAATTGCGTACCTGGCCCCTGCCGCCGGATCTGATCTACGAGGAATTCCACGTCCGCAAGCAGGCGGATAGCTCGGTCGCGGTCGCCGAGTACACTGCGGCCTACCCCGAGCAGAGCGACCAGCTCTCGGAAATGCTCGCCACCGACGACTACCACAGCACGGTGATGACGGTCCCAGCCGAGCCGACGAACCTTGATGAACTCGCCGCCGGACAGAAGATCGACGACTTCGACTTGATGACCGGTCTCGGACGAGGCAGCTTCGCCCGGGTGTTCTTGGCCAGGCAACGGTCGATGCAGCGGTTGGTCGCAGTGAAGATCTCCCGTGACAGAGGCACTGAGCCACAGACGCTGGCTCAGCTCGACCACGACTACATCGTGCGGGTCTTCGACCAGCGGGTGCTGGAGAGCCGGAAGTTGCGCCTGCTGTACATGCAGTACGTGCCAGGCGGCACGCTTTTCACCGTGCTCGAGCGTGTCCGCGCTACGCCACCGGCTCAGCGCAGTGGTGCGATGCTGCTCGAGGTGATCGATCATGTGCTTGCCGCGAAAGGCGAGATCCAGCCCAGTGAATCGCCACAGCGGGCGGAGCTGGCCGAGTTGTCCTGGCCAGAGACCGTCGCGTGGCTCGGGCGCCGGCTCGCCGAAGCGCTCGACTACGCAGGCAACGCGGGCGTGCTGCACCGCGACGTCAAACCGGCCAATGTCTTGCTCACCGCAGAGGGCGTCCCCAAGCTGGCCGACTTCAACATCAGCTTCAGCGACAACGTGTCCGGCGACAATCCCATAGCATACTTCGGCGGTTCGCTGGCATACATGTCACCAGAGCAGCTCGCCGCGCTGCACCCGGACCTGCCGATTACGGCCCAGGACCTCGATACGCGCAGTGATCTCTACGCCCTGGCCGTCGTGCTGTGGGAATTGCTCACCGGGCGCAAACCGTTCGACGACGATGTCGCGACCGGCGGTGACCGTGCCACCCTGGAAGGGATGTTGAAGCGCCGACCCCGTAGTCCGCAGGCGCTGCCCTATTCGGATCTGCCCCCGGATTGCCCGAAGGCATTACAGCGCGCCCTGGTTCGGGCGCTCAACCCCGAACCGGAAAACCGATGGTCGCGTGGTGCCGACATGGCCCAGCAGCTCGAAGTCTGCCTCGACGCCCGCGCCCGCGACCTCGTCGACCCGCCGCCGACAAGCTGGCGCCTGCGCGCCCGCATGCTGATGCACCCGATCATGGCGCTGGCTATCGCCGTACCGAACGCGCTCGCGATCCTCTACAACTACCATCACAATCGCAGTTTGATCATCGACAAGCTCGACGTGCAGACTCAACACCGCATCCAGCAGATCGTGCTCGCGACCTACGGGCTCGGCTTTCTGATCGGTTTCGTCGTCATCAACATGCTGATCGCCGGGCTTTGGTCGATCGCGTGGGGGCTGCGCAAGCGCCGGTCCTATGACGCGGAAACCCTCGCCGGAGCCAGGGCCGACACGCTACGGCTCGGGAAACGCACCGTGTTGACCTGCTGTGCGTTGTGGGCGATCACAGGCGTGGTGGTCCCCGTGATAGTGCAGGTGTCGGGAAACCATATCGCCGCCGAGTCCTACGTCTACTTCTTCATCACTCAAATCGTGTGTGGCGTTGCGATGGCCTATCCCTACTTCCTGGTCAACTTCTACGCGGTGCGGTCGCTGTATCCGATGTTCCTCCCGCATGGCGGACTCGGTGCCCAGGATGCACACCGCCTGCGACAACTCGAGGTACGCAGCACGTACTTCCTGGCCGCCGCCGCCGCGGTGCCACTGCTGGGCGTCGCGGGCGCGACATTCATTCCCTCCGGCGACCTTGCCGCCGTCATCGTGACGCTGCGGCTACTCTGCATCGGCAGTGCGCTGGCTTTCATCGGCGTGTATTGGCTGTTCCGGATACTCGAAAAGGACCTCGCGGCGCTCGAACGCATCGCCGCCCGCGGGACGTGATCGAACAGAACGCGACGGGCAGGATCAAGCAGGTGTCGCGTAACGACGCCAGATGGACGGCGTTCGGCATGGAGGCACCGTGATCGAGGAGACCGCCATGCGTCACTGTCGCGCTCCCACTGAGGATCGCGCCGCGTCCGCGGCCGGCAATTCCCACTCTCGAGCCCCTTCGCGGCTCTACGCTGCCTGCGTTCCAGTGGTGACCGGATTCCTCGATCGAAAGACGAGTCATGCCTGGTACTGGCCGAATTGCGCGCCGACCACGGTCTGGTGGCCGAGATCCTGCGCAGGCTGGACGATCTGCTCGACTCCGCACAGCCGGATGCAGAGACCGCCCATCGGGAACTGGACAGTTTGACCGCGATTCTGGAATCCCACTTCCGCTGGGAGGAGCGGCGGCTGACAAAGGCGTTGAATGCCCTCGCCGACAGCGGCGGAACCTCCGGTGAACTGCTCGGTATCGGTGTCCCGTCAGAGCCGTAACGGGACGCCTGGGAATTTAGGCGCAGTTGTAATGCGCGGCTAGTACGGTATACCCCGCACCACAGCGCAGGGGGAAGGCACGGATCGAACGAAAGGCGGGCGGGCACGAATGAACAAGCCGTATTCGTCGTGGGCTGCCCGGAATTCGTCCGAAGAGTTACCCCTGTCCGCTCGTTATCAGAGCGCGGAACCCATCGTCTGGCACGGCAGCATGGTCTACCCCATGTACACCGAGCAGGTCGGACCAGCGCCCACTACCGTCACAGTGACATTGCTGTCCGCAGCGCCGCCCGCCGGACTGCGCGGGCTGGGAATGGGCCTGTTTGTGGTTGATGGCTATGTGGATCTGCACGGACGCTCACTCGCCGGGGTCGACGCGTGGAGCGATGCACTCGCTGCGGGTGTCAGCTTCGACGTGACGCCGACGGCGCCGGGCACGCTGGTGACGCTCACCCCCGTATGGGTGGACGAATTCGGGACCCAGAAGTCCTGGGTCGGCAACTACGGCATCGTGATCGAGCACCAGCCCGACGGTCGAATCGTCCTGTGGTGCAGCATCGGAGAGGGACCGCCGAACTTCGCGAACCTCGTCGTGGAGGTGCGTACCGCGCCTACGGTCGTCACACCGAACGAATCGATCCCGAGCGCGCCCGCCACGACACCGGTCGCCATGAGCACGCCCGCCACTCGGTCCCCTTCCTCGGCCGGTCCGCCCACCGCGCCGACGATGCCCGTTCCGCGTATCGACGCGGGCCCGCCGACCGGCGCACCCTCTTCGCCCACCGGCCGATCTCCTTCCGACCGGCGATCGGCCACGAACGGCGATCCACCCGTGAATGGGCAAGCGGCGCAAGACAACCCGACCGGACGGGCAGGCACACTCTTCACGAATATGCAGTCGTCACGGACTGCGCAGCCCGCCGCGGATATCCAGCGCCCTACGCCGAGCCCGCAGGTCTCAGAAACCCGGACCGCTCCGGCCTCGAATCCGCACCCCGCCGAAGAATTCGCTGCCGATATCCCCCGGCCCGAGACCGACTCGAGGCAGTCTGGCGACCCAGGCTATCGAAGCGCGCTTTACGACCTCGGCGTCGCTATGCAGAGCCGCGGCGAGGAGGAACAGGCGTGCGAGCTCTGGGCACAGGCGGCCGAGGCCGGGCATGCGGTCGCCGCCTACGAGCTCGGCATGGTCCGATACCGGCGGGGTGATCCGGCCGGGGCCGAATACTGGTGGCGCGCCGCCGCCGACCGCCGCGAGCCTCGTGCGACGGCCGGACTTGCCGAACTGCTCGACCAGCAGGGCAACCACGACGAGGCCAGGGCATGGCGGACGTACGCGTTCGAGGAGCGAGCCGCCGACGTGGTCGGTCAGCCGACATCTGGCTGATTCCCGCCCCAATTCGATGTGGGTCGAGCCGATTCGATCGATTCGATCGGTGAATTCCGACGTCACTTCGGCGACTGTGTCGATGAGTCGAATGGCTGTTGGTGGCGCCAGACCTTGGCGGCCGGTGACGTGGGGCGGAAAAGAATTTTCCAAGGAAGGGGCATCCTGTACGGTGCGGAGTATGGGTGGCAGTCCAGGTGCGAACGGGGTGTGCGCGGTCGGCACATACTTCATCCGACTGCGGACGGAGGCCCGGGCTCTGCCGGCATACCGTATGGCTTCGATTTCCTGATCCGGCTGATCGAAATCCGCGCAGGCGGCCGATAGCGGCCGCCTGATCCGCTGTGCCCTGGCGTGGGTCCGGGCGAATCAACATTTCTGATTCGACCACTCTGTTCGGAGGACACCCATGTCCCGCCACCATTCCGTTTCGCGTGCCCGCGACAGCCAGGTCCACACTACGAGCACGCGAAAGCGGCTGTCCCAGAACTTCCTCACCGATCCGCGCGCCGCACGTCTGATCGTGCACGCGTCCGGCGTCACCACCGAAGACCTCGTGCTGGAGATCGGCTCCGGCGACGGCATGCTGACCAGGCAGCTACTCGGGGTGGCCGGCCGGATCCTCGCCTACGAGAAGGACCCGCACTACGTAACCCTGCTGAGCAGAAGATATGCAAATAATCCGCGAATACATCTGTTCCACCGGGATTTTCGCACGGTCCGCGCACCAAGGGAACCGTTCGCCGTCGTGGCCAACGTTCCGTTCGCCGGCACGACCGACATCGTGCGCTGGTGCCTGGCTGCTCGGCACCTCACTGCCGCTACCTTGCTCACCCAGGTGGAGTTCGCGCGCAAGCATTCCGGCGACTACGGACGATGGACCAAACTCACCATCGGCCACTGGCCCACTGTGGCGGTCGATTTGGGCGCGCGGATCGGCAGGCACAGCTTCAATCCAGTGCCGCGGGTCGACACGGCGATTCTGCGTTTGCGCAAACGGCATGCTCCCCTGCTGCCGCGCGAGCTGATCGGTGACTACCGCAGGGTGGTCGCGCTGGGGTTCTCCGGAGTCGGCGGATCCCTGGCCGCGTCGCTGCGTCGGGAGTTTCCCACCTCCGCCGTGCGCGCCGCCTGCGCGGCGGCCGGGATTCCACCCGACCAGCCGGTCGGCCTGGTCTCCCCCGATCGCTGGACGACCCTCTACCGGGCATTGCGCGCATTACCGGAAGCAGCCCGCTGACCAGTGGCGAACCGCGGCATTGTGGATGCCAGCGTCTACGGCGAACCGTCCGGGTGCACGACCCGCTCCCTGCCTGGCGGGCGCACACCGGGACGGTCGTTCACGCCGAGAGCGGCGTGAAGTCGCGGCTACCGATGTATCCGGGCCGCGGCGCCGGCGCGGCGAACGGCTCCACGAGGGTGTTCTCCACACTGTTGAACACCAGGAAGATGTTCGAGCGCGGGAACGGCGTGATGTTGTTCGACGACCCGTGCATCAGATTGGAGTCGAACAGCAGCGCCGACCCTGCCCTGCCGGTGAACTGGCTGATCCCGTACTGCTTCGCGAGCGAGGTGATGTCCTCGGTCGTCGGCACGCCGATCTCCTGCTCCTGCAACGACTCCCGATAGTGCTCGGCCGGAGTACTGCCGAGGCAGGGCACGAAGGTGCGGTGCGAGCCGGGCATCACCATGAGGCTGCCGTTGATCGGATAGTTGTCGGTCAGCGCGATCGACAGGCTCACCGCACGCGGCACGGGCATACCGTCCTCAGCGTGCCAGGTCTCGAAATCCGAGTGCCAGTAGAAACCCGTGCCGCGGAAGCCGGGCATGTAGTTGACCCTGCTTTGGTGCACGTACACCTCCGACCCCAGTACCTGCCTGGCCAGCCCGGCGACGCGTTCCTCCCGCGCCAGCTCGGCGACCGCCGAGCTGAGCTTGTGCACCTCGAAGATCGAGCGCACCCGGTTAGACGACTTCTCCACGATGAGCCGGTCGTCGTCGCGCAGCGCGGGATCGCCCGCGAGCCGGTGGATCTCGGCGCTGAAATCGGCCACCTCGGCGGGCGTCAGCAGCGCGTCGAGGATGGCGAATCCGTCGGCGTCGAACGCGGCCAGCTCCTTGCTGTCGACCGTGCCCCAGACCGTCGGGTCGGCGCGCTCCAGATGCGGGGCGGGCACGCCGAGCCGGGTCGGGTAGCGATCGAACCGAGCGGTCTCGAGTCGAGTATCGGTGTGCTGCAAAACCATTACTGTTCTCATTCTCCGATCATCGTCGCGGCGACCAGCGGGTAGACGCCGTCGCTGTCGTGAACCTCCTGCCCCGTGACCGGCGGGTTGAACACGCACATCATCCGCATGGTGCTGCGCACCTCGAGCCGGTGGCGTTCGTGTCCGTCGAGCAGGTACATCGAGCCGGGCAGAAGCTCGAAGGTGACGCCGTTGTCCAGGTCGGTCAACGTGCCCTCGCCCTCGATCAGCCACACCGCCTCCACGTGGTAGCGGTAGTGGAACTCGTGCACGGTGCCTGCTTCGATGGTGGTCTCGTGGAAGGAGAAGCCCACCCCGTCGCCGCCGAGGACGATGCGCTTGCTGCGCCACCCCTCCCCCGCCACATCGCGTTCGGTGCCGGTGATCTCCGCGGTGGTGCGCACGATCATGCGACCACCTCCAGGCCACCACACACGGCGTCGACGGCGCCGGTGAGGATGTGCAGGCCCTGGTCGAGTTCCTGCTCGGTGATGGTCAATGGCGGCAACAGCTTCACCACCTCGTCGGTGGATCCGGAGGTCTCCACCAGTAGACCGCGCTCGAACGCGATCTGGCAAACCTTGCTCGCCTGCGACGGGTCGTCGAACACGACGCCGTGCACAAGACCGCGTCCTCTGGTCGACACGCCGGGGAAGTGCGCGGCCAGCTCGCTCAGCGTACGTCCGATCCGGTCGCCTTTGGCCTGCGTGGCGGCCTGGAGGGCGCCATCGGACCAGAAGTGCCGCAGCGCGGTCGTCGCGGTGACGAACGCGGGGTTGTTGCCGCGGAAGGTGCCGTTGTGCTCACCGGGCGCCCACTGATCGAGCTCGGGCTCGAGCAGTACCAGCGCCATCGGCAGACCGTAGCCGCTGATCGACTTCGACAGCGTGACGATGTCGGGGGTGATGCCCGCGACCTCGAAGGAGAAGAACGGGCCGGTGCGACCGCAGCCCATCTGCACGTCGTCGACGATCAGCAGGATCTCCCGGGCCGCGCAGAGCCCGGCGAGGTGGCGCAGCCACTCGGCGCGCGCGACATTGACGCCGCCCTCGCCCTGCACCGTCTCCACGATCACTGCGGCGGGGCGGTCGACGCCCGACGAGCTGTCGTCGAGCACCTTCTCCATCCACTGGAAGTCGGCGGTGGTGCCATCGAAGTAGCCGTCGTAGGGCATGTGCGTCGCGTGCACCAGCGGCACACCGGCACCCGCCCGCTTGGCCGCATTGCCGGTGACCGACAACGCGCCGAGCGTCATCCCGTGGAAGGCGTTGGTGAAGCTGACGATCGTCTCGCGGCCGGTGATCTTACGGGCCAGCTTGAGTGCCGCCTCGACAGCGTTGGCGCCGGTCGGGCCGGGGAACTGGACCTTGTAGTCCAGGCCGCGCGGCGTGAAGAGGGTGTCGCGCAGCGTCTCCAGCAGTTCTCGTTTGGCCGCCGTCGACATGTCCAGGCCGTGCGTGATGCCGTCACTGGCGATGTAGTCCAGCAGCGAGCGCTTGAGCACCTCGTTGTTGTGGCCGTAGTTCAGCGCACCGGCGCCTGCGAAGAAGTCGAGGTAGTCCCTGCCCTCCTCGTCGCGCAGCCAGCTGCCCTTCGCGGTGGTGAACACGGTGGGCCAGGCGCGGCAGTAACCGCGCACGTTCGACTCGAGACTCTCGAAAACGGTGGTGTCGGCGTTGATCATCGGGGATCCTCCTCGGTGGTGCGGGCAGTCGGTGCGATGCGGTACAGCTCCTCGGGTGCATGGCTGTCCGGGAAGACGGCGGCATCGAACAAGGGGCGCTTGCTGATGGCGGCTTCCCTCGCCCGGGCTACCGACGTGAACATGGCGATGGACGCGGTGTTGTCCGGTGAGATCGTCGTCTCCAGCACCGAAACTCCTTTCGCTGAAACGCTGTTCAGCAACGTGTGCAACAGCTCGGCCCCGGTGCCGCGGCCGCGCTGCGAGCGCTCCACCGCGACCTGCCAGACGAAGACGGTGTCCGGTGCCTGCGGGCGGACGAATCCGATGACGTATCCCACGATGCGGCCGTTGAGCTCGGCGACCACGGACGTTCCCGCGAAATCTCGGCACCAGAGCAAATACGCGTAGCTCGAGTTGGCGTCGAGCACCGCGGAGTCGTTGGCGATACGCCACATCTGGGCGCCGTCGCCCAAGCGGGGGGTGCGCAGGACCACAGTCGGTCCGGTGGCTTTCGGTGTCGGGGTGGAACCCAAGGCGGCCGCCGCGTTCTCGACACGCGATCGCTCGATCTCCGCTGCGGACAGGGTTGGCGGTGACATACAACTCCCTCGTCGGGCCAGCAGTACTTATCCAGGCTTGCGAAGTGACTTTGAGGTGAACCTGTCGACTTCTTTACGGTTGTGTTACGGACACATGTCGTCCAACCGGGGCAGGCGCACAACGAACCGCGCGCCGCCGCCGGACCGCTCGATGCATTCGACGTGACCGCAGTGTGTGGCGACGGTCTCGGCGACCAGCGCGAGGCCGATGCCCGTCCCGGTGGCGGAGCGGCGGCCGCTGTGTGCGGTCGCGAAGCGTTCGAAGATGCGGAGCCGGTCCGCGGGCGGCACGCCGGGTCCCGCGTCGTCGACGATGATCACCGCGTCGGTGCCGTTGCGGCTCGCGGTGACCGCCACCACTCCGCCGCCGTGCCGGTCCGCGTTGTGCAACAGGTTGGCCACCGCACGTTCCAGCTCCAGCTTGCGACCGCGCACGATGACGTCTTGCGTCACTGTGAGCAGCTCCGCCGGATAGCGACGATCGGCCAGCGTATGGGTCAGCAGGTCGCGCACAGACAGCGGCTCGGCGTCGCCGTGGTGCATTCCTGCCTCGACGCGGGCAAGGGCAAGCAGGTCGTCCAGCAGCCTGCGCAAGTGATCGACCTCGTCGGTGACCAGGCCGAGCGCGCGCCGCGAGCGTTCGGGCAGATCGTCGCGGTGCCGGTTGAGCACGTCGACGCTGGCCATCAACGTGGTCAGCGGCGTGCGCAGCTCGTGGCTGACATCGCCGAAGAGCCGGTGTTCACGCTCGATCCGACGCTGCAGTGAGTCCACCATGGTGTTGAACGACTCGACGGTGATCGCCAAGTCGTGGTCCGGGGTGGCGGACAGCCGCAGGTCCAAATCGCCGGAGGCGATCCGTGCCGCCGTCCCGGCGAGCTGGTGCAGCGGGGTCAGTACGCGTCTGCTCGCCCACCATCCCACGGCCGCGCCGATCAGGGTGACCACGATGGCACAGCCGATCAGCACATTGCGCAGCAGATCCAGATCGGAATTGAGATCGCCGGACTGCTCGGTGCTCGAGTGCGGCCGCTGCGCTTCCAGGTAGCTGCGACTGATGAGAAACACCGACGCAACCAAAACCAGGGACATCAGCGCGGCGATCGCCGCGAACGCGGCGGTCACCCGGCCGCGCAGGCTCCAGGCGTTGGGGCTCCAGTGCTTCGGGTTCAGCGGGCGCTCAGCGCCGGACATCGAGTCGGTAGCCGAGCCCGCGCACCGTCACCACGATCCGCGGATCGGACGGATCCCGTTCGATCTTGGTGCGCAGCCTGCGCATGTGGACGTCCACAATGCGCTCGTCACCGAAGAATCCGCGATCCCACACCCGTTCGAGTAGGACTGTCCGGCTGAGCACCCGGCCTGACGCCTCCGCCAGCTCGCACAGCAACCGGAACTCGGTGAGCGTGAGCCGGATCTCCTCGTCGCCGCGCCGGACCACGCCGCTGTCCTGTGCGAGCACCAACGGAGCTGTGTTGTCGGCGTCGAGAACCATCTCCTGCGGCGTCTCGCGCTCGGCGGTGAGCCGTGCGCGACGACGCACCGCGCGCATACGGGCGGTGATCTCCTTGATCTCGAACGGCTTGGTGACGAAATCGTCGGCGCCCGCCTCCAGTGCGGCCACCACGTCGTGGGTGTCGTCGCGAGCGCTGACCACAATGATCGGCACGTCGTGGTCGCGGCGGATCTCCCGGATACATTCGAATCCGTCCATGCCACCGAGCATCAGGTCGACGATCATCACATCGGGAACGCCATTGCTGCGCAGATGGGTGAGCGCGTCCTCGGCTTCCCCCGCCTCGTCGACGTCGTAGCCCTCGTCTTCCATGGCGAGTCGTAATGCGCCACGGACCCGGTCGTCGTCTTCCACGATCATCAGGTTTGCGCTCAAGACCTTATCCCTTGCAGACACGCGGATCCGCGCCACGATGCGGACAATCGCATCCCCATACCGACGCGACATTCCGCTTTCGAGCAACCTTGCCTGCCTATGTTTACCCGAAGATACCGTCCGGTAAACGTTCGGCAGCCGGGCGAGCAGGCATCCTCATCCGCCGACGACCGTGAACCCGCGGCCGGTGGAGCGGTGATCGGGCCGAAGAAGGGCGGTCGCGACCCGCCGTTCGGTGACTGTGCGGCCTGCCGTACCGCTCCCCAAATCGATGTGGCCGGAAGCTCTCTGCCCGCGCGGGGCGTAGTTCGGCGGCAGCGCCGAGCGTGGGAGCCGAGGTCGACATTGCCCGGCTTCGCCCGCCGCGGAGTCGAGCTCGATCGAAATGCCACCGGTGACCGGGCTCACGCCAATCGCACGGAACCGGGCGCGCACTCCAGCGCCGACCCCCGGCGTGATGATCGCGCACTCAGCGGCAGGCTACGGGCAGCGAGAACACTCGAGCCATGCCGCAGACAACCGCGCAGCGGATCCCTCGGTCGGTGGGAAGCCCGATCCTGGAGGTTGCGAATCGCCTGGCCCGGGCGCGGGCGACGGTGGCGGTGCTCGGTGACGCGGTGCTGGATGACTGGAAGTGGGGCGCTCCCACGGGTTGGGCCGAGAGGCGCCGGTGCCCGTGACCGTCGGGCCGATCCCGATCAGGGAAGTCACCGGTCGGGGTGCTCCAGCCGATTGAAATTGCTCGGCGTCCCGTCGGGCCGCTGTTCCTGATAACGAAAATGCAACCGCCGCGCGTCGAACGTGGCGAACCATTCATCCCAGTCCACGGTGCGTAGCACGGCGCCACCGTACCCGGGAAAATCGAATCGCAGCACACCGAGGCGCCCGTCGTACTCGCTGCCTGGCAAAGTCGCGGGGCGGGCTCCGCGTTGCTCCGCCCAACGCCGGATCACCTCATGACTCGTCGTGGTGCGGGTGTCGTTCATGCGCTCCGTCCGCTGTGCGGGGGGCGGGATTTCCGTTGCGTGTCTCGGCGACCTCGAACTGCCCGACCCGAGGTTTCGGGTGCCTGGTCGTCGCTGGTCGTTCATGACGAACTCCTCGAGCCGTAGGCATCGTTTGTCCGGCTCTCCTTCACGTACCCCACGTCACCGACGCGCAAACCGCTCGTATCGCCCGCTCCGCCGACCACGGGTGCCGATTCGGCCCCAGCCTGTCGATTCAGGCCAGAAGGCAGGGGTACCCGGATGGCGTGGTCGACCGTCCCGGCGATTCGGCTGGCCTGCCGTCATAGGCGATCACCGCTGGCGCGCCGCTTCGAGTGTCGCGTCGAGACAGCGCAGAGCGAGGAGGAGATCGAATGAGCATGACCCGCCCGGTGCCACCGGATCCGAGCCCGGTCCCGCCGGAACCGATACCCGACCCGATACCGCCGGTACCCCGCCCCGAACCACTCCCCGACCCCGAACCCACACCGCCCGATCCGGATCCGCGTCCGGTCCCGCCGACTCCGGAGCCCCAGCCACGTCCAGCACCGGACCCTGGACGGCCGGTGCCGCCGATACCCGATCCCGGACATCCGTTCCCGGCCCCGCCGCCGGTGCCGACACCGGATCCAGCGCCACCGAACCCCATGTGACCGCGGCGTCTGCCCGACAACGCAGGCAGCGCCGATCGCGTCGAACGGCTCTGACCGGCGGGTCAGTCCCGCAATGCCTGTTCGCGCAGCTGGTTCAACGTTCTGGACAGGATGCGCGAGACATGCATCTGGGAGACGCCCAGGCGGTCCGCGATCTGGGTTTGCGTCATCGATTCGAAGAACCGCATCACCAGGACTTGCCGCTCACGGTCGGGCAGCTCCTCGATCAGCGGCCGGACCGCAAGGTAGTCCTCCACCACGTGGTAGGACGTTTCCTCGGCGCCGATGCTTTCCAGCAGCGGCAACGGCGCGTTCTCGATGTCCTCGCCCGCGACGGCGTCGATGGACGAGGACTGGTAGGCGTTACCTGCGATGAGGGCCTGGGTTACTTCGACCAGGTCCACGTCCAACGCTGCGGCGATCTCCCTGGCTCGTGGCATACGGCCGAGGCGCTGGGACAGCGTCTCCACTGTGACGCCGATGGTCAGCTGGATCTCCTTGACGCGGCGAGGCACGCGCACCGCCCAGGTGTTGTCCCGAAAATGCCGGCGCACCTCACCCATGATGGTCGGCACCGCGAAAGACAGGAACGATGACCCGCGGGTGACGTCGAACCGGTCTGCCGCCTGCACCAGACCGAGGCGAGCAACCTGTAAAAGATCATCGAAGTTCTCGCCGCGGCCGGAGAATTTCCGAGCGATGTGGTCCGCCAGCGGCAGGCATCGGCCGATCAACTCCGATCGCATGGAATCTCGGCGCGGGTCATCAGGGTCCAGTGCGGCGATCTTCTCGAACAGCGGCTCGATGTTGTCGTAGCTGTCGCCGCGCGATCTCGATTCAGCGGTCATCCGCGACACCCCGAACCCAACTGAAGTCCACGATTGTCGGGTATCCGCCGAGCATCCCGTCGTAGGGGCTTTGCGCAGCGGCGATCGAATCAGTCAGGGTCCGGACGATGTGCCAACCGAAGCCACCTCCGTTGACCGCTGATGGCGAGACGGCGACCGAGGAGACGTGGACGAACATCTGGTTGGCGTCGTAGGTGAAGTTGCAATCGATGGCCGATTCCGGAACAGCATCCAGGATGAGGGACGTAGCCACCTCATCCAGCGCCAGCCGGATGTCGGTCACCTCATCGAGCGCGAAATCCGCGATGAGCGCGACGGTTTCGGCCAGGGCGCGCAGCATCGTCAGCTGCTCCAACCGGGCAGGCACTCGCACGCCGATCGTCGTCGTTTCGGTAGAGGATCGGGAAGTCCACTCGCCCATGCCCATCACCACCTTGTTCTCGCAGCCGACCGGAGACGGTCGGGTACCGCTCCCCGGTGTTCCCGACCACACACCAGCCCAGCGCTCGCGGCAGGCGGAACACAAGCGGCCGCGACTTCCTCAAACCGTGGCGTACCCGCCGCATGATGCTCGAAACGGCTACGCTTCGAGCCGTCGGAGTCAACCGTTTCGGACGCGCTCGTGTGCGGTGAGCAATAGATGGTCGAAGCGGGTGCGCAAACCGCTCGCGGAATCCGCCAGCGACGCCAGATCGGCGACCAATCGCTCGGCCAGCGCGCGCAGTTTGATGTTGGTTTCCTGCGAACGCCAACTGAGCACGCGGAACGCCTGCTCGGGACCGATGCCATATACCAGCATGAGCGCGCCTTTGGCCTGCTCGATCACCGCTCGCGCGGCGTACAGCTCTGGGAGCGCATCGTCGAGAGTTTCCTGCCGGTGCTCTTCAAGCGTCTCGGTGACGTCGATGTAGTACCCGGAAGTGCCGACCACCTGGTCGTGCTCATCATTCATGGTGTCGGCCACCACGATCACATGGTGGACTTGCCCGCGCGTATCGATGATCCGGTGGCGGCTGGAGAACGGCTCGGTGTTCTCGATCGCCTTCTCCAGCGCGCTGGCGACCTGTGCCCGGTCCTCGGGATGCTTGTGGGTCAGCAGAAGCTCGGTCGTCGGCGTGATATTTCCCGGCGGATAGCCGTGTATTTCCGCTACCTCGTCGGACCATTCCCAACGCCGATCAGCGAACCAGAACCGGAAGGCGCCGACACTCTGCGGCGTGCCGAACCCGATCACTTGACTCAGCACCAGGCTGTCCTCCGGCGGTAGCGACCCACTTTCAGTCATATCGCCAGTATCCTTTGTGGCCATTCGCCACGCGAGTACATCACGCCACGCCGCCACGCCGGGGTGCGTCTGCTCTGGGAACCGCTCAGCCGTGCAGGGCGGCCCGCATCGAGGCGTATCGGTGAAACAACCCGCGGACCTCGGTGACCTCGAGGGCACGCTCGATCACCTGGCGTCCGGCCACAATACGCAGGTCAGGGCCACCGCGGGCGTCTCGGTTTTGTTTGACCGCGCCCAGCGTCGCCGCGACCCGCAGACTGAGGAATCGCGCCGCGCGCAGATCGACGACTATCGCGTGGCAGTCCGACTCCGCGGCGCGATCGAGCGCTTGGAAGAACTCGGAAAAAGCCGCGGCGTCGAGTTCGCCTTCGACTCGGACCACGACGCATTCCCGGCGGCGGTCCACGTGCTGCGCCCACAATCGGGCCTTCCCGCGGGGTTTTGGCCCCGAGCCGTTCCGATGTACTCCGTCGGCGTGCTCCCGGAGCAAAGAAATGGCGGACATAACAGAACCTCCCGTACAAGGGGGGATTTCCAGCCCTACGCGGCGGGGGCGACGGTCGGCGGAAGGATGTCGCAACAAGGTTGTCGCTACTTCCGCCGATCGACGGGCCCGGGGTTCGTGCTCTCCGCGTCGAACCGGGGTCGGCTGTAGTCTCAACCTGCCTCTCAGTCTGTCATGGTCCGGCACTGCTGTCATAGGTTCAGGCGGGAACTGCTGCTGTGGATCGGCGCCATAACCGGTGACCGGCGATCGCGTCGGCGAAAGCGTCGATGAAAGCCGCATCCACTCTTCCGCCCTATGTCGGGGTCCCCACCACGCCGTCGTAGCGTCGGGCCGCGTTCACGGGTGCACGCAGAACGGATCGGTCTTCTTGTCGACTGCCCGCATACAGCCGAGGCAAACAACTGCGTAATCCGCGGCTGCCCGGCCGTTCGTCCTTCCCGATTGATCGGGAGTGGACCGAGGCCGCGGCCGCTAGCCGCCGCGCATTGTTTCGGTCCACACCGCGAGGGCATATCCGGCATAAATCCGGATCCATATATTCCCACCCGGCCGGGGGCAACGCACACTGTCGCTTCCCGCCGCGCCGCACCGGAGGAGAACGGAGCGAATCGTGAAAATTGCCATGGTTTCCGAGCAGGCGAGCCCTGTGGCGCGGCTCGGCGGCGTGGACGCAGGCGGACAGAACGTCCATGTCGCAGAACTCTCGGCAGCATGCGCCAGACGCGGGCACGAAGTCACGGTCTACACCCGGCGGGACAATCCGGCGGACGAGCAGGAAGTGCGCACAGCGGCGGGCTACCGAGTCGTCCATGTACCGGCCGGCCCACCGAAGCCGCTCGGGAAAGACCAGATTCTCCCGTATCTCGGCGAATTCGGTTCGTTCCTGCAGAGGCACTGGGCTGTGGAGAAACCCGACATCGTGCACGCCCACTTCTGGATGTCGGGGTTGGCCGCTGAGCTGGCGGCGCGGACGCGCAAAATCCCGGTTGTGCTCACCTTTCACGCACTCGGCACGGTGAAACGGCGTTATCAGGGCATGGTCGATACCAGCCCGCGCTCCCGCGTCCGGTTCGAACGATTGATCGCCGCGCGCGCGGCGCACATCCTGGCCACCTCCGCCGACGAGATAGTCGAGTTGGGCAGAATGGGTGTCCCACGGTTCCGAACCTCTCTCGTGCCGTGTGGGGTTGATCTGTCGACGTTCACGCCCGAAGGGCCCACTGCCGAACGCGATCATCCGCATCGGCTGCTCGCTGTGGGGCGCTTGGTGCCCCACAAGGGGTTCGACACTTCGATCAAGGCATTGCAGGAACTGCCTGACACGGAATTGCTGATCGCGGGCGGCCCCGCCGACGACGACAGCGAGCACCGACGGCTGCGCCAGATCGCCGTGGATTACGGCGTGCAAGAGCGGGTTCGGTGGCTCGGACCGGTCGCACGCGCGCAGCTGCCGCGCTGGTATCGCTCCGCCGACGTGGTGCTGTGCACGCCATCGTACGAGCCGTTCGGGATGGTTCCGCTGGAAGCGATGGCATGCCGCAAACCCGTCGTCGCGACCGCGGTCGGCGGCATGCTCGACACGGTGATCGACGGAGTGACCGGACGTCTGGTCGCGCCGGCCGAGCCGATCGCCGTCGCGCGCGCCGTGCGCCCCTTGCTCGACGACGCCACCCTGCGCGACACCTGGGGCGCCGCGGGATATCAGCGGGCCGCGGGCCGCTACAGCTGGGATCGGATCGCAATGGAAACGCTGACTGCCTACCACCGGGCCGCACCAACACGCACAGGTGATGTCGTCTCGTCGGCAAGAGAAGAGGAATCGGCAATGTCTTGATCACCCGAGGCGCCTCCGGTCTCGGCGCGGCAATCGCCGAGGCGTTGCAGCAGGCACTTCCCTGATCATCGACCGGAGCCGGCCGGAAGACGGATTCGCTTGGAAATACGCGAACCTCGCGGGCTTCTTCGATGCCGAGAACGCGGCCGCCGCTCTGCTGCAACGGATGGACGGCGATCTCGACGCGCCTTGTCCGCAGCGACGCGTGCGGTCGGCCGGAAGACGTCCCGACCACCGATGGGGAGCGGATGATCGAAATCTGCGCGGCACGGTTGGCGTCGTCCGCGGCGCGAGCGGCGAAGCAGGTCAGCGGTCCACCCGCATGCTCACCCGGCGCCACCGCCACGGCGCGACCAGCCAGGTCGTGAGGAACAGCGCTGCGACGACGGCGCCAGCGAACACCCCTTCGGCGGTGCCCGCGACCAGGGCGACGACCAGAACCACCGCACCGGTGAGCGCGAGGCCGAGCAGGGCGACACCGGCGAGCGCGCAACGGTGTGCCGCCGCCACCACGCTACCCAAGCGGTGGCGCCGGAACAGGATTCGATGCCACGAGACCGGGGCCACCAAGAACACTGTCGCGCCGATCGCTGCACCGATGGTGGCAAGGTAGAGCATGCGCAGCGGCTGCGAGAGCGTGCCGAAAGCGGCCTGGAACGGCAGAATCAGCAGCGCACTGATCAGGAACTGCACCCCCGTCTGCACGACCCGCAGTTCCTGCACCAGGTCGCTCCAGTTGCGATCGAGTCGCTCCACCTCGGTTTCGTGCCGCGCCTGCCGATACCAGGCGTCCCCGTCACTGTCGCGGTCGTCACTTTCGCGCACCGGCGGTCTCCAGGCGATTGGCCTTCTCGATCGCCGAGACGAGTTCGTCCTTGGTCATCTTCCACCGGCCGGTGACCTGCAGCCTGCTCGCGATGTCGAGGAGATGTTTCTTGGTCGCGTTGGCGTTCACGCCCTCGGCCGTCTCGCCCTTCGCGTTCGGCCCGCCGCTCTCGGCCCGCTCGTCGGAGGGTCCACGCTGGTCTTTCGGCTCCCAGTGGTCGCCGACCCTTTCGTAGCTGTGCTTCAACGCGCTGTAGGCAACGCGGTGTGCCCGCTCTTCGCTGCCGTATTCCTTCAACGCGGAATCGTGTGCCTTGGCGAAGGTCCGCTGCGCCTTGTCCCCCGACCGTTGCAGCGTGCTCGGCAACTCCGACTTCTTTGCGTCACCACGTGCGGTTGTCTTGGGCATTTCCGGCGCTCCTTCCTTGTCGAATCGACGTACGGACCGCCGCCGATTCCAGCCAGTGGCGGTCCGCCCCGTACGTGCTCGCTTACCCGGTCAGTGCACGATTAACCCGGCATTCCCCGGGTACCACCGCAGCATGTCAGCGACGATCGACCAACTGCTGCATTCGCTGACCCGCGCGGTGAACGCGCTGTCCGGCGCCGGTATCAAGTTCGCGGTGGCGGGTGGGTGCGCGATATACGCGCGCGGCGGCCCGGTCAGCCATCACGATGTGGACATCTTCGTCAAACCGGAGGACGTGTCGCAGGCCATGCAGACGTTGGCCCGCAGCGGATTGCGGGTGTGCGATCCGCCAGAGGATTGGCTGCGCAAGGTCTACGACGGCGACGTTCTGATCGATGTGATCTTCCGGCCGAACAACCGAGAAGTGACCGACGAATTACTCGACCGCGCCACCGTAATGCGGATCGGGCCCGCGGCGGCGCCGGTGATCAGCGGCACCGATCTCATGGTGGACAAGATGCTGGTCTTCGATGCGCACCGGCTCGACCTCAGCCCGCTCCTGCACACAGCGCGTGACGTGCGCGAACAGGTGGACTGGGCGGCAGTGCGCGAGCAGACCGCCGTGTCCCCGTACGCCAGGGCGTTTCTCGGGCTGCTCGACGACCTCGGCATCACCGATACGGGGAAGGTGAACTGAATGGAACAACCCCAGTACCTTGTCGCGCACCTGCGCAGGGCGCTCGCCGAGGATCCACGGACCGCCGAACTCGGCGTGCACGTGACGATCCGCGGCGACGTGGTCGTGCTCGGCGGCGAAGTGAGCAGCGAGCGCGTCAAACAGCAGTTGGAAACGATAGTGCGCGAACAGCTTCCGCAAGCGCGGATCCACAACGACGTTCACGTCACGCACCTCGCCGCGCCCGCTGACAGTGAAGATCTCGGAAGGGGTTGAACGGAATGCGAATCGCGGCGGTCGGCGATGTCCACCTGGGTGCGGAATCACGCGGTCAATACCGGCCCGCGATGCTGGAACTGCCCGAACGCGCGGACATCCTCCTGCTGGCAGGCGACTTGACCAGGCACGGCACGATGGAGGAAGCCGAGGTCGTTGCGGCGGAGTTCAGCAGCATCGGTGTCCCGGTCGTCGCGGTCCTCGGCAACCACGACCACCACAGCGATGTCGAGCAAGACATCGTGAAGCTGCTGACCGACCACGGCATCACAGTGCTGGAAGGAACGGCGGTGTGCTTCGATATCGACGGACACACTCTGGGGGTCGCGGGTACCAAGGGCTTCGGTGGTGGGTTCGCCGGAAAGTGCGCCAGCGTTTTCGGCGAGCGCCTGATGCGCGAATTCGCCGCGCATACTGTGGATCTCGCAGGATCGCTGAGCAGCGCCCTGGCCGAATCGAGCGCCGACGTCACGATCGCGCTGACGCACTACTCCCCCGTCAGTGACACTTTGCATGGTGAACCGCGGGAGATCTACCCATTCCTCGGCTCGTACCTGCTCGGTGAGGCTATCGACGCGACAGGTGCCGATCTCGCACTGCACGGCCATGCGCACGCCGGCGCCGAACGGGGCACCACCCCGGGGGGCATCCGGGTGCGCAACGTGGCGCAACCGGTGATCCGTTCGGCGTACGCGGTCTACGAACTGCACCCGGATGGGGCCTGATCGGCGCAGCGGGATCAGAAGTCGGTCGAGACCGCCTCGACCGTGCTACCCGACTCGGCGTTGCCGAGCGACGTCGCGACGTCGGCCTGCGCGATGATGCCGACCAGACGGTGGTTCTCCAGGACCGGCACGCGCCGTATCTGATACTGAGACATCACCGACATGACTTTGCGCACGTCGTCGGTCGCTTCCACGGTCACCGGCGCGCCTTCGGCGAGTTCGCCCGCGTCCACCCCGAGCGGGTCTTTGCGTTCCGCGACCACCTTCAGCACGATATCGCGGTCGGTCAGCATGCCTTTCAGCCGATCGTCCTCGCCACAGATCGGCAGCGCCCCCACGTTCAGCTCCGCCATCCGTTGCGCCGCGGTGACGACAGAGTCGCTGGAGCGCACGCACTGTACGTCCGGCGACATGATCTCTCGTGCGATTGTCATCAGGGTTCCTCCTCCTCGTGACGGAATGAGTGCGTCGGCCGTCCGGCCACTCGTTGTCCGCGTACCCGGGTCTGGCACATGTACACGTTCGCCTGCGCCCGCGTTTCGGACGTGGTGGCGCGGGCACTCGGCGGATATGGAAGCTCCGACGACTCATTCGAACGGGGCGACGAGATCTCTGAACGTCCTCGTCTGGCATGTGCACGGCTTCTGGATGACCTCGTTCCTACAGGGGCGCCACCGCTATCTGTTGCCGTATGACGCCGAGCTCGGCGTTTGGGCGCGGGGCCGCCGCGGACGCGCCTGGCCCGGCAATGCCATCGAGATCGCACCAGCCGACCTCGCCGACGAAGACATCGATGTCGTTGTCCTGCAACGCCCGCACGAACTGGACCTGGTTTCGGATTGGCTGCGCCGGTCCCCCGGCTCCGACCTGCCCGCGATCTACGTCGAGCACGACACGCCACATGAGCATGCGGCGCTCACCCGGCACATCCTGGCCGACCGCACCGATATCCAGCTCGTGCACGTCACGCCCTTCAATCGGCTGATGTGGGACAACGGTCGGTGCCCGACCACGGTCATCCCACACGGTGTGCTCGATCCAGGGCATCGCTATACCGGCGAACTCCCGCGGGCCGCCACAATCATCAACGAGCCGGTACGGCGCTGGCGGATCACTGGCACCGATCTGCTCGGTCCACTGTCCGACGCCGCACCGATCGACGCCTACGGGATGGGCACCGAGGGTCTGCACAGGGCACTCCGGGTCGCCCCTGAACGGGTGTGCGGTGTCGGCGACATCACGCAGGACCGCTTACACGTCGAGCTGGCTCGCCGGCGGGTATTCGTGCATGTTCCACGCTGGACATCCCTGGGTATGTCGGTGATCGAGGCGATGTACCTCGGGATGCCGATCGTGGCGCTCGGCACCACGGAGGCCTCGGCATCGATCCCTGCCGAGGCGGGAGTCGTATCCACCGAACCGGGCATCCTCGCCGAGGCGATCCGGCAGTTCCTGCACGAACCGATGTTCGCCCAGCTGACGGGCAAGGCTGCCCGGCATTGGGCGCAGGCCAACTTCGGTATCGACGAGTACGTCGCCAGATGGGACCGCCTGTTGACCTACATCGCCGACGGACAAGGCGGATGAGTGAGCAGTCCTGGTGGCCCGCCTGAACAGCGCGAGCGACGTCCTGTCGACCGGTCCCGCCATGCAGGCGATCGCCCGACGTGCCGAGCCGGTGACGTTCCTTCCGATCTCGCCGAACGCGCTGCGTGCGATCGTCGCCGCCACTGCACCGCTGCTGCGGACACCGGTTGGTCCGTTACGAACGGGGTATCCGGTCGGACACCCCGTTCGAAGTCAGACGAAAGGACATGCTCATGCTTCCCGAACCCGATGAACCGACGAAGCGATACGATCCTGCCGAGCACGGTCTGCCCCGGGAGCACAGCTTCCCGGACCACGCGAGAACCGCCCGGAGTCATGCGGGCGAATCCATCGAAGACGCTCGCAATTGGCCCGGGATGATCCTCGTCGGGGTCGGCGTCGTCATCGTCGCGCTCACCTTGACTGCTGCGGGCTACGGCTTCGAAGGCTGGGCCGTCATCGGAGGCATCGTCGCCGCGGTGTGTCTGCTCACCGGAATCTTCCTGATCATCGCCGAGCATCGAAAGGTCAAGGCCCGCGAAGGACGCGCGCTGACCGATCCGGGCGGCCACTGATTCGGAGCGGTCGAGCGGGGTATGCGAAATCGTAACGCTGTGCGTTATCGGCGTTTTCGATTCGGAGGAGAAGACATGACACACCATCGCTATCGTGCGACACGCGCCTTGCTGATCGCCGGTGTGCTAGTGACGGGAGCGGTCCTGGTCGGGTGCACGGATGACAAGGACGTCGATTCCGCACCCACCTCCCCGACCGATGCCACTGTCTCGATCACGATGCCCGCACCGAGTTCGTCGCAGGTGCCCAACATCGACGAGATCACCCCCGCGGCCGCGAAACAGTTGTGCGACATGATCCGTCCGGAAATCGACCACTGGCGCAACCAGGGTTCCACGGTCGGCAAGGTGAGTTTCAATGGCACCGTCCACAATTGGGCGGCCCGCAACGGAGGCCTGAACGACACGGTCATTCGGGACCGCTCGGTAGTCGATGCCATCACCACCCAGAACTGCCCGGATGTGCGTCAGCAGGCGCTCGAGGCGCTCGACATCCCGGATCTCGCCTCGGGACTCGCGGGATTCGGTCGATGAGAGCGGCATGCGCGATAGCGGCCTATCTGGTGACCACTGCTGCCGTGGTCGGCTGCGGTGACGAGGCGAAGAAGGTGGTGAATCGCGGCGGCGACACCAAGTGCAGCGAGTTCGTTGCCCAGGACGCGGACAAGCAGCGCATTACCGTCACGAAATTCCTGGAGCAGGAACGCAATGGCGACGCGCCACCGAGTGAGGACCGCACTATCGACGCCGTGATCGCGGCGATCGAACTGATGTGCTCAGCGCAGGCCAATCCGGATACACCGATCCGCAAGGCGGACCTCTCGGGTGTCCTCGTGCCCAAGTGAGGCAAAAATATGACAAGTACAACAACGCGCCACCACCAGAACGTCGTCGATTTATTGCTCGTGCAGCACAGCAGAATGCGCGAATTGGTCGATGAAATGCTGTCCGCATCGGACGCCGAACGGCGGGAACCGCTAGAGGAGTTGGCGCGCTTGCTCGCTGTACACGAAGCTACCGAAGCCGCACTCCTGCACACCGCGGCACGCTCTGGATAATTCGGTACTTCGGACAATTCGTTGGCAGCCTGGCCGGAAAGCGAGGGTTGTCCGGCGAAAGGCGGACAACCCCTCCGTCGCCGCCGACGTCGACTACTGCTGCCCACTCTGGTAGGCGCGCTGACGCTTCTCGTCGACCGCCGCCTCGGCGCGTTCCTTCTCGGCGGCCGCCTCCTTCTGCGCGGCTTCGCGCTGAGATCCGGCCTTGTCCTGCTGGGCCTTGCCCTCGTCCCGCAGCTCGTCCTTTCCGAAGACCGTTCCGGCGGCCTCCTTGACCTTGCCCTCGACGTCTTCCACGGCGCCTTCGAGCCATTCGCGGGGGCCGCTCTTGTGTTCGGCCACGATATCTACCTCCGAAATATCGGTTATCAGGTGGACGTAGATCGCGCACCCGGGGTACGCAGGCTCGATCAGGACTCCACGCTGTCGGGCTTCTGGATGGCGACCGCCGAATATTTGGCCGGCACGGCGGGATGAGCAGAAATACATTCGACCCGAGCCGGCGTATACGCATATTTTGCCGGGTGCGTTTCAGCACGTCGGGACCGGCTATGCCGCACGCATGACGTCATTGTGGTTGCATGATGCCCAGGTGCCGGCGCGGTTGCGGCTGACGCCTGGATCGCGCTTCGACACCGTCGTGATCGGCGCCGGGCTCACCGGTCTGGTGACCGCGTTGCTGCTCGCACAAAGTGGCATCCAGGTGGCGGTGCTCGAAGGTCGGCGTGTCGGCGCGGGAACGACCGGCGCCACGACCGGAAAGATCAGCCTTCTCCAAGGAACTCGCGCACAGCAGATCGCGCGCCACCATGCCGACCGCACCGTCCGCGCCTACGTCGATGCCAATCGTGAAGGGCAGGAGTGGTTGCTGCGCTTCTGTGCTCAGCGTGGGGTGCCGGTGCAGCGCGCGGCGGCATTCACCTACGCGCAGACCGAGGCCGAAAGGGCCGCGGTGCGAACCGAATACGCCGCGACACAAAAGGCGGGGCTGCCCACCGAACTGGTCGACGAACTCGACCTGCCCTTCCCCAGCCACGGCGCCGTGCGGCTGCCGGACCAGGCGCAAGTCGACCCGATGAAACTGCTGGCCGCACTGGCTGCCGAGGTCGAAGCCCATGTCGCGCCGATCTACGAATCGACGCTGGCCCGGGCCGTGCACCACAACCGAGATGGCGACCTTGTGGTGGCGACCGAGCACGGTGACCTGGCCGCGGGCACGGTCGTCCTCGCCACGGGCACACCGATTCTGGACCGCGGCGGTTTCTTCGCGCGGCTCACCCCGCAGCGCTCGTATCTGGCTGCTTTCCGCGTGGACGAACCCATTCCGCACGACATGTATATCAGTGCGGGACAACCCACCCGGTCGCTGCGCTACGCCCCGGAACCAGAGGGTGATCTGCTGCTGGTCGGCGGCAACGGCCACGTGGTCGGCCGTGGCGGCTCGACACGCGCGAAGGCCGCCGACCTGGTGAGCTGGACGCAGACCTGGTTCCCTACCGCCGATCTGACCTACCAGTGGTCGGCACAGGATTATGCTCCGGTCGGCGAGCTGCCCTACGCCGGGCCCCTGCTGCCCGGTATGGAGCGCATCCTGGTGGCCACCGGCTATGCCAAGTGGGGCATGACCAACGGAGTCGCGGCCAGCATCGCACTGGCCGGGAGGCTCACCGGCAAACCACCGCGCTGGTCCGGAGCGTTCGCCAGCTGGCGTCCGGACGAACTGAAAGCGCTCCCGTCCGCGGCCCGCATGAATACCGCAGTCGCCCGGTACCTTTCGGCAGACTGGCTGCGGGTCGTTGTGAATGGCTCCGGCTACGGCGAGGTTCCGGCCGAAGGTAGCGGCTCTGTCGACCGACACGGTCTGCGACCGACCGCCACCTGCACAGTCGACGGCACCACCACCCGACTGTCGGCGGTGTGTCCGCACCTGTACGGCATCGTGCACTGGAACGACGCCGAGTGCACCTGGGACTGTCCCCTGCACGGCTCGCGGTTCGCGCCCGACGGCACGCTACTGGAAGGTCCGGCCACCAAGCCACTCACCGTCTTTCATGCCTCGGAGGACTCACGCTGACCGAGTTCACGGGCCCGCTCGCTCGGATCGGCTCCGCCACCTGAAGACCATGATTTCTACGGCAAATGTGGAGCATGCCTGGATCTCGTCGTCAGCGCGCGGGCGCCGTGGCGTTCTGATCGATGTAGCGCGTCATCGCCCAGTTCAGACCGCGCATCGCCAGGGTGTAGGCGGGCGGGATGTAGCGTTGTGCCCAGAAGCCGACGCGGATGTCGGGCGAGGTGAAGACCAGGTACCTGTCGCGCTCGACGCCGCGCACGATCGCCCGCGCGGCCGCTTCCGGCGTGACCGCATGCCGCGTGAACAGCGACATACCGCGCTGCACCGCCTCGGCCGTGGGGTCCACGCCCGCGATCTCGACGCGGTCGACCATCGGTGTCGCCATCGCCCCTGGGCACACCAGGCTCACTCCGATACCGTGGCGTCGCAGGTCGAACCGCAGCACCTCCGACACCCCGCGCAAACCGAATTTTCCCGCGCTGTAGGGCGCGTGCCACGGCAGACCGAACAGGCCCGCGGCTGAGGACACGTTCACGACGTGGCCGCCGCGCCCCGCCGCGATCATCGGCGGGACGAACTCCTCGATCACGTGGATCGGACCCATCAGATCGATGTCGATGGTGCGCCGCCACTGTTGGTGGGTCAGGCGATCGACGGTGCCCCAGGTCGCGATCCCCGCGACGTTCATGACGATGTCGACGCTGCCGACCTCGGCGTGCACCTCGGCCGCCAGCGCGACAACCTGGTCGTGGTCGCTGACGTCGGTAGTCGCGGCGCGGTGAACGGTCGCGCCTGCCGCGCGCGCGTCGTCAGCGGTCCGGCGCAGGCCGTCCTCGGCGATATCGATGAGGACGAGGGCGGCGCCCTTGGCCGCCGCCGCGAGCGCCGTGCTGCGGCCGAGACCGCTGGCCGCCCCGGTAATCAGACAGGTTTTGCCGCCGAACTTCGTCATAGGGGACGACCATACGCATCCATGAACACCGTTGTCTATGAATGGTGGACCGTGGAAAAGCTACTGTTCAGACGACGGATGGCCGTTGTCTGCTTCGGTGTTCACCGTCTCACGCTGCGGAACCGAAACCACTGCGACCGTGATGTTGTCACCGCCGCCGGAGCGCAACGCGAACTCGACGAGGCCGCGGGCCGCTGTCATGGGTGCGGCCGCTGTAGCCGGTCCCGCCAGGGCGGCCGGGGCGGGCAGGTAGTTCCATAGGCCGTCTGAGCACAGCAGCAACACACCTGGGCCGGCGGTGCGTATTGTCCGCACGCAATTGTCCGCCCACGGCATGGGCGGGCTGTCCGCGCCGAGCCAACGGATCAGAGTATGCGCGCGTGGATCGTTCATGGCTGCGCGCTCGTCCATCGCGCCCGCGTCGACGAGGGCTTGGGCCCACGAATCGTCGGAGCTCAGCCGCTGCGACGGCGCGTTACCCGTCCCTTCCGCAGACTCGGCCCGCAACCAATAGGCCCGGCTGTCACCCACGTTGGCGATGGTGATCTCGGTCGTCTCCGCGGCATGCGGCACGATCGCGCAGACGTAGGTGCACGACGGAGCAGGGCCGTCGGCGACGTCGACATCCCGAACCGCCTGCGCCGCCGCCGCGAGCCCGGTCATGATCGCCTCGGTCGGGGCCTGCCCGGCCGCGAGTGCGGTGACGGTCGCGTGCACGCCGGCCCGGACCGCCGCACCGGAGGCCACTTGCGGCTGCGTGGAGGTGGACACGCCGTCACTCACCGCTATCACGGTGGCTGCGGGTGCCCCAGAGGTCGCGCCATCGATCACAGCTGCTGCGACCGCGTCCTCGTTGCGCTGATGGACGAGGCCGCGATCGGTGATTACCGCGACGGCCGCGAGATCGGCCTCGCAACGATCTCGGCGTGCTTGCGGCCGACGGCATTCCGCGCAGCGTCCTTCGGCGTTGTAGCGGTCGCTGCCGCAGCCCGCGCACGGGCCGGGTGCACTCGGATCGTGGCTCGGCAGCGCGACGAACCGGTACCCGAGTTCGCGTCCGCACGCCGGGCAGACGTTGCTGTCCAAGCCCACGGCGCCGCACCCCACGCAACGTAGGTCGATCCCCTGGTCGCTCATCGGCGTCTCCCCGGCCCGCGCATGCCCATGGCTGCCGACGCGGCGACGGGAGCCGCAGTGCTGTTCGTATGCAGTCCGCCCAGCCGTATCCACAGTGGCCCGTTGCTGGTGCGAGATTTCACACCGTCCTCCTTCATCTCCCCGGCCCGGCGACTCCGCTCGGAATAGTACGGGAGCTTTCTCGGAGGCAGATCCCAGTGTCGGCTCGACCGAGATCCGGCCGTGACCGGCGCGCTGTCCGATATCAGACATAAGAGGCAGGCCATCGGTTTGGCACGTTGACGACGCACGGCACTCGCTGCAGGGCCGCACCAGGTGCAGGATGGCCTTCGTCAGGGAGTTCTGTCGAGCAGTAGGTCGACCGGCCACGTCAGTCCGCGACGGTGACGCCGACGGCCCTCGCGAAGGAAGGCGCCAGGTCCATCAGCTGCATGCTGCTGATCGTGGCGCCACGCAGGGCGTCGAGTCCGTCGGCGATGTCGAGGCCCGCCGCACCACGCAGGTCCACTTTCGACAGCCGGGCCTTGTTCAACGACAGCCCACCCAGCCTCGATCCGGGGACGGTGATCTTCGTGAGCTCGGCATCGCCGAAATCGCAGTCGCGCAGCACGCAATCGATGAAGGAGACCTCCCGCAGCCGCGCGCTGCGAAAGTTCACCGAGTCGAACTTGCAGCCCTCGAATCGCACTCGTCGCAGGTTCGCGCCCGCGAAATCGACACCGGACAGAGCGCCGGCGATCAGTTCGCCGTCCATCCAGACCGTGTCGGCGAGTTCGGTTCCCACCCAGCGGACATGGCGCAGCCACACGTCGGTGAACCGGGTGTAGCGCATGCTTCCCCGGTTGATCGCCATCGAGGTGAACGCGGACTCGCTGAACCGCGCGTTCGGCATGTCGAGGTCGTCGAACCGGCCGCCGTCCACCCGCACACAGTCGTAGTCGCCTTCGGGCTCGAGGCCGCCCTCCAGTGTGGTGAGGAATGGGGCGTAGGGCAGGTCGTCGAGCTCGCGCGGCATGCGCTCCTCCAGTTCGTCGCGGTGGTCCGGTCGCCTCGCGAGTATGGCGGCCGGCACCGACAGCCTCGGCAGGGCCCGGAACTGCCGTGCGACTCACTCGACGATCGCGTCCAACCGAGCGGCAGGGTGCGCAGGTAACAACTCCCTCGGGGTCGCCGGCACCGATCGGCTGCTCGTATGGAAACGTCGCAGACGTTGACCATCCTCGGCCATCGCCACGCGAAAATGCGCCCTACCCGGCCATATCGGGCGGTGACCACGGCGCATGCCGTTCGTCCGCGTCGTGACATGCTGTGCCGCATGAGGATCGAAGGAACGATTGCCGCTGGGTACGAGGCGGTGCGAGAGGCGTTCGCGGCGAATTTCGCCGAACAGGGCGAGATCGGCGCCGCGGTTTGCGTGTATCGAGACGGTGAGCCGGTGGTCGATCTGTGGGGCGGGATCGCTGACCCCGAGACCAACCGGCCGTGGCAGCGTGACACGCTGCAACTGGTCTATTCCGCGACCAAGGGGGTGGTTGCCACCGCCGCGCATCTGCTCGTCCAGCGCAAACAGCTCGACCTCGACGCTCCGGTGGCACGGTACTGGCCGGAGTTCGCGGCGGAGGGCAAGGACGAGATTCCGGTACGGTGGCTGCTCACCCACCAGGCGGGTCTGGCGGCGTTGGATAAGCCGGTGACGTTGGGCGACGCGCTGAGATGGACCCCGATGGTCGACGCGCTGGCCGCGCAGGCGCCGAATTGGACGCCGGGCGCCGCGTTCGGCTATCACGGCAGGACCTATGGGTGGCTGGTGGGTGAGGTGATCCGGCGGGTCTCCGGACGCACTCCAGGGCGGTTCCTCAGCGAGGAGATCGCCGGAGGGTTCGACATCGACTTCTTCATCGGCCTCCCGCCGGAGGAACAGCCTCGCGTCAGCCGATTGGTGTTCGCCCCCGTGCCTGATCTGTCCGAGGCGGACGTTCCCGAACCGCTGCGTCGACTGTTCGCGGCGATGCGGGAACCCGAGGCGCTGGTGAATCGCGCCTTCCAGATCACCGATCCCCCGGACATCGACTTCAACTCCCCGGCAGTCCAGGCGGCGGAGATCCCCGCGAGCAATGGGATCGGCACCGCGCACGGTCTGGCGCGCGTCTATGCGACCCTCGTCGGCGAAGTCGACGGACGGCGTCTACTCACTGCGGACACGATCGCGACGGCCACCCGTGAACAGGCGGTCGGAACCGATCAGGTACTGCTGCTTCCTGGCCGGTACGCTACCGGCTACATGCTGCCCACTGCCGAGTTGCCGCTCGGCGGTCCGGCTTCCTTCGGCCATCCCGGCCGCGGCGGCAGCCTCGCCTACGCCGATCCCGAACGCCGCCTGGCGTTCGCGTACGTCACCAACTACATCGTCGAGGGCGCGGTCGACCTGCGCGCCCGCAACCTGGTCGACGCGCTGGACACTGTGTTGTAGGCGGTGTCGCTCCGGTCACCGCGGGTGTGCATGTTCGGCAATGCGCCCGGGCGGGCAGTCGCCAACGTGGGCGGGCCCAGTCCAGGCGGTGACAGGAAGGGTTTCGCTCGCAATCGACAACGTGGCTGTCTCGGCGCTCCCCGAATGTCGACAACGCCTACCTCCGCCACGCGGCCGGGCCGCAGGGGTGACGACCCGCGCTGTCCTCCTCGACGAGGCTCCGCGCACCGTGAGTGGCAGCCACGTGTGCGTAGAGTTCTCCGGGGTCGCGGCGGGTGCGTCGGAGTGCCGCCGCGATCAGGCGCTGCGCGAACCTGCCAGCGGCCGGTCGGCCTCCGCCGCATATACAGCGGCCCCGCTGAACGTGAGCACCCCGTCCTCGAGCGCGCCCTTGCGCAGCAGTTTGCGGTCGCGGAAGTAGTTGTTGATCACCTGCCATGGGCCGTTGGTGCCCTGGCGCGGCATCACTGCATCGCCACGCTGGATGTAACCGGAGGTCAACGCGCCGCCCATTACCGATTGGGCGGCGCGATCGCCCTCTTCGGCGATCGCCTCGACCCGGGTGTAGCCGTGCGCCTTCATGTGGTTGAGCAGGCGGCAGAAGTATTCGGCTGCCAGGTCGGCCTTCAGCGTCCAGGAGGCGTTGGTGTAGCCGAGCACCATCATCGCGTTCGGCACGCTGTCGAGCAGCGCGCCCTTGTAGGCCACCCGGTCGCGGATGATCACGGGCTCGCCGTCGACGTCCAGGCTCGCACCTCCGAGCATCTGCACGCTCAGGCCGGTCGCGCTGATGATGATGTCGGCGGGCAATTCCGCACCCGAGGAAAGGCGGATACCGGTCTCGGTGAACGTCTCGATGCGATCGGTGACAATGGACGCCTTGCCGCTGCGCAGCACCTTGAACAGATCGCCGTTGGGCACCACACACAGACGCTGATCCCAGGGGTTGTAGCTCGGGGTGAAATGGCGCATGTCGATGTCCGAACCGACCTGCATGCGCACCGCACCGAGCAGCAGTTTCTTGGCGGCCTCCGGGTTGGTCCGGGAGAGCTGGAAACTGGCGCGCTGCAACGCGATATTGCGGGCACGGCCCATCCGGTAGGCGATCTCGGCGGGCACTCGAGCCAGCTTCATGCCCACCGCCACCGGGTCGTCGGCGGGCAGTGCGGTGATATAGGTCGGCGAGCGCTGCAGCATGGTGACGTGCGCGGCGTCGTCACTCATCGCCGGGATCAGGGTGATCGCGGTGGCGCCGGAGCCGATCACCACGACCCGCTTGCCGGTGTAGTCGAAATTTTCGGGCCAGTGCTGCGGATGCAGGATCCGGCCGCCGAAATTCTCCTCGCCGGGGAACGTCGGCCGGTAGCCGTTGTCGTAGTCGTAGTAGCCGGTGCAGCCGACCACGAAATCGCTGGTGTAGACCTCGGTCTCGCCGGTCTGTTGGTTGTGCGCCTCGACCGTCCACTTGCCGGCCTGACTGGACCAGCGCGCCGTGGTCACCTTGCGTCCGAACCGGATGTGCCGGGTGACGCCGTACTCGGCGGCGGTGTTCTCGATGTACTGGCGGATGCGCGGTCCGTCGGCGAGCACCTTGGTGCCGTGCCAGGGACGGAAGCCGTAGCCGAAGGTGTACATGTCCGAGTCGGAGCGAATTCCGGGGTACCGGAACAGATCCCAGGTGCCGCCGATGGCGGTCCTGCGTTCCAGGATGGCGTAGCTGCGCCCGGTCCGCTCTCTGGTGAGATGGCAGGCCATACCGATTCCGGACAGGCCTGCGCCGATGATCAGTACGTCGATATGCCGCGTCATTGAGGTACTCGTTTCGTCTGGTCGGCCCCGGCGCTGTGGGGCGAGCACTGCCGCCAGCGTATATGTTATTTATGGTTACGCCTAATTGTGGATGTGCACACGCGGCGCGGATTAAAAACCGCGGTGGTTCCAAACGGTGACCCCGGCCCGTCGAGCGCTCAGCATGGATCACTGCGGCGCGCCTAGAAGACGCACCGCCTGTCCTATCCCCCGTCCCGCCTATCCCCCGTCCCGAGGTGTCGCGTGTCTGTCATCGCTTCGGCCCAGTGCTGGCTCGGGTTGTTTCGCGTCCGCGGTGGCGCACTCGGCGTGGCCCATATCGGGACCATCCGCTCGCCCCGGGGACCATCGCCTCCGAGCAGGGCGTCGCCGACACGTTCGCGAACGCGGGCCTGATCCCGCACAAGGTGTCGATCGCCGAGTGTCGATCGCCGACTACACCGACACCCGCTTCAACGACCTGTTCCCCCGGCCTCCTGAAGGGAGTTGGCTCAGCATGAGTCTGTCGTTCCACTGGTTCCTACCCACCTATGGCGACTCCCGCGGCCTGGTCGCGGGCGGGCACGGCACCTTCATGTCCGGCGACCGTCCGGCCAGTCTGCGCTACCTGAACCAGATCGGCGCGGCCGCCGAGGCCAACGGCTTCGAGGCCGTGCTGACCCCCACCGGTGCGTGGTGTGAGGACGCCTGGCTCACCACGGCCATGATGGTGGACACCACCGAGACGCTGAAGTTCCTGGTGGCTTTCCGGCCCGGCCTGGTCAGCCCGACGCTGGCGGCGCAGATGGCGGCCACCTTCCAGCGGCACTCGCGGGGCAGACTACTGCTGAACGTCGTGACCGGCGGCGAACCACACGAACAGCAGGCCTACGGCGACTTCCTGGACAAGACCCAGCGCTACGCACGCACCGGCGAGTTCCTGCACGTGGTGCGGGAACTGTGGAACTCGACCGAGCCGGTCACCTTCGACGGCGAGCACATCCGCGTGCACGAGGCGCTGCTGGGCAACCGGCCAGACCCACTTCCTCCGGTGTTCTTCGGCGGTTCGTCGGAACCGGCCGGTCCGGTGGCGGCCCGCTACGCCGACACCTACCTCACCTGGGGCGAACCGCTGCTCGCGGTAAGCAGGAAGCTGGAGTGGATCCGCAGCCTCGCCGTGGACTACGGGCGCGTGCTCGACTACGGCCTGCGCGTCCACGTGATCAGCAGGGACACCTCGGAGCAGGCGTGGGCCGAGGCCGATCGCCTGCTCGCAAGCATCGACCCGGCGGATATCGAGCGGGTGCAGACCAACCTGGCTCGCAGCGAATCCGAGGGCCAGCGCCGGATGTCTGAGCTGCACGGCGGTCGTACCGATCGGCTGGAGATCGCGCCCAACCTCTGGGCGGGCGTCGGCTTGGTGCGCGGCGGCGCGGGCACCGCGCTGGTCGGGTCGCACGCCGAAGTCGCCCACCGGCTGACCGAGTACTCGAAGCTCGGCATCACCCACTTCATCCTGTCCGGCTACCCGCACCTCGAAGAGGCATACTGGTTCGGCGAGGGCGTGCTGCCGATCCTGGAACGCAAGGGTTTGTGGCGCAACCCCAACCGCACTGCGCAGGTCGCCGCCGCTACACCGTTCGCGGCGTCGTCCAGCAGCTGAGCACCGCGCGGCCAGCATGGCCGTGACACCCCCGTTAGCAGTGTGTCGCCCCACGCGGTGAGAATGGTCTACCGGTTCGGCCCACCGGCCGCGACCGGCAGACCGTTTCGTGAGGGAGTCATGACCACCGCACCAGCTGGGCGATGGCGCCGCCGCCTGCCCGACACCGCGACGATCGAGGCAGGCGCGCCCACGCTCGCGCGCAGGCTCGGGCGACTCGATCTCACCGCTATGGGCGTCGGAGCCATCGTCGGTGCGGGGATCTTCGTCATCACCGGCGTGGCCGCCGCCGAGAAGGCCGGACCCGCCATCATGCTGTCGTTCACTTTGGCCGGAACCGTCTGTGTGCTGGTGGCACTGTGCTACAGCGAGCTCGCGGCAATGGTGCCCGTCTCCGGCAGCGCCTACACCTACACCTATGCGACGCTCGGCGAAGGCCCGGCGTTCCTCGTCGGGTGGAATCTGCTGCTGGAATTCGTCATCGCCGGCGCCGCGGTGGCAATCGGCTGGTCTGGGACGACGGTGTCGGCACTGGACTCACTATTCGGCATCACCATCCCGAAGGCGCTGGCCGCCGGGCCTGCCGAAGGCGGCGTGCTGAACCTGCCCGCCGTGCTGATCATCGCCGCGATCGTCGCGGTGCTGGTCGGCGAGGTGACGCTCACGGCCCGGATCACCAAGGCGCTTGTGGGGCTGACGATCGGCGTGCTGGTGCTGGTGGTGGCCGTCGGCGCGCCGCACATCGACATCGGCAACTGGACGCCGTTTGCGCCGTTCGGGCTTGGCGGCGTCATCGGCGGAGCGGCGATCGCGTTCTTCGCGTTCCTCGGCTTCGACGTCGTGGCCACATCGGCGGAGGAAGCCCGTGAGCCGCGCCGGGACGTGCCGTTCGCCATCATCGCCACGGTGCTCATCGCCACTGTGCTCTACGCGCTGGTCAGTGCGGTGCTCACCGGCATCGTTCCGTTCGCGTCGCTGAACAACAGTGCGCCGATCGCGACCGCGTTCGGCCGGCTGCACATCGGCTGGATCGGCAACGTCATCGTCATCGCTTCGATCATCGCCCTCACAAAGGGACTGCTGTTGATCGTGTACGCGCAGGTGCGGCTGATGTTCGCGATGTGCCGCGACCGGCTGCTCCCGTACGGACTCGCGGCCACCGGCAAGCGCTCGACCCCGGCGCGGTCGACGCTGCTGCTCGGCGGGCTCGGCGCGGTGATCGCGGGACTGCTACCGATCGACATCGTGGTCGAGTTGGTGAACATCGGCGCGCTGTCGGCGTTCGCGGTGGTGTGTGTCGGGGTGCTGGTGTTGCGCCGGGTGGAGCCGGATCGCGAGCGTCCGTTCCGCACCCCGCTCGTTCCGCTGGTTCCGGTTCTCGCGCTCATCGGCTGTGTGCTGCTCGCGACCACCCTCGATGCGCTCACCTGGGTGCGGTTCGCAGTGTGGGTGCTCGTCGGCACCGCGGTCTATTTCGGCTACGGACGCAAGCGCTCCACGCTCATCGGGCAATGATCCACCGCCACACGCTTGGGTCGGGGAACCTCACCATGAGCACGGAACGCGCTGCGCCTTGCGCCGTTTTTTCGGCAGGCTCACCTCGTACCCGACGCGCGGGTGCCGCCTGAGGAAGGGCGGTGAACCGACGTTCGAAGACGAAAAGCAGATCCGTGGTCTGATCGAGCGCTGGGTGACCGCTGTGCACGCCGGTGATCTGGACATGGTGGTCGCCGATCACGCATCCGACACGTTCGACTTCGACGTGCCGCCGCCGGCCCAGGGTGTTCGTTGGATCGACGCCTATCATGCAGCGTTGCCCGGTTACTTCGAGTGACAGGCGCAAGGCGCGACGTTCGACCTGGTCGCACTCGAGGTCACCGCAGGCCCCGGCCAAACATGTCGCACGAGTCAGCCGGCGTTGTGGCGTCCTCTAGATGAATGATTCCAAGCGGTGGGTCTCACCGCTGGTCAGTGATCGTAGGCGGTCAGTGACCGGTGGATCGGTGCGTTGGTGGTGTCGTTGTGCCAGATCGCGGCGGTGAGCGCAAGCAGGCGTTGCAGGATGCGGACGCAGACAC
>NZ_JBFRFQ010000018.1:0-114261 GCF_052114905.1 Nocardia sp. 2TAF39
GCCGACGCGTTCGCGACGAAGTCGCCAGCGTCGGCCGCTCGGACGCGAGCCACCAGGGGCCGCGAACACGCCGCGCCCGCGCGGCCAAGGACACAGCCCACCTGGGAGGATGAACTCATGAGTTCAGCTCCACCCGTCCAGGACGACCGCCGCTACGTGCTGACCCTGGGCTGCCCGGACCGTCCCGGGATCATCGCCGGGATCACCTCGTTCATTGCCGAGTTCGGCGGGTCGATCGTGGAGGCGGGCTACCACTCCGACCCCGACACCGGCTGGTTCTTCACCCGGCAGGCGATCAGGTCCGCGACGGTGCCGTTCGGTCTCGCGGAACTGCGCGACCGGTTCACCGAGGTGGCTGCCGGTCTTGGTCCGGAGACCGAATGGCAGCTGCTCGACTCCGGCGAGCGGCGTCGCGCTGTCCTGCTGGTCAGCAAGGATGGACACTGCTTGCACGACCTGCTCGGACGCGCCGCGAGCGGCGAGCTGCCCGTTGCCATCGAGGCGGTGATCGGGAACCATCCGGATCTGACGGCAATGGCCGAGGCGCACGGCGTGAAGTTCCATCACGTGCCGTTTCCCAGGGACCCGGCTGAGCGCGGGCCCGCGTTCGAGGAGGTGCGCGCGCTGGTGGACGCGCACGACCCGCACGCGGTGGTGCTCGCCCGCTTCATGCAGGTGCTGCCCGCCGAGTTGTGCGAGCACTGGGCGGGCAAGGCGATCAACATCCACCACAGCTTCCTGCCCTCGTTCGTCGGCGCGCGCCCGTATCACCAGGCGTTCGCCCGCGGCGTGAAGCTGATCGGCGCGACCTGCCATTATGTGACCGCGGAACTGGACGCGGGCCCGATCATCGAGCAGGACGTCATCCGCATCGATCACGCCGATGAGGTCCGCGACATGGTTCGTCAGGGTCGAGATATCGAGCGCGTCGTGCTGGCCCGTGGACTGCGCTGGCATCTGGAGGGGCGCGTACTGGTCCATGGCCGCCGGACGGTGGTCTTTTCCTGAACGTCGAACACCGAAGCTCGGGGGCCGGTCGCGGTCAGCCTGCGATGTCGGCCTGGGTGGGCTTACGCACCGCCGCGAGCAGCCGCGCGAGTTCCTCGTTGAACCGTTCATAAGCCTCGACATTGCCGAGGTGGCCGGTCGGTAGCACCTCGTAGCGCACGGAACTGCCGGTCTCTCTGAGCATTTCAACGATCCGCTGGGAGTGGACCGGCGGCGTCATGTCGTCGAACTCGCCGGCGAGCACGGTGGTGGGCACCACCAGTAGGCGCGCCGACTCGCCCACGTCCAGTGTGGCGAGCAGGGAGCCGAACTTCGAGCGCACCCACACGCGACACGAACGCACGATGGCCATGCTGAACTCCACCATGTCGCCCTTCGCCGCGGTGCTCATGATCTGGCGCGCGAACAGCCATCGCGCCGGCGCGATGGGCGGGAAGAACATCGGGGCGCCGAGGCCGAACCTGCCGAAAAGGAACGGCAGCGGCACCTTCAGCTGCAGCAGTCGCATCGGCCGGTTCAGCAGCGGAACGACGGTGGTCTCGAGGATCAGCCGGTCCGATGCGGTGTTGGTCAGGAGCGTCGCGAGCGCTTGTTTCGCGACCCGGTCGGGGTAGCGTCCCGCCCACGCTTGCAAGGTCATGCCTCCGAGGCTGTGGCCGACAAGTACGGCTCGCTGTCCTGGCGCGAGCGCGGCATCGAGCACCGCGGCCAGATCGTCGGCGAGTAGGTCTGTGGTCAGTTTGCTGGAGCCGTACTCGCTCTCACCGTGGCCGCGCTGGTCGTAGGCGATCACGCGGTACTCGCCCGCGAAGGCGTTGATCTGCGGATTCCAGTATTCGAGGCAGCAGGTCCAGCCGTGGATCAGCACGATGGCCGTGCGGTCCGCCGGACCGTAGGCGTGCACCCGCAGCAGGGCGCCGTCCCGGGCGCGGACGGGGATCACTTCATGTGCGACCGTGGGCGGGTTCAGCGCCGCGGTCTGGTACGCGCGGGAGCGCAGGTCGGCGCGGTGTGCGTCGCACAGGTCCCGGAGCAGGCCCGGGAGGCTCGCCAACACGGTCGGCAACATGGCACGCATCGGACACTCCTTTGTGTTACTGCTAGATACAGTAAACCCGATTCGCGCCGCTTGCCAGTGCAAGCACCGGAGGAGTTCTCCGGAACTGCCGTTTTACCAGCGCGGACCCCGCTGAACCTCGTCCACTCTCGGTCGCACGTCGGCCAGGTAGACACCGGTGGCGATGATCGCGGCGAAGGAAAGCAGGCCGAGACCTGCGGGCGAGAGGAGTAGCACGAGCATGGCCACCCCCAGAATCGCCAGCCAGATCGGCTTGGTCAGTTTGTCCACCGCGGTAAATGCGTCCGGACGCTGACGCACGGCGTGGATCAGCGCGAAAATCGTCGCACCGAGCGCGGCCAGCCACAGCGCCAGCAGGATCATCCCGGTCAGTCCGTGCACCATGTTCACCCCCTCATGATAGAAGCAACGCCCCCGCACATCAGGCTGTGCGAGGGCGTTGGAACGGGGTTATCCGCGTGGAATTCAGTCCTTCTTCGGCGCAGCCTTCTTCGCCGGAGCCTTCTTGGCCGCGGGGGCTTTCTTGGCCGGAGCCTTCTTCGGCGCGCCGTTCGCGGCGGGGCCCGGGGTGGACTCGGTGGTCACCTCGACGACCTCGGCCTCGACGACCGGGTCCTCGTCGGTCTCGGCCGCGGCCTTGCCGGGGCGGCCGAGTAGGCCGTTGACACGCTCGAGCACGTCCTCGGCGCGGCTCACCGCGTCGCCGTAGAGGGTCTCGACCTTGCCGATCCGGTCTTCCACCAGGTGGCTGGCACGCACCCGTTCGACTGTCTCTTCGCCGCGCACGGCGAGGTCGGAGTAGATGTCGAGCACCTGGCGGTAGTACTTCTCGGCCAGCGCGCGCAGCTCCTCGGCGGTGAACTTCTCGCGCAGCTCGGCGAGGTCCTCCGGCAGCTCGGAAGGCAGGCCGGCGAGCCGCTCACGCAGTGACTCGAACTGGGCCTGCATGTCGGCGGGCACGGTGGCGAAGCGCTCGCGCGCCTCCTCTACCCGAGCCTGCACCTCGCCAGCGGCCGCACGCTCGCGCACCTGCGCGACGACGTCGTTGACCGCGGTGTAGAGGGCGTCACCCGCGCCGACGGTGGCGAGGAGTGGCTTGGTCACGTTGGCATTCTTCTCAGTCATGGTGTTTCGTTCTCCTGGCGTGGCGGAGTGTCGGTTGTCGTGAGCGGAACGTTGCTGTCCCATTCATCCCCCCTTGCCTCGTTTCCTCCGTTTTCCCGGCGAAACGATTCATAGATTTCCAGCAGCACCTGCTTCTGCCGCTCACTGATCGACGTGTCGGCAAGCAGGGCATCCCGGACCGGACTGTGCGGCCGCTGCTCGAGATAGCCAGCCCGTACGTACAAGACCTCCGAGGACACCCGCAGCGCCTTGGCGATCTGCGTAAGTACTTCGGCGGACGGATTGCGCAATCCGCGCTCGATCTGACTGAGGTACGGATTGCTCACCCCCGCCAGCTGCGCGAGTTGGCGCAGTGAAACTTGCGCGGCTTCTCGCTGCGCCCTGATGAAGCCTCCGATGTCGTGCGCCGCGCTGGCCACGCGACCCCCTCGTTCTCCGGCGCCGGACGATCGCTCGTCCGAACTACCGGTGTACTCGGCGGAAACCTCGGGCTGGTCTGCCATCACTCACCTTCTGGCGGTTGTACGGGTTCGATTCTAGAACAGAGTGCTTGCTATTGCAAGCACTCTGTTAGCACTGCTACGGCAAACGTCCGGCCGCTACTGGGTCAGCCGCCGAACATCAGATGGGAAATTGTGTAGATCACCAGTCCGGCAAGCGAACCGACCACGGTGCCGTTGATTCGGATGAATTGCAGATCCCTACCGACCTGCAATTCGATCTTCTTGCTCGCTTCCTCGGCATCCCACCTGGCAACCGTGTCGGTGACCAGGGTGCTGATTTCACCCGCATAGTTTTCCACCAAGTAGCGAGCGCCGCGGTCTATCCAGCCGTCCACCTTCGCGCGCATATCGGCATCGTCGCGCAGCCGCTCGCCGAGCTGTTGGACGTTCTCGGCGACCTTGCGCCGCAGCGTGCTGTTCGGATCGTCGGCCGACTCCAGGATGAGGCGCTTGGCCGCACGCCACGTGGCCTGGGCCATCCCCGTGATTTCCTCGCGGCCCATGATCTGTGCCTTGATCCGCTCCGCCTTCTTGATCATGGCGTCGTCGTGTTGCAGGTCGTCGGCGAACTCCTCGAGGAACCGATTCGCCGCGAGGCGCACCTCATGCTCCGGGTTGGCGCGGATCTTCCAGGTGAACTCGACCAGTTCCCGGTAGATCCGTTCGGAAAGCAGGATGTTGACGAACTTCGGTGCCCATTGCGGCGCGTCCCGCAAAACGATCCGGTCGATAGTCTCCTGCGAGCCGAGCGCCCACTGGTGCGCGCGCTCGGCAAGCATATCCAGCAGCGGCAGCTGGCGGTTGTCGGCGAGCAGCTCGGCGAGCACCCGGCCGATCGGCGGACCCCACAGCGGTTCGGCGATCCGCTTGACGATGGTGTTGTCGATGACCTGCTCCACGTCCTCGTCGCGCAACACCCCGACCACCGCGCGCAGAATCGTGGAACTCTCCTGCGCCACCCGGGCGGCGTGGCCGGGATCGGCCATCCAGCGCCCGACCCGCCAGGAAACCCGCGCGGAGTTCACCTTGGCCGAAACCACCTCCGGCGCCAGGAAGTTCGTGCCGACGAAGGTACCGAGGCTGGCACCGAGCTGGTCTTTCTTCTTCCGGATAATCGCGGTGTGCGGAATGGGCAGGCCGAGCGGATGCCGGAACAGCGCGGTCACCGCGAACCAGTCCGCCAGCGCGCCGACCATGCCTGCCTCCGAGGCGGCCCGCAGGTAGCCGACCCAGTCACCGCCCGCGCCACGCGACTCCATCCACCGGCAGAACAGGTAGATCGCCGTTGCCAGCGCGAGCATGCCGGTGGCGAGTGCCTTCATCCGCCACAGGTCGCGACGTTTGGCCGCCTCGTCGAGCACGGTGGCGAGGCCGAGGGGTGCGGCGGCAGGCGCGGCGGGGGTGTCCAGAACCGCAGTGTCGCCGGGAGCTTTCTGCATGCTTCCATTCTGCTGCGCCGCATGGGCGGCGAGTTCGCGCGCAAATATCGCGCGGCGAGTTCGGATCGCCGCACCGAACGTGTGGTTCCTGCCGCATCCGGCTCCAAACGCGTATATCACCGGTTTCCGGGACCTAAGCTGGTAGCTGGCCGGACCAGTTGCGAACGAGGGAGCCCACGCTGTCCACCGAAGACCTTGTCGACATCGGCGACCACGCCGAGCTACCGTCGGCGGTGCGCGGCGGCCGGATGGACGGCCGCAAGCGCCGGTGGCGGCAGCACAAGATCGATCGTCGCGAGGAACTCGTCGACGGCACGCTCGCCGCGGTCCGCGCCCGCGGCAGCAACGCGGGTATGGACGAGATCGCCGGCGAGATCGGCGTCTCCAAGACCGTGCTCTATCGCTACTTCTCCGACAAGAACGACCTGGTCCACGCGACCATGCAGCGGTTCATCGAGACCACGCTGATGCCGAAGGTGTACGGCGCGATCAGCCTGGAAGCCGACGAGTACCAGCTGGTCCGCTCGGCATTGGCCGAGTATGTCGGCACCGTCGACGAGGATCCCGAGGTCTACCGCTTCATCATGGGCAACGGTTCGGCCGACCAGTCCTCGCTCGCGGAGTTCGAGAAGTTGTTCGCCGAGGTGGTGTGCACGGTCATCACCGATCGCGCGCGGGAACGTGGCATCGGGACGGAGGGCGCGGCGCTGGCGTCGTACGTGCTGGTCGGCGGCATCCAACTGGCGACGCATTGGTGGACGACGAACAAGTCGCTGGCTCGCGAGGATGTGATCGACTACCTGACCATGCTGGCCTGGAGCGCCATCGAGGGCATGGCTCGCGCGGGTGGTTCGCCCGCGGTATTCAACGCGCAGCCACACGTGCTGCCGACCTCGGATTCGACCACAGGGACCTGATCACCCCCTCTGGGCTGTTCGCCCAGGTGCTAGCTGGGCTGCTTGCTGAAGTTCACAGGTGCGTTCGACTTTGCTGAAACGTTGGCTAGTCTGAACCCCGAGCGGTGCGCCGAGTGCGCTGCGTCACCGCCCGCGCAGTATCCGATAGCGGTCTGCGCGGGGCGCTGCGTGGTTACGCACGCTGCCGCCTGCGCGTCCGTCGCTCAGAGCAGTATCCGATGGCGGTCCGCGCGGGGCGCTGCGTGGTTACGCACGCTGCCGCCTGCGCGTCCGTCGCTCAGACCGCAGCACCAACGGAGGTACCTCGATGGCGAAGCACGTACCGACCTCTCGGCTTGCTCGTGGTACCAAGCTGGGTGCGGTCGCAGCTGGTTCGGTGCTTCGCACGCAACGCGCGCGGCTGACCATGCGGGGCAGGTCCGAGGCCGTCCGGGCGAAAATGGCCGAGGAATCCATGATTCGCACCACCGAGCAGGTAGTCATGGTGCTGGGCACCATGAAGGGTGTGGCGATGAAGCTCGGGCAGATGATGTCGGTGCTCGATCTCGATCTGGTTCCCGAGGATCATCGGGAGCGGTTCCAGAAGCGGCTGGCCGTGCTGCGCAATGCGGCACCGTCGGTCTCATTCGAAGCGATGCGCCAGGTGATCGAGGACGACTTCGGCCGGCCGCTGGAGGCGGTGTTCACCGAGTTCGAATCCGAACCGGTCGCCGCCGCCTCGATCGGTCAAGTGTATCGGGCGCGGCTGCACGACGGCAGACAAGTCGCGGTGAAGGTGCAGTACCCGGGCATCGACGTCGCGGTGCGCGCGGATCTGAAGAACCTCGCTATGTTCCGACGTGTGTTGCAGTCCGCGATGCCGTGGGTGACGCCGGCCGTGCTGGAGGAACTACGGCTGAACATGGAGAGTGAGCTCGACTACCGAGCCGAGGCCGCCACCCAGCTGCAGATCGCCGAGCTCTACGCCGGGCATCCTTTCATCGTGGTGCCGCGCTCGCTGACGGAACTCAGCACCACTCGGGTACTGGTTACCGAGTATGTGGAGGGCAAGGGCTTCGAGGAGATCCGACAGCTGCCCGCCGCCGAACGCAATCGGATCGGCGAGATCATCTACCGGTTCTACGTCGGTTCGCTGTTCACGTTCAACGAGTTCTGCGGCGACCCGCACCCGGGCAACGTCCTGCTCGCCGCCGACGGCCGGGTCGGCTTCCTGGATTTCGGGTTGTTCAACCGCATGGATCCCGAGCACGTGCGGTTCGAGCTGATCTGCCTGCGCGCCGCGGCCGAGGACCGCGCCGAAGACCTACGGCGGTTGATGATCGAGCGTGGCGTGATCGGTTCTCCGCAAGAGATCGGCGCCGAGGAATGCCTGGAGTATGTGCTCGCCGCCTCGGAGTGGTGTCTGATCGACGAGGAGCTGACGATCACGCCGGAGCTGGCCAGCGGCGCGTTCCTGCTCGCGGTGGACCCGAGGGCCAGCGAGTTCGCCGGTATGAAACAGCAGAACCTGCCGCCGGAGCATTTGTTCTCCCGCCGTGCCGACTTCCTGACCTTCGGCATGCTCGGTCAGCTCGGGTGCACCGCGAACTGGCATCGCATCTCCAGGGAATGGCTCTACGACGAGCCGCCGGTCACCGAGCTCGGCGTGGCGCACCACGCCTGGCTGGCCGACCGTCCGCCCGTCGCGCCGAAACGGCCGCGGGCGCGGAAGAAGACCACCAAGTAGTCGCCGCCAGGCGACACGACCGCAGAACGGAAGACCATGGCAGACACTCGGGAATTCGACCTCGTCCTGTTCGGCGCGACCGGTTTCGTCGGCGCGCTCACCGCCGAGTACCTCACCGGCGCCGCGCCGGAATCCGCGCGCATCGCGCTGGCGGGCCGGTCGCTGGACAAGCTCACCGCGGTCCGCGCCGAACTCGGCCCGAAGGCCGCCGACTGGGGTCTGGTGGTGGCCGACTCGACGGACCGAACCGCGCTGGACGAGCTGGCCGCACGCACCAAGGTCGTCGTCACCACCGTCGGCCCGTACCTGCGCTACGGGATTCCGCTGGTGGCGGCATGCGCCAAGGCCGGAACCCATTACGCCGACCTCACCGGTGAGCCGCTGTTCATCCGCGACGCCATCGACGGCTATCACGAGCAGGCCGTCGAGACCGGCGCGAAGATCGTGAATTCCTGTGGCTACGATTCAGTTCCGTCCGACCTCAGCGTCTACCAGCTCTACCGACGCTCCATCGAGGACAACACCGGCGAGCTCACCGACACCACGCTGGTGGCCTCGCTCAAGGGCGGGGTCAGCGGCGGCACCATTGATTCCGGTCGGGCCATGATGGAGGCCATCGCGGCCGACCCGGCCAAGGGTTCGGTGCTGTCACACCCGTATGCACTGAGCCCGGACAAGTCGATGGATCCGGATGTGGGCCGCCAGTCCGATCAGGCGCTCTCGCGGGCGAATGCCATCGACCCGAGCCTCGACGGCTGGGTGAGCACCTTCGTCATGGCCGCGCACAACACCAAGATCGTGCGCCGCACCAACGGGCTGCTCGGGTGGGTATACGGCAAGAACTTCCGCTACCGCGAGGTGATGAGCGCGGGGAAGTCACGGGTGGCGCCGTTGGTGGCGGCGGGCGTGGCGGGCGGCATTGTGGCGACGCTGACAGCAGGCGCACTGCTCTCGCGGGCCTCCGCGGGCCGCAAGCTGCTCGACCGGGTGCTGCCCAAGCCGGGCACCGGCCCGAGCGAAGAGAAACGCCACAGCGGCTGGTTCAGCATGAAGACGTTCGCGCACACCACCTCGGGTGCCAAGTACGTGGCGACCTTCTCCGGCAGTGGCGACCCGGGATACCAGGCCACCGCTGTGCTGCTCGGCGAGAGCGGTCTGTGCCTGGCATTCGACACCGACAACCAACCCGCCCTCGCAGGCATCCTCACCCCGGCCGCCGCGATGGGTGACGCACTCACCGATCGGCTCCGCGCAGCAGGCATGACCATCACCGTCGAACGCGCCTGAGCGGCGTCCTGGTCACCGAGCGGCACAACCCAGGGAGGGGCTACCCGCGGTCGGTCCGCCGCAGCCATGTGCACCGCTCGGACGCGCGATGGGTTTGCAGGAGTGGGTTCAGCACCGCACGTTGGAGCTGGTGTTGTCGGCAGCCGGCAGCTCGGTACGCCCGCCCGCGAGCTTGACGGCGATACCGGTGTCGGTGACCTTTACCTCGGTCGGTTGCAGGCCGAGCGGGTAGCTCTGCAGGCTCTGGGTGAACACCTCGACGATGCCCTGAACCAGATCGGCGGGCAGACCCACACCGAGCAGCTCTGCCGACATCGTCTCCACCTGCACCACCCCGTTCTGGATCTGCGGCTTCACCTGGAGTTCGGCTAGTCCGCCGAGCACCTTCAGGCTGATCAGGCCCGTGCTCGCCGAGGAACTCACGCCACTGACCAAGCCGCCGAGCGTCTCCTGGATGCCCTCGTTGCTCCAGGTGACATCGGCGGAGGAACTGTTGATCACGCCGCCGCCATGGGATACATCGACGTCGCGGAAGACGGCGTGGACCACCATCCCGACGGCGGGGCCGAATTTGGTGTCGGCGCTGTTCACCCGCACCGAGGGCACCTTGCCGTCGATCCAGGTGATCAGCATCGGCTTGGGACCGAAGCGCACGTCGATCTTCGACCCCAACTCCTTCTCGAATTGCGAGCTGATGCATCGCGAGACCATGTGCCTGGCGTATACCTCGCCGCCGACCAGCACCGTGGCGAGCAGAGTCGCTACCACGATCAGCGCGATCAGCAGGGCCCGCCGGTTGATCGTCATTTTGGACGGAGAGTTCGTCATGGCCCCGATTCTTCACGACCTTTCTGTGCCGCCTCTGTGGGCGCGTTGAGGTGTTCGAATGTGACATGTGACACACGTATCGGGCGTAGCCTGGTGCGCATGGCTGGCGATGTGGCGGCCCGCACGATCGAATCCGCGGAGCAGGGATGGCGGGTTCTGCGGCGATGGGCGGGTCGGCACGCCGGTTTCTTCACCACCAGGCAGGTGCTGCGCACCGGGTGCGCGGCGTGGGTACGGGCTGGGCTCGGCGAGGGGTCGGTGACCAGGGCCGGGGTAGGTCTGCTGCGTCTGGCCGGATGGCCCGACGGCCCGCTCGACGAATACGCGATGTGGACGGCCTGGTTCGACGGGGCCGCGGCCGCCTCCCATCAGAGTGCGGCGGAACTGCATGGTCTCGGACGCCTGCGCCCGAGGTTCCTGCACCTGTCGGTGCGAGCGGGCCGCCCGCCCGTCTCGCCCCGGCTAGTGGTCCTGCGCCGCTCGCTGATCGGCGCCGACGTGGAATCGGCGGGGCCGTTCCTGGTGACAACCCCCGTGCGCACGGTGCTCGACCTGGCCGAAGCCGATATCGCGCAGGCCGCGCTGGACGAGGTGGTCGCCGACGCGGTCGCCATCCACCGTTGTGCCGGCGAGGAGATCCGGGAGGCCGGGACGCGATTGCCGCCGCGCGCGGCGACGAGGGTGTATCGGGCGCTCGCGGTGGCGTGAAGGTCTGACGGGTCAGCAGGTGACGGTTGGTTCCACGGCCCACCACGGCACCGAGAGCACGTTGTCGCGTAGGCGGCGGCGGTAGCGGCGGACCGGCAAACCCTCCTCGCGCAGGAACTCCGCGGCCGTGCGCCAGCGGACCCGCGGACCGAAGGGCGCCAGCGGAGCGGCCCGGGCCCACGCGCGGTCCGCGGCGGCCAGCAGGGCGTGCACCGGCTCGCCAGGGATGTTGCGGTGGATCAACACCTTCGGAAGACGTTCGGCGATGTCAGAGGGCCGCTCGACCGTGAACGGGTCCCAGGCCAGCGTCAGCGAACGCGGGCCTGCGCGGTCCAGCAGGACCCACGCGCAGCGGCGACCGAGTTCGTCGCAGGTGCCGTCGACCAGCAGGCCATCCGGTGCCAGTCCAGAACGGATGGTCGACCAGGCGTCCGGAACGGCCGCTTCCGGATATTGCCGCAGCACGTTGAACGCGCGCACCAAAACCGGCCGCAGACCGGCCAATTCGAATCCGCCACGCGCGAAGGCGACGCCGTCGCGGCTGGGAACCACCCGCTGCGGGTCGATCTCCAGCCCGACCACCCGCACGTCGGTGCGGACCCTCTGCAGCCGCGCAGCCAGCTCGAACGTGGTCCACGGGCTCGCACCGTAACCGAGGTCGACCACCAGCGGATCTGCCGTGTCGCGAAGCCGGGTGGTGACCAGTTCGTCGTGGATCAGCCAGCGGTCGCTGCGGCGCAGTCGGTTGACGCCGGTAGTGCCGCGGGTGATGGTGCCGACCGGTTTGGTCAGCTGGTGGGGTGACGTTCTTCCAGCCACTGAACGGTGAACTCGGCCTCGGCGCGGAACAGGTCGACCAGGTTGACCAGGATCAGCTGCTCCAAACGCGGACCGACCATCGGGATGAACACCTTCGCCTCCGAGGAGAAACGCATGGTGCAGCCGGTTTCGGTGGGGAAAAGACGGATCGTGCCGCTGAGGCTGCCCGGCCCGGCCGGAATGGACGCCGAGTACTTGCCGGTGATCTCGTCCGGTCCGTACGGACCGTAGTTCTCCTTGCGGGTGATCACCATGTCCTTGCGCATGACCGTCTGCGCGATCTCCGGCAGCATGTCGCGGGGCAGGATGTGATGGAGTTCGAGCTCGATGCCGCCGTCGCCGGCCTCCAGCCCGGCGACCTCGTTGCCGGGCGAGTACTTCCGCATCTCTATCATCCGCGCGTCCCAGTAGTCGCGGTTCGACAGCGCCGCGTACAGCTCTTTTGTGGTGTGCAGCGGGTAGCGGGCTGAATAGTCCAGTCGGCGTGCCATGGGCTCACACGTTACTGGGTGCGGTCGCGGATGCCTTTACGCACGGGTGCGGCGCCACCTGGTCGGGCAGCCAGGCCGCGGAAACGGCGGACGAGCCCACCGCCGGGCAGGCTCGTTCGCCGGCGAATCAGTGCGACGCGAGCCAGTTGTCGGTGAACTCTTCCTCGTTCTTCAACAGCTCGGTGAGGTGCTCGGCGATCGCGTTCTCGATCTTTCCGCCGAACAGCGGGATCTTCACCTCGATGGTGCCCTTGGTTGTGGCGGTGGCGCCGGAGCCGTCGGCGGCCAGCGTGATGGTGCCGCGCACCTCGGCGGGCGCGCCCTCCACGCGGGCCTCGAAGGTGGCCGAGTCGCCGGTCCAGTGCTCGATGCGCGGAATGATCAGGTCGCCGGGGCGCACCGCGGTGATCGCGGCAGGCAGCAGCTCGGCGGCGATGGCCTGCACCAGTTCGGCGCGTACCTGGTCACCGCTGACCGTGACCGACTCCAGCCGGGCGTTGGGTCCGCCGACCTCCGCGACGCGGTCCTTCCAGTACTGATCGTTCGCGATGGCCGCGCGCACGGCGGCGAGGGAATGTGAGTAGCGGGCCGTGTACGCGAGCGGTGTAGCCATGGTCGGACACGCTACCGTCTGGCTGTGCGAACTTCACGGGCGGTGCTGTCGGATGTCCTCGCCGATACCGGTGCGCGGCTGCGCGCCTCGGTGCGGCTCGCGGAGCTGACCACGCTGCGGGTGGGCGGGCCCGCGACCATTGCCGAATGCGCGACGACCGAAGCGCTGATCGCGACGGTGCGCGCGCTCGACGCGGCGGGTGTCCCCGTGCTGCTGCTCGCCGGTGGTTCCAATCTCCTCATCGGTGACGACGGCTTCGACGGTGTGGTGGTCCGGGTGGTGACGGCCAGGGTCGAGATCGGCGCCGACGGTGTGATCGCCGAGGCGGGTGCGAACTGGGACGAGGTGGTGCGCGCGACGGTCGCCGCGGGATTCGGCGGACTGGAGTGTCTGTCCGGCATCCCCGGTTCGGCGGGCGCGACGCCGGTGCAGAACGTGGGCGCCTACGGGGCGGAGGTCGCGCATCTGCTGCGCCGGGTGCGCCTGCTGGACCGGGCCAGCGGCGAGATCCGCTGGGTGGCTCCGGAAGAGCTCGGGTTCGGCTACCGCACCAGCGTGCTGAAGCACCGCGACAATGCCGTGGTGCTCGCGGTCGATTTCGCGCTGCGCGCCGACGGATCGAGCGTGCCGCTGCGTTACGGCGAACTCGCCACCACCCTCGCCGCCGCCGACGGCGAGTCCAGGCCTGCGGCGCAGGTGCGGGACGCGGTGCTGCGACTGCGCGGGGGCAAGGGCATGGTGCTCGACCCCGTCGACCACGACACCTGGAGTGCGGGCTCGTTCTTCACCAACCCGGTGGTCGCCGCGGACCGGGTGGCGCAGGTGCGGGCCGCGATCGCCGCCCATGTGGGTGACGTCACAGTGCCGACTTACCCGGCGCAGAACGGGGTCAAGTTCTCCGCGGGCTGGCTGATCGAGCGGGCGGGTTTCGCGAAGGGCTTCCCCGGTGCCGAGGCACCCGCTCGGCTGTCGACAAAACACACGCTGGCACTGACCAATCGCGGCGGCGCCAGTGCCGCCGATCTGGTGGCGCTGGCCAGGACCGTGCGCGACGGTGTCGTCGAGCGGTTCGGCATCCAACTGGAGCCGGAACCGGTCACGGTCGGCGTCACGCTGTAGCCCCGGGTGCAACCGACGCCACATACTTCGGTAGCCGGTCCGGCCGTGCGCCACGCGTAGATTCGAAGAAGTGAGCAACCGTTCCATGATTCTCCGACCGGTTGCCGCGGTATCGGTCGTGCTGCTCGTGGTTGTCGCCTTGGTAGCCGGATGCGCGACCGACCGCGGCGGCGAGTCGGCCCGCGGCGCCGGTCCGATCGCCAAGACGACGTTGTCCCCCGCCGACGACACCGAGAACGTCAACCCGACCGCGCCGGTCTCGGTGACGGTCAGTGACGGCACGATCGACCAGATCGCGCTGACCAACGCCGCGGGCAAGCAGGTCAGTGGCCAACTCGCGGCGGACCGGCGCAGCTACGCGGTCACCGAGCCGCTCGGTTACGACGCCACCTACACCTGGTCGGGTACCGCTGTCGGGACCGATGGCAAGCCGATCCCGATCGATGGCTCGTTCCGTACGCTCGCGCCGAAGAACACGGTTCCCGCGACTGTCAACATCGGCGACAACCAAGACGTCGGCATCGCGGCGCCGATCATCCTGCAGTTCAAGACGTCGGTGCAGAACAAGGCTGCCGTGGAAAAGGCACTGACCATCACCACCGATCCGCCTACCGAGGGCGCGTGGGCCTGGTTCCCGGACGACAACGGCTCGCGGCTGCACTGGCGTCCGAAGAACTATTGGGTGCCGGGCACCACGGTGCATGTCTCGGCGAAGCTCTACGGGCTCGACCTGGGCAACGGCAATTACGGGTACTCGGATCTGACCTCGGACTTCCGCATCGGGCGCAGCCAGATCGTGAAGGCGAATGCCCCTAGTCATCGCATGCAGGTGGTCCGCGACGGACAGACGGTGTTGGATTTCGCGGTCAGCTACGGCGAGGGTAACGAGCCGCGCAATGTCACCAGGTCCGGCGTTCACGTGGTCACCGAGAAATACGAAGACTTCATGATGTCGAATCCGCCGTTTTACACCAACGTGCGCGAACGCTGGGCCGTTCGCATTTCCAACAACGGCGAGTTCATTCACGCCAACCCGGAATCGCTGTCGGCGCAGGGTTCGGCGAACGTCACCAACGGCTGTATCAATCTGTCGCCCGGTGATGCCCAGGCCTTTTTCCCGACGGCGCTCTACGGCGATCCGGTGGAGGTGACCGGTACGTCGATCCCGCTTTCGGCCGCCGACGGCGACCTCTACGACTGGACCATCGACTGGAACACCTGGAAGAGCATGTCGGCCCTACTGGGCCAGCCGTCGGCCGTCGTGTCGGCGACTCCGGTGCCGCCCCAGCCGGCGGGCGGCCGCTGACGGTCCGACCGGGTGCGGGGTGCTGGGGCGTCGACCAGCACCGACCATCCACCCTGCCGGTGAACTCGGCTGACGTGCTAGCGGACTTTCGAGTTGTCCTCTTCGATCCGGCGGTCGGCCGCGCGTTCGGCGCGCACCACTTCGTGGCGCTCGGCGAGCAGGTCGCGGATCTCGATCAACAGCTCGGTCTCGGTCGGCTCGGCCGCCTTGGTGGTGCCGAAGCGGTTCTTGATCGTCTTCATCGGCAGGATCAGCACGAAATACAGCACGGCGGCGACCATGACGAAGTCGATGGCCGCCGTGATGATCGGGCCGATGGCAATGAAGGTGGCCGGTTTGTCGGCAATCAGCTGAACGCCGAGGCCGAGTTCGTTCGTGCTACCGAACACCGCGAGCAGAGGATTGACGATCCCTTTCGTCACCGAGGTGACGATTGAGGTGAACGCGGTGCCCATGACGACAGCGACCGAGAGATCGATGACGTTCCCACGCATCAGGAACTCTTTGAATCCCTTGAACATAAGCCGAACAGCTCCCATCCGATGTACTTCGCTTGGCACGCCTCGGATGCTAACGGGTGGCGCCGATCAGCGAAGCCTCAGCAACTGGCGGTCGAACGCCGCGCCAATACTGGGCAATTCGCTTCAGCCATAACTCTCGGGCTAGTTGCGGCGAGCGAATCGGCCCGGGCCCGCTTGGTCGCGCGGCTTGATGATGATCTGGTCCAGATTGACGTGCGGAGGCCGCGACGCGACGAAGCCGATAACCTCCGCGATGTCCTGCGCGACCAACGGGTCGATACCCTCATACACCTTCGCCGCGCGCTCGCCGTCGCCACCGAATCGGACCAGCGAGAACTCGGTTTCCACTGCGCCGGGGGCGATTTCGGTCAGACGCACCGGCTGGCCGAGCAGCTCGCCGCGCAGCGTGCGGTGCAGCACGGCTTGGGCGTGCTTGGCGGAGGTGTAGCCGGAGCCGTTGTCGTAGGCGGTGAACGCGGCCACCGACGTGACGGTGACGATCAGCCCGTCGCCGGAGGCGATCAGCTTGGGCAGCAGGGCTTTCGTGACGCGCAGCGTGCCGAGCACGTTGGTCTCCCACATCCAGCGCCAGTCGTCCAGGTCGGCCTCGGCGACCGTGGCGAGGCCCTTGGCGCCGCCCGCATTGTTGACCAGCACGTCGGCGCGCTCGACCGCCTCGGTGAACGCCCGCACCGACTCGTCCGCGGTGACGTCGAGTTCCAGTGCGGTGCCACCGATTTCGTCGGCGAGGCGCTGTAGGCGGTCGAGCCTGCGCGCGCCGACGTAGACGTGGTAGCCCTGTTCGGCCAGCTCCCGGGCGGTGGCCTCGCCGATACCCGAGCTGGCCCCGGTGACGACGGCGGTGCGAGTACTCATGACCCCGATCCTAGATGCAGGATGTTTGCCGGGCTCGACGCCGTCGCCGGGATCACCGCTAGCCTGAGTGCCATGGCTATTCGGGATGCGCTCAGTGCGGACGGAACGAGCATCGTCTACCGGGTGAGCGGCCCAGTAGACGCCAGGCCGCTTGTGCTGTTGCACGGCTGGTCGGCGAATCTGCGCTGCTGGGGCTCCGCCGCCGACGACCTCGCCGCACGGTTCCGGGTGATTGCCGTCGACCTGCGCGGCCACGGCTACTCCGACGTGCCCGCTGCGGGATATGACGATCCGAAGAACTGGGCTGGAGACGTCGCGGCGGTGCTGGCGGCCGAGGGGATCGAGTCGGGAGCCGTGTTGCTCGGCTGGTCCTACGGCGGCATCGTGCTGTCGGACTACCTGACCGCCTATGGCACCGGGGCCGTCGCGGGCATCGTCTACTCCGGCTCGATGGCGAATATTGGTCCCGATGTGCCCGGCGCGGCGACCGGCAGCGCAATGCAGCAGGCGATTCCCGGCGTCTTCGAGGAGAGCGCGGGCCGCGCGGTGCGCGCGTTCGGGGCCTTCGGCAATGCGAACACCGGGCCGGGCGCAGACAAGGGCGTCGACGCGCAGCGACTGTTCGGCGCCAGCCTTGCCACCCCGCCCGCGGTGCGCAAGGCCCTGTTCTATCGGACTGTCGACAACACCGAAACGCTCCGCACCTTGGATATTCCGGTGCTGGTCCTGCACGGCACCGCGGACCCGGTCGTCCCGATCGAGAACGGCCGCTACATCGCCGAGGCGGTCCCGGACGCGCGCGCGTCGTTCTGGGAAGGCGCGCAGCACGGGCTGTTCATCGAGGACCGCTTCCGGTTCGTTGCCGAGGTGAGCGAATTTGCTGAGAGTTTGTGATCCGGTGGACCGAACCTCTGTGATAGCTCTCACTCGGTGCGGTCCGGGCCTCTGAGTCCGGCAATCCAACGTGCACTATGGACAGTGTGAGTCAGCGCCTGGACCTACGGCCGAACCGTATCGCCGTGCTATCGGTGCACACCTCACCACTCGCCCAGCCGGGGACCGGCGACGCGGGCGGCATGAACGTCTACGTGCTGCAAACCGCCCTTCAGCTGGCCCGACGCGGCACCGAGGTCGAGATCTTCACCCGCGCCACCACCTCGAATGTCCCGCCCGTCCAAGAGGCGGCCCCCGGTGTGCTCGTGCGCAATGTGGTGGCAGGCCCGTTCGAGGGGCTGGACAAACACGACCTGGCCACCCAGCTGTGCCCGTTCACCGCGGAGGTGCTGCGTCAGGAGGCCGGGCAGCTGCCCGGGTACTACGACCTCGTGCACTCGCACTACTGGTTGTCCGGCCAGGTCGGCTGGCTGGCCAGGGACCGCTGGCGGGTGCCGCTGGTGCACACCGCGCACACACTGGCAGCGGTCAAGAACGCCGCGCTCGCCGAGGGTGACTGTCCGGAACCCGCGACCCGCGAGATCGGCGAGAAGCAGGTGATCGCGGAGGCCGATCGTCTGGTCGCCAACACCGCCGAGGAAGCTCGGCAGCTGATCGAGCTCTACGGCGCCGCCGCCGACCGGATCGACATCGTGCCGCCCGGCGCGGACCTGACGCGTTACCGTCCGGGTGACAAGGCCGCCGCCCGTGCGGCGCTAGGGCTGGCCGTCGACGAGCAGATCGTCGCGTTCGTCGGCCGGATCCAACCGCTGAAGGCTCCCGACGTGCTGGTGCGCGCCGCCGCCGAGGTGCTGCGCGCCGAACAAGAACGCAAGCTGCGTGTGCTCATCGTCGGCGGACCGTCCGGCACCGGGCTCGAGCGGCCCGACGCGCTGATCGAGCTGGCCGCCGACCTGGGCATTGCCGAACGCGTCACCTTCCTGCCGCCGCAGCCGCCGGACCGGCTGGTACTGGTCTACCGTGCCGCCGACCTGGTCGCGGTCCCCAGCTACAACGAATCCTTCGGCTTGGTCGCGATCGAGGCGCAGGCCAGTGGTACCCCAGTGCTCGCAGCCGACGTCGGGGGCCTCGGCACCGCCGTGCGGCACGAGGAATCCGGGCTGCTCGTCCCCGGACATCGCACACCGGACTGGGCGAACGCCCTCGGTTACCTGCTCGACGACCCCGATCGGCTGCACCGGATGAGCGCGCGCGCCGTCGAGCACGCCGCGAACTTCTCCTGGGCACACACCGCCGACGGGCTGCTCGCCAGCTATTCCGCGGCACTGTCCGGGCTCCGCGACGATCGCGCCGTTCTCAGCGGCGGCCTCGCGCACAGTGTTCTGCGGGACGCCGGGCAAGATCGCCTGCCCGGCGAACGGGCTGGCCTCAGCGGAGAACGGATGGCCGCCCTCATCGGCGAGAGTAGCCAGGCCAGATCGCGGGCGCTGTGGCGGCGCCGGACGGGAGTACGCCGGTGAACGAGGTGCAGGCCACCGCGCAAGTCATCGACGAAACGTTGCGCGACAAGGAAATCGAATACACCCGGCCCGGTGCGGAGACCTTCGTCGTCACCCTGCCCGGTGAGCGCAAACTCGCGACGACGGTGCTGCTCACGGTCGGCAAGCACGGGGTCCGCATCGAGTCGTTCGTCTGCCGCAAGCCGGACGAGAATTTCGAAGGCGTCTACAAATTCCTGCTGCGCCGCAATCGCAGGCTGTATGCCGTCGCCTACACCCTGGACCGGGTCGGCGATATCTATCTCGTCGGCCGACTTGCCACGCACGCCGTCACCTCCGACGAGCTCGACCGGGTGTTCGGCCAGATCCTCGAGGCCGTCGACGCCGACTTCAACACGCTGCTGGAACTCGGCTTCGCGGAATCCATTCGCAGGGAATGGAAGTGGCGCGTCTCGCGCGGCGAACCGCTGAACAACCTGCGCGCCTTCGAACATCTGGTGGACTCCGCGGACAAGCCGTGACGGCCCGAGCCGGATCCGGAGCGCCGAACGCCTGCGCGAGTGACAATCGCAGGCGGCTCGAATCCCGAAGGTGGCATGGCGATGACTGTTCTTGCTCTGGATATCGGCGCGACGAAGTTCGCGGCCGGTGTGGTGTACGCCGGTCATGCGGTCCGTGACGTACAGCGGGTGGACGTGCCGCGCGACGGCGTGTGGGACGCCTGCCGCGGCTTGCTGCGCGAGGTAGCGGGCGCGGAGCAGGTCACCGCCGTCGGCATCGGCTCGGCGGGGCCGGTGGACGTGCGGACCGGCGTCACCCGGCCGTTGAACATTCCCGAGTGGAAAGCCGGATTCCCGATCGTCGCCGCCGTGCGGGAGTCGTTTCCCTCCGCCGTGATCCGGTTCGCGATCGACGGCGCCTGCCTCGCGCTGGCCGAACACCAGGTCGGCGCGCTGCGCGGGGTGCCCGATGCCCTTGCGATGACCGTGTCGTCGGGGATCGGCGGCGGACTCATCGCCGACGGCAAGGTGCTACTGGGGCGCACCGGCAATGCTGGACACGTCGGGCATATCATCGTGCCGGGCTGGGACACGCCCTGCGGCTGCGGTGGCGTCGGCTGCGTCGAGGCGGTCGCCAGTGGCATGTCCTCGGTGCGCTGGGCGCGCGAGCAGGGCTGGCCGGGCACGACCGGCGTACAGCTGGCCGAGGCCGCACACGCCGGTGACGAGATCGCCGTCGCCGCGCTGCATCGGGCGGGCACCGCACTCGGCGAGGCGATCGCCTCCGCCGCCGCGTTGTTGGACATCGACCGGGTGGTGATCGGCGGCGGTTTCGCGCAATCCGGTGAGCCGCTGTGGCATCCGCTGCGTGCGGCGCTTGCCAAGCACGCCCGGCTGGGCTATCTGCGGGAACTGCGCGTGGAGCCGTCTCAAATCACGCACGGCGCGACGCTCGTCGGTGCGGGTGTGCTCGCCGCAGGCGACGCCACGGCGGATGACACCGTTTGAATCTCCCGCTGTGCCAGACGGGTTCACCGTGGGACGCCTGAGCGGAGAGCACGATCATCCTCTCGCGCGGACCGCGGCTGCCGGGGAACCGCTGGTGAGGATCAGGCCGAGCGTACGCAGCGGCCGGGGAACCGATGCGACCGGGCTGAACGCGCATGGGAGGATGGCGGCATGACGTACACCCTCGTGCTGCTGCGCCACGGCGAAAGCGAATGGAATGCCCTGAACCTGTTCACCGGCTGGGTGGACGTGCACCTGACGGACAAGGGTATCGCCGAGGGCAAGCGCGCCGGGGAGCTGCTGGCCGAGCACGGCATCCTGCCCGACATCGTCTACACCTCGCTGCTGCGCCGCGCGATCGCCACCGCGAACATCGCGCTGGACGCCGCCGACCGACACTGGATTCCGGTGGTCCGCGACTGGCGGCTGAACGAGCGTCACTACGGTGAGCTGCAAGGCAAGAACAAGGCGCAGATCCGGGAAAAGTACGGCGACGAGCAGTTCATGCTGTGGCGCCGCAGTTACGACACCCCGCCGCCGCCGATCGACCCGGCCAACGAGTACAGCCAGGAGGGCGACCCGCGTTACGAGGGCATCGACGTCCCGAAGACCGAGTGCCTGCTCGACGTGGTGAACCGGATGGTCCCGTACTGGGAGTCGACCATCGCCAAGGACCTGCTTTCCGGCAGGACCGTCCTGGTCGCCGCGCACGGCAACTCCCTGCGTGCGCTGGTCAAGCACCTCGACCGGATCTCCGACGACGAGATCGCCGGCCTGAACATCCCCACCGGCATCCCGCTGCGCTACGAACTGGACGAGAGCCTGCGTCCGGTCCGCCCGCGTGAATACCTGGACCCGGAAGCGGCTGCCGCAGGCGCCGCCGCCGTCGCCGGCCAGGGCGTCAAATAAATCCAGTCCGCATTCACAACGCGCTGCGACCGACTCGGTCGCAGCGCGTTGTCGTTTCCGCCGCAGAGACGAGCCCGACCGGACCAGTTGAGGCGCGATCATCCCTGGCTGGCTGGCTGTTGCGAGACACGCCCGGCGGCTGAGCGCCGGTCGGCGGTAGCGGCATCTACGGTTCCTGCGGTGAGACGAGATTCTATTGACGGCGCGGTCCGCGATGGAGTGGCTGGTGTGGACAGCAGGAGAACGTTTCAACCTGACGCAACTACATCGGCCCGATCCCCGCTTCGGAGCGCAGCGAGACCGAGCATTCCTCGTTCGCGGCCCGGCTCGGGTCCGAGCGGCGGCCGCGTCCCCGGCGAAGACACCAGCGTCGGTCGCTCGGACGCGAGCCATAAGTAGGCCGCGAACACGCCGCGCCCGCGCGGCCGAAAACACAGCTTATGTGAACAGACATTCTTATGTCGGTTACTGTTACCCCTTGTCCTTACCGGTGAGTAGGTACACTTCCGTCGTTCGAGCAGCCGAGAGGTGGATCACGTCCGATGAAGCACGCGTTGCGGGGCACAGTGGTGGCGGTTACCGCCGCGGTGCTCGTCCCCTTTCTCGTGAACGGTGCCGCCGCCGCGCCGACGCCGACCGGCCCCGACGGCGGGGCAGCGGGCGCTGCATGGGCGGCCACCCAGGACGAGCCTCAGCAGTACCCGAACATTCACATCACCTGGGATGTCCCGATCACGATGAGTGACGGCACCATCCTGAAGGGCAATGTGTATCGCCCCGCGGACGTCTCCGGCCGCCCGATCGACACCCCGACGCCGACGGTCGTCAACCTGACGCCCTACACCAAGCTGGTGTCGAACCTGGCCGACCACGCGCAGTCGATTCCCGGCCTGTCCGACGCGCTGATCGAGTTCTTCCGTCAGACCGATATGAGCGGCACCCCGTTGTCCGGCCTCACGGACCTGACCAAGGCGTTCGGCGGCGGCGAGCTGCGCAACTTCACTGTCGACCGGCAGCTGATCAAGAGCGGCTACACCCAGGTGGTGGTCGACGTGCGCGGCACCGGCTTCTCCCAGGGGGTCTGGGACATGCTGCGAGAGCGCGAGCAGCGGGACACCGTGGAGGTGATCGACTGGGCATCGCGGCAGCCGTGGTCCAACGGCCGCATCGGCATGAACGGCATCTCCTACTCCGGGATCAACCAGGTGCAGGCCGCTGAGAAGCACCCGCCCGCCCTGCAGGCCATCTTCCCGGTCGTGCCGGGCAGCGACCTGGTGAACGACGTGCTCGCACCCGGCGGCGGCTTCGGCTTCAACTTCATCCCGCTGTGGCTGACCGCGGTCAACGGCCTCAAGCTGATTCCTGACCTGGCCTCGGTGGTCAACGGGCAGTTCGATACCACGTGGCTGGCCGACCGTGCCCGTGATCCGTTGACCTTCATGGACGTTCTGCTCAACGTCTACACCACCGCGCGCATCGAGGATCTCGACCCGCGCGCCAAGGAACTGCTGACCGCCGACTCCGCACCGCGCCGAGACTGGCTGGGCGATCCGAGCACGATCCAGGTGCCGACCTTCGTCACCGGCGGCTGGCACGACCTGTTCACCTACTCGGAATCCAAGATCTACCACCAGATTCCGCTGCCCGCGGGTCAGAAGCAGCTGCTGATGGGCAACACCTACCACCTCAACTCGGGGACCGAGTACGGCAAGCCGGACCTGCCACCGCGGCTGGACGTGCTGCAGCGTGCGTGGTTCGACAAGTGGCTCAAGGACATCGACAACGGCATCGATCGGTACGGCCCGATCACGCTGCGCCAGCAGGGCGGCGGCTGGATCACCACCGACTCGTTCGCCGCGCCCACCGACGGAGCAGGTCCGCAGGAGACGGTGCACCGCAGGATGTATCTGTCCGCCGCTCCCAGTGGTACCGCGAACAGCCGCTACGACGGTTCGCTCACCGGAGACGCCAACGGCGACACCGCACGGCTGACCATCGCGCCCGGCCTGACCAGCCTGTGCTCCAATGATGCGGCGCAGGCCACCGCGGGCGTGCTTTCGGTCATCGATGGTTGTGCCAAGGACTCCCGTATCGAGGAACTGAACGGGCTGACCTTCACCAGCGCACCGGTCACCGAGGCGACTACCATCTCGGGCCGGATCGCGGTGCGGCTCAATACTATTCAGGACGCCGCCGACGGATACTGGGTGGTCACCGTGAACGACGTCGCGCCGGACGGTCGATCGGGCGTACTGTCCTCCGGGCAGCTCATGGCCTCGCTACGTGCGATCGACGACGCGAACAGCAGCAAGTCGGCCGACGGCGACTACACCGACCCGCGCCCGTTCACCTCGTTGGACCGGCGTCAGCCGACCGTCCCCGGCGAGGTGACGACGCTGGACATCGCGCTGCCCGCCACGGAGGCGATTCTGCGGCCTGGTCACCGCCTGCGCGTCGATGTGTACGCGGGCAACTTCCCCAAGGGCCTGCCGATCCTGCCGATGCTGATCGATACCGGCCTTCGGCCGCAGCATGTGCAGCTGGATCCGGAGCTGCCGAGTTTCGTAAACGTGCCGGTGCGGGGCAATCCCGGCTGGTGATCGCGGCATGACGAGCGCGCGGCGCACAGCGTGAAGTCCTGCGCCACCCTGGTGCGTCGCCGCTACGCCGACCGGGTGGACAACCACGGGTGGGCGGTGCAGGAGGTCCTGGCCGACGACGATGGCGAAACAAATTGACCGCCCGGTGAATACGCTGTGGATACGTGACATCGAACGGGGCGTAAACACGCGGCTAACAGGGTCGGAAGGTGCTATGACCTGCGAGAAACATCGCACACCCGGAGTTGGTCGGGCGGTCGGCGACCGTACGATTCAAGTGTGAGTGTTCCCCAGGCCGTCCTGCTGGCAGTCCTCGCGGCTGTCGTCGGCCTGGCAGTCGGCGGGCTGCTGATCCCGTACGTGAATGCCAGGCAGGCCGCCCGAAGGCAGGCCGATTCCGGGCTCACCATGTCGCAGGTCCTCGACCTGATCGTGCTTGCCTCCGAGAGTGGCATCGCCGTGGTCGACGAGTACCGGGACGTGGTGCTGGTGAACCCACGCGCCGAAGAGCTCGGCCTGGTCCGCCACCGCCTGCTCGACGAGCGCGCGTGGGCCGCGGTGGAGAAAGTGCTCGCCACCGGCGAGTCCGCCGAGTTCGATCTCACCGCCAAGAATCCAGTGCCGGGCCGCGGCCGTATCGCCGTGCGTGGCGTCGCCAGGCAACTGTCCCGGGAAGAGACCACCTTCACCGTACTGTTCGCCGACGACGATTCCGAGCAGGCCCGCATGGAGGCCACCCGCCGCGATTTCGTCGCCAACGTCAGCCATGAGCTCAAGACCCCGGTCGGCGCCATGAGTCTGCTCGCCGAGGCCCTGCTGGAATCGGCCGAAGACCCGGAGGCCGTGCGCCACTTCGGTCAGCGGGTCCTCGGTGAATCCCGCCGCCTCGGCAAGATGGTGACCGAACTCATCGCGCTCTCGCGCCTGCAGGGTGCGGAGAAGCTGCCCGAGCTCGAGGTGGTCGACGTGGATACCGTGGTGATGCACGCGGTCGACCGCTCGCGCACCGCCGCCGAGGCCGCGGGCATCACGGTCAGCACCGACCGTCCGAGCGGGCTCGAGGTGCTCGGCGACGAGACCCTGCTGGTCACCGCGCTGTCCAACCTGGTGGAGAACGCGATCGCCTATTCGCCCGCGGGCTCGCATGTGTCGGTCAGCCGCTCGCTGCGCGGCGACCACGTCGCCATGGCCGTCACCGACCGCGGTATCGGCATCGCCAAGGAAGACCAGGAGCGGGTGTTCGAACGGTTCTTCCGGTCCGACAAGGCACGCTCTCGCGCCACCGGAGGCACCGGGCTCGGTCTGGCTATCGTCAAGCATGTGGCCGCCAACCACAACGGTGAGATCACCCTGTGGAGCAAGTTGGGCACGGGATCGACGTTCACCCTGCGCATACCCGCTCACCACGAAGCAGGCGGGGACGAAGACCCCGACGGCTCCGTGGTGAGCACGAAAGAAACAAGCCCCCGCCTCTTGGGGCCGGGCCGACCGAATGGTGTGGAGGCACGCAGATGACGAGTGTGTTGATCGTCGAGGATGAGGAGTCGCTGGCCGATCCGCTCGCGTTCCTGCTGCGCAAGGAGGGCTTCGAGGTCACCGTGGTCGGTGACGGACCGTCCGCGCTCGCCGAGTTCGACCGGTCCGGCGCGGATATCGTGTTGCTCGACCTCATGCTGCCCGGCATGAGCGGCACCGATGTGTGCAAGCAGCTGCGCACCCGCAGCGGAGTGCCGGTGATCATGGTCACCGCGCGCGACAGCGAGATCGACAAGGTGGTCGGCCTGGAACTCGGCGCCGACGACTATGTCACCAAACCGTATTCCGCGCGCGAGCTGATCGCGCGCATCCGTGCGGTTTTGCGCCGAGGCGCGGGTGACGAGCTGGACGGCTCGAACGAGAGCGGTGTGCTCGAGGCCGGCCCGGTCCGGATGGATGTCGACCGCCACACCGTGCTGGTGAACGGCACACCGGTCACGCTCCCGCTCAAGGAGTTCGACCTGCTCGAGTACCTGCTGCGTAACTCGGGACGAGTGCTCACCCGAGGTCAGCTGATCGACCGTGTGTGGGGTGCCGACTACGTCGGTGACACCAAGACGTTGGACGTGCACGTCAAGCGTCTACGCTCCAAGATCGAAGCCGACCCCGCGAAGCCGGAGCACCTGGTCACCGTCCGCGGCCTCGGCTACAAACTCGAAGCATAAACCGCAAAGCCGAAGCCCGTTCCGCTCTCATGCCCATCGGCGACCCCATGTGCTCACGAAACGGGACAACTGATTTCGTGAGCACATGGGTAACTTCCTGGGTACGCCCAGAACACGAGTGGCACCTAACGCAGGACCTGAACGCAAATCCTGCACCTCCCCACTAGTACGGCCTGAAGGCCCGGAGAGGCGGAGGAGCACCTAACGCAGGACCTGAACGCAAATCCTGCACCTCCCCACTAGTACGGCCTGAAGGCCCGGAGAGGCGGAACAGCATCAGGGGAAGTAGATCCAGGTAGTCCCGAGGGGGGTTTCGGTCTTCTGCAGGGTGATCCAGCCGAGATCGTCTTCCTGCATGCAGTCGTAGATGTCCGCGGTGTTGGTGCCACGGCAGGCGATCGTGTGCGAGGTGCCGTACGGGCTCGCGATCAGGAGCTTGCCCGCGTCCTTGGCGTTGATCGCCGCCGGATCGGTGGCCGCGACGAACTCCGCGGTGAAATCGGCGAACCTGGCGGGATCGCCGTTCGGCTCCGCGTGAGCTACTCCGGTCAGCGTGAGGGCGGCGCCGATCGCGATGGTCGCCATGGTGAGAACTTTCTTCGACATAACGGCACATCAAACCCGATCTGGGTGAAGTGCGCATGGCGACCGGGTGAACCTGCTGCGAGATCGCACAGCGAGTGGATCGGCCAGCGGGCGTGCGGTCGGCAAACGATCAGGCTGGCCGATCGGGGGAATCGTGCATCCGGTCGGCGTGCACGGTCGCCGGGTGGATGGCGATCAGGCCGAGGCCCTCCCGACGTTTGCAGTGCCTGGCCAGCTCCTCGTAGGCGGGCGCGCCGAGCAGCTCGATCAGCTCAGGTCGGTAGGACTGCCAGACCGGCTTGCTGCCGACGTGCGCGTCCGGGGACCCGGAGCAGTACCAGTCCAGGTCGGCACCGCCCGGCCCCCAGCCGCGGCGGTCGTACTCGGTGATGACGGTGCGGAGGATCTGTATGCCGTCGGGCCGGTCCACCCAGTCCTGGGTACGCCGGATCGGCAGCTGCCAGCACACGTCCGGCTTCACCTCCAGCGGTTCGATGCCACGGCGCAGAGCCATGGTGTGCAGCGCGCAGCCGACGCCACCCGCGAAGCCGGGACGGTTGAGGAAGATGCACGCGCCGTCGAGCCGGCGAGTGCGCAGCGCGGGCTCGTCCTCCAGTTCATCGAGTTCCAGGTAGCCCTTCTTGGTGATCGCGCCCTCGGTGTCGGTTGCCTCGCCCATCAGCTGCCAATCCTGCGGTGTGAGCATTTTCACAGCGCGCTGCAGTCGTTTTCGGTCGTCCTTGTCGGAGAGGAATGCGCCGTGCGAGCAACAGCCGTCGTCGGGCCGGTCCGCCAAGATGCCCTGACAAGCCGGTGTGCCGAAGACACATGTCCATCGCGACAGTAGCCAGGTCAGATCGGCGACGATCAGATGCTCGTCGTTTGCCGGATCGACGAATTCGATCCATTCGCGCGGGAAGTCCAGATCGACTTCGGGAGCCGGATCAATCTTCCCCGCTGGTCGGGACCCGGTGGGGCCACTCGCGGATGCGCCTACCGTCACACCTGAGGACGCTAACAGTTCAGTCGCCCGGTCTAAAGTGCCGTAACACCCAGTACCGTGTTCATGTGCGGCTTGGGGTACTCGATGTCGGAAGCAATACGGTTCACCTGCTCATGGTGGACGCACATCGCGGTGGTCACCCCATGCCCATGAGCTCGACGAAAGCCACGTTGCGGCTGGCGGAGAACATCGACGACGCGGGCCGCATCACCGAGGCGGGCGAGCAGCGGCTGATCGCCACCGTCGCTGAATTCGCCAGCATCGCCGAGACTTCCAGGTGCGTCGAGTTGATGCCGTTCGCCACCTCGGCGCTGCGCGAGGCGACCAACTCCGACGAGGTGCTCGCCGGAGTACGCGCGGCGACGGGCGTCGATCTGCAGGTACTGTCCGGTGTCGACGAGGCGAGGCTGACCTTTCTCGCGGTGCGCCGCTGGTACGGCTGGAGCGCGGGCCGCATCCTCAATCTGGACATCGGCGGCGGATCTTTGGAAATCACCAACGGTGGGGACGAGGAACCCGACGTCGCGCTGTCGCTGCAACTCGGTGCGGGCCGGTTGACCAGGGAGTGGCTGCGCGAGGATCCGCCAGGCAAGCGTCGTGTCGCCGTGCTGCGCGACTGGCTCGACGCCGAGCTGGTTGTGCCGGCGAAGCAGCTGGTCGAGGCCGGCCGGCCCGACCTGGCGGTCGGTACGTCGAAGACATTTCGTTCGCTCGCCCGACTGACCGGAGCGGCACCCTCGGCGGCGGGCCCGCGTGTGCGCCGTACACTCACCAGCTCAGGTCTGCGCCAACTGATTGCGTTCATCTCGCGGATGACGGCGTCGGACCGGGCAGAATTGGAAGGCGTGAGTTCCGATCGGTCACAGCAATTGGTGGCTGGCGCACTGGTCGCGGAGGCGAGTATGCGGGCACTATCGCTGGACAGTCTGGAGATTTGTCCGTGGGCGCTGCGTGAGGGGCTGATCCTGCGCAAACTGGATACCGACATGAATGGTGGACCCAGAGCAACGCACATACCGGGCCCGGCAGCCGAGGAAGGCAAGCCGGCGCCCGGCGGTGGCGTGGCGCTATCGGGACCGATCGGGACGGTGTCGTCATGAGCGAGCGATGCGAGCGAACAATGAACACAGCCGAGTACTCGGTCATGGCGGAGCCGAGCGCTAGCGAGGCGCAGTCATGAGCGAGGATTCCAAACAGCTGTCGGTCGCGGAGCTGCTGGCCCGCAACGGTCAGCAGGGCTCCGCCTCGTCCGGCGGGAGGCGCCGCCGCAGCGGCCGTGGCATCTCGGTCGCCGAACTCACCGGTGACCTGCCGGTCATCCGTGAGGGCGGCGGTCACTCCGCGCACTCCGCGCCCGACTCCGGCGCATCGGAGGAGCCCGCGTACGAGCAGCCCTCGTTCGATCTGCCCGCGCCGGAACCTGTTTCTTACACACCGCCGGAGCCAGTGCCCGACGTATCGTCGTATTCGCCCATGTCCGGGCCGATTTCGATGTACGACCCGCTGGCGGCCTACGCCCAGCAGGAGCCGCCGAGGGCCGATCCGGAACCAGGGCGGTCGAGCCGGGTGATGCCGGGCCGGGAGATGCCCTCCTCGCGACACGCCACGCCCATCGACCCGCTCTCGCCGCATACGCCCGTGTCCGACCTGTACCCGGTCGCGGCCGACCCGTACGTGACCGACGCGGTGCCGGGCGGTTCCCTGCCGGAGGCGCCGCCGCGTGCGTCCGGACGCCGACGCAGACATGCCGAACCGGAGGAGGGCGCCACCGAGGTACGTCCGCCGCTGCGCGAATTGCCGCCGGAGCCGAGTAGGCGCGGATGGGTCGACCGTGGCGTGGCGAGTGGCGCTCTGCCGGAGTTCGGTCCTGCCGACGGTCGCCAAGGACCTGGCCGTAACGGTCACCCGGAGTTCGGTGAATCGGATTTCGGGCGAGCCGATCGCGGGCGGTCGATTCTGCCCGAGCGCAACGGGGCCATGAGCGGCCGGGCCGCCCGGCGTCGTGCGAAGGAGGCAGAGGAGGCCGGATCTGCTCCCGCCGCTTGGTCGCCGTCCACCAACGGTTTCGCTCCGGAGTCGGAGCCGCTGCCGCTGCCCGAGACGAGACCGAAGTTGCCCGACCGGCTGCCGGAGTCGCAGCCGAGATCGTCCCGCCGCAACGGCGCGGGCGACGGTGGCCTGCCTGCCTGGTCAGCGCGAAGTCGCGCGAGTTCACCGTCGCGCGAGTCGGCGCCCGAGTCCGGCGGCATCCCGACCGCTGCGTGGTCGCTGGCCAGCCAGGACCAGCAGCTCGTTTCCGGCCAGACGGTCGCGGGCGACCTGCTGCGCGATGGCGTCGAGCGGGCCGAGCGCGGCAAACGCGGACGAGGCGAGCGCGAAACCGGTCGTGCGCGGGTCGAGGTCGACGAGGGCGTGACCGACGTATATGCACCCGTCCTCGACATCGACGACGAGGACGACGAGGACGAGGTCGCCGAGCAGCCTCGTACCCGGGCTATGTCCGCACGCCGGTCGAGGATGTCCGAGAAGGCGGCGTACGACGCCAATCGGCGCCAGTGGATGATCCTCGGCGGTCAGAGCACCGGCGCAGCGGTCGCGGGCATGTTGTTGTTCAAAGGCTTCGAGCGCATGTGGGAGATGCTCCCCTGGGTGGCGCTGGCGCTGGCGATGATCGTGATCCTCGGCCTTGTTGCCCTCGTGCGGATCCTGCGCAGGACCGACGACATCCTCAGCACCGTAATCGCCGTCGTGGTGGGCAGCTTCGTCACGTTGGGGCCGCTCGCCTTTCTCCTCAGTACGAACTGAGTAGGGAGCTGCCGTGGGGAACATTGGGCAGGCGGACGAGGCCGGGATGCGGCACGCCCCTGAGGCGGGGGCGGAAGCCGTCTCGCCCGGCGGACTCGGCGGCGCCTTCCAGCCACGGCAGATCCAGGTCGGCTTGTCGACGGCCTCCGTGTACCCGCAGAACGCCGAAGCGGCGTTCCGCTACGCTGCCGAACTCGGTTACGACGGCGTCGAACTGATGGTATGGGCCGAACCGGCCAGCCAGAGCATCGCCACCGTGCAGGCGTATTCCCGCAAGTACGGTGTCCCGGTGCTGGCCGTGCACGCGCCGTGCCTCCTGATTTCGCAGCGGGTGTGGGGCTCGGATCCGATCGCCAAGCTGGAGCGCAGCGTCCACACCGCCGAGGCACTCGGCGCGCGCACCGTGGTGGTACACCCGCCGTTCCGCTGGCAACGTCGTTACGCCGCCGGGTTCGCTGCGCAGGTGGCCGAGCTGGAGGAGGTCAGTTCGGTGATCGTCGCGGTGGAGAACATGTTTCCGATGCGCGCGGATACACTGTTCGGCCGGGGCGAACGTGGGGTGAAGCGGCTGGAGCGGCGGGGCGGTCCCGGGCCCGCGCTCACCGCTTTCAGTCCGTCCTACGACCCGACCGACACCGGGTTCCGGCACTACACACTCGACCTGTCGCACACCGCGACCGCGGGCGCCGACCCGCTGGCTTTGGCCGCGCGCATGGGGGAGGGCCTCGCGCACCTGCACCTGGCCGACGGCCGCGGTGCCGCCCACGACGAGCATCTGGTTCCTGGTGAAGGCAGTCAGCCGTGCGTGGAGGTGTGCGCAACCCTGGTCGGCACCGGCTTCTCCGGCCAAGCAGTGGCCGAGATCAACACGCAGAATGCCCGTACCACCCAGGCTCGGGCAGCCATGCTGCATCGCACGCTGGCTTTCGCCCGCCAGCACCTGAACGGTCTCGCGCCCGCCGCTGCGCCCGCGCCGACCGGCGCGGACCGGACGTGGCCCGCGCCGCCGGTGTGACGGGCGCCGCTTTCCTGCACTAGGGAATTCGGCCGCTCAATTTCTGGGTTGTACGCTGTATGAACGCTGTCGCGCCATGGCGCCAGCGGTGCCTGGGCGACGCCCACAAGCCCCATCGGTGCGGCCGATGGATGACAGGAGTAAGGATGACGGTCGATCTCGACCCGGCCCTCGCGAGCGACGCACCGTTCAGTCGGGTGTGCGCCCTGACCGAACTGCCCGCAACCACACCGGATACGGGCCGCTACCTGGGTGTCATCGACGAGATCTGGACCATCGGCAAGAAAGTGCACGGCGGAACGATGGTCGCCGCCAGCGCCGCGGCAGCGACCGCCTGGCTGCGCGCCTCCGACCCCGCCCTGGTCGGCATGGCCCCGATCGCCGCGAGTTCCGACTTCCTCGGCGCACCCAACCCGGGCGAGGTCGAGTACGAGGTGCGCGTCCGGAAGGTCGGTCGGCAGATCTGCCTGGCCGATGCCGACCTGATCCAGGACGACCGCACTCTGGTCCGCACGGCGCTCACCTTCAGCCGTCTGGACGACGCTGAGCCGATCTATGCCCCGAATCACGGTGACATGCCGGTGCAGCCACCTGCCGACGCGGTCGGCTACGAGCCAGGTACGCCGATGGGTGGCGTGGTGCACGTCGGCCAGGGTGCCGAGCTGTACCTCGATCGCGAGTGGGCCCGTTTCCTCGATGGCGAAAAAGGGGAACCGCGCCTGCGGATGTGGATGCGGCCCCGTCCCGCCGACGAGCAGGACCCCGACGTCGCCATGTTCTTCGCGATGATGAGCGCCGACATGAGCCCGCCGGTGCCGATGAACCTCGGCCACTTCGGCTGGGCGCCCACCGTGCAGATGACCACCTATCTGCGACGCAGTCCCGCACCGGGCTGGCTGCGGGTCATCGCGACCACGCATGAGGTCGGCGGCCGCATGTTCGACGAAGATCAACTGGTTCTCGACTCCACCGGAGCGGTCGTCGCGCAGAGCCGTCAGCTGGCGCTCGTCCCCCAGCGCTGAGCGCGAGCACGTAGCCGACGCGGGGAAGGCCTCCCTCGCAGCACTGACCCGAACTCACGAAACGTAACATCTGATTTCGTGAGCACATGGGTAACTCATCGGGTACGTCCAGAACCTGGCAGCGCACTCGACGCAGGACCTGAACGCGACGTGCGCGGCTGTCGCCCATACGGCCTGAATCCGCGGAGAGGCGGATCGGAGAGGTGGACCAGCCCATGACGAGAATTGCGGTAATCGGTGGCGGGCGCATCGGGGAGGCGTTGATCGCGGGGTTGCTGGAATCCGGACGACTGGCCAAGGACCTGGTCGTCGTGGAGACCCACCGGGAACGGGCCCATCAGATCGCAGACCGCTTTCATGTGCGGGTCACCGACGACGTGGCCGATGCCGCGGTGGGCGCGGACCTGCTGGTGATCGCGGTGAAGCCCGCCGATGTCGACGCCGTGCTCGCCCCGCTCGGCAAGGTGGAGCTCGGCAGCGACCGCGACCAGGTGCTCCTCTCGCTGGCGGCGGGGGTGCCGACGGCGCGTCTGGAAGGCAAGTTGCCCGCAGGTTTCCCAGTGGTACGGGTGATGCCGAATACGCCGATGCTGGTGGGGCAGGGCATGAGCGTGATCGCGCCGGGCCGCTATGCCCGGTCACATCATTTGGAGCTGGTGACCGAGGTGCTCGCCGCGGTCGGCAAGGTGGTTACCGTCGCTGAGACGCAAATGGACGCGGTTACCGCGGTGTCCGGCTCCGGCCCCGCCTACTTCTTCCTTGTCGTCGAGGCCATGGTGGACGCGGGCGTCGGACTCGGACTCACCAGGGACGTGGCCACCGAGCTCGTGGTGCAGACCATGGTCGGCTCGGCGGCGCTGCTGGACGGTTCCGGCCAGACGGCCGCCGAACTGCGCGCAGCGGTCACCTCGCCGGCAGGCACGACCGCGGCGGCAGTACGTGAGCTGGAGCGCGGCGGACTGCGCTCGGCATTTTTCGAGGCGCTCGATGCGGCCAAGCAACGATCAGTGGAACATGGCGCTCCAGCCGAATGACCGATCGGTTTCCAATCGGAAAACCGATTTCTCACTCCCGTCGCAGTAACACCACTGGTCCCGCTAAGCTTCAAGGAGCACGTGCGTGTCTGTACCGCCGGTGGGGAAGCCGGCGGCGCGGACGTGCCGGAGGTCAATGGTGCAATGATGTCTTCGAACAAGATGTCTGCAAATAATTCAGGAGCGTCCGGCGGCGCCGGTCCCTCTAGCGGCCGGGGCACCTCCCGAACGCAGAGTGGGTCCGCGTCCCAGGGGCAATCTGTGCTCGGTGGTGGCACCCAGTTCCTCACCGTCGCCGAGGTGGCGAATCTGATGCGGGTGTCCAAGATGACGGTATATCGGCTGGTGCATTCCGGTGAGTTGCCCGCCGTACGAGTCGGTCGATCGTTCCGTGTGCATGCCAAGGCGGTGCACGACTACCTGGAAACGTCCTACTTCGACGCCGGATGAGGCGGTTTCGCCACCGGCCGGACGTGCCGGTACGATAGCTCCTCGGTTCGTGTTCGCCCGCTGGCGGCACCGCTGTCGGGTGCCCCGTGGTGCCCGGCGGCGCGGACACAGGGCGTGCGGCTTGCTGGGCGACCTCGGTCAGTTGGCAGGGGCGCCTCGGCGGACGGACATCCGGCAATCGCGCACGTCGAGAGCGTGCGCGCCGAGTAGAGAGAACGCGAGGAACAACCCTATGGGTTCTGTGATCAAGAAGCGCCGCAAGCGCATGTCGAAGAAGAAGCACCGCAAGCTGCTTCGCCGCACGCGCGTCCAGCGGCGCAAACTCGGCAAGTAAGGCGTCGCTGCGCGATAGCTGCGGAAGCCCGTCACCAATAGGTGACGGGCCTTTTCGTTTTGAAATTCAAAATTTTGAAACTGTCGAATGTATCACGTGACTGAAGTCATCGTTAGATCCTGGTTAATACTCTCGGCCAATGGGAACGCACCCGCTACTCTGGGAGCGGGAATAACACCAATGGGGGCTGCCAAGGTGGGAAGCGGTGCCGGTGGGTTCTGACGTGCGGGACGAACAGACGCCGAAGGTCGTGCTGGTCACCGGGGCCAGTCGGTTCTTCGGTGGTAACGTCGTCGCCCGGCTCGCCCAGGATCCCGGCATCGAGCGCATCCTCGCCGTCGATACGATGACACCGAGCCGTGAGCTCCAGCGCCGTATGGGCCGCGCCGAATTCGTCCGCGCGGACATCCGAAATCCCTTGATCCGTAAGGTGATCGATGGTGGCGCGGTGGATACCGTGGTACACGCCGCGGTGCTGGCGCGGCCACCGGGGGGCGGTAGCCGCGCGGTGATGAAGGATCTCAACGTCCTCGGCGCCATGCAGCTGTTCGCGGTGTGCCAGAAGGCGCCGTCGGTGCGCAGCGTTGTGCTGCGCTCCTCGTCGGCGGTGTACGGTTGCAGCGCGAAGGACCCCGCGAAATTCAGCGAGGAAATGAGCGCGCGGACGCCCCCGCGCGGCGGGTTTGCGCGCGACATGATCGAAATCGAAGGTTTCGTGCGCGGGCTGGCGCGGCGCCGCCCGGATATCGCCACGGCTATTCTGCGATTCGCGCCGATCGTGGGTCCGCGGCTGGCCGGTCGTGGAGTGCAATATCTACGTTCTCCGGTCACGCCGACCGTTTTCGGCCGGGATGCCAGGATGCAGTTGTTGCACGAGGAGGACGCGGTCGCCGCGTTGACCCTCGCGGCGCGCGCCACGCCGAGCGGCACCTACAACATCGCGGGCGACGGCGCACTGTCGCTCTCGCAGGCGGTTCGGCGGGCGGGCCGGGTCGAGCTGCCTGTGCCGTTCACCGTGTTCCGCACCGCGGGACGGCTGCTGATGGGCCCCGTGATGCGCGAGTTCTCCGGCGAGCAGCTCGACTATTTCCATTTCGGTTGTGGTCTGGACACCACGCGCATGCGCGCCGAACTAGGGTTCGTGCCGCGCTGGACGACGGTCCAGGCGTTCGACGACTTCATCGGGGGCGCAGCGTTGCGGCCCGTGGTCGATCCCGCATGGATCGACGCCGCAGAAAACAAACTGCTCGGCCTGCTCGGGGCCGGTACGGGAGCACAGCAATGAACGACGTAGCGAAGGTCATTCCACTGCACGACCTCCAGATCGAGGCGCGCCAGCGGCCGATCCCGCGACGCTGGCCCGAGACCTCGGCAGGCGTGCCCCCGCCGAGCCCCGTGACGTCACTGACGGAGCGTCTCGCCGCCGTCTCGCCGCCCCCGCCGCAATCGCTGTCGGGGCTGGTGCGCGGCGCGCTCGGCAGGCAGATCGGAAAGACCGCCGAATTCGCGCGCCGCAGGCTCGCAGGCGACTACCAGGTCGACGAGTTCGGCTTCGACGAGCACCTACTCGAGTCGATCGTTCTACCCGCACTGCGCCCGATGTCGGAACTGTGGTTCCGCGCGGAGGTCAGCGGGATGGAGAACATCCCGGAGGCGGGCGGCGCGCTGATCGTGGCCAACCACGCGGGCACCGTGCCGCTGGACGGCCTGATGTTGCAGCTGGCCGTACACGACCGGCACCCGAAACAGCGCGCGCTACGCCTGCTCGCCGCCGATCTGATCTTCGAGATGCCGGTGCTCGGCGCGCTCGCCCGCAAGGCTGGACACACGCTGGCCTGCCGCGAGGATGCCGAGCGGCTGCTGCGCTCCGGCGAGCTGACGGGAGTGTTCCCAGAGGGTTTCAAGGGCGTCGGCAAGCACTTCGCCGACCGCTACAAACTGCAGCGCTTCGGCCGCGGCGGTTTCGTCGCCGCGGCGGTGCGGACCGGCGTGCCGATCATCCCGTGCTCCATCGTCGGCTCCGAGGAGATCTACCCGAAGCTGGCCGACCTCAAGCCGTTGGCCCGGCTGCTCGGCCTGCCGTACTTCCCGGTGACCCCGTTGTTCCCGCACCTCGGCCCGCTCGGCGCAGTACCGCTGCCGTCGAAGTGGTACATCGAGTTCGGCGCCCCGATCCCGACCACCGGCTACGAGCCTGAAGCGGCCGACGACCCGATGACCATGTTCGAGGTCACCGACCAGGTGCGCGAGACCATCCAGCAGACGCTGTACAAGCTGCTCACCAAACGCCGCAACATATTCATGGGCTGAGTTTTCGGCCGCGCGGGCGCGGCGGGCCCGCGGCCCCTTTGGGGCTCGCGTCCGAGCGACCGCCGCTGGCGACTTCGTCGCGGACGCGCCGGCCGCTCGGACGGGAGCCGGGCCGCGAACGGGGGAATGCTAGGTCTCGCTGACACGAGAATAGCGAATTTCCCCACCCACGGCGGAGCGCGCAGCGCCCCTGAACAGCTTCGCTCGGAATCGGGAGTTGGGCCGATGTGGTTGCGCCAGCAGGTGATCGCTGCGTTTGTTTGCCTGCTGGTCGAGGCGTCTGGTGCTCGTGTCCGACCTGGCGGCGACGGCGACTTTCGTGGTGCGGACGTGTCGACCGTTCGGAGGTGTGCTCTGCAGGAACGACTGTGTTCGTTTTGCAGCGCCTGCAGCGCTGCGGACGGGCTGGCTTCCTCGGAATCGCGAGCGTGCCGAGGTGATTGGGATACGAGAGAGCCTCGGGTTGATTGACCGGTCCGTGGCGCTGCGTGTTCGCGGGCCCTTTTGTGGCTGGCATCCGAGCGGCCGCTGCTGGCGAGCGCACGCATGCGCATCGACTTGCTCGGTCGCGGGTCGGTTCGCGAAGACGGATGTAAGACGCGCGCCGCGCGGGGTCGGTGACGCCGGCTAGTGGCTGTCGCGGTGGCGGGTCACCGCTGCGGCGACAGCGCCGCCCGCCGCGCCGAGGGCGAGGGCAGTCGGTACACCGATCTTGGCGGCCTTGCGCCCGGTGCGGAAGTCGCGGATCTCCCAGCCCCGGTTCTTGGCCACCTCGCGCAGATCGGAATCCGGGTTGATCGCCACCGCGGTGCCGGCCAGCGAGAGCATCGGCACGTCGTTGTGGCTGTCGGAGTAGGCGGTGCACCGCTTGAGGTTCAGGCCCTCGCGAATCGCCAGCGTGCGCACCGCATGCGCCTTGCCGAGGCCGTGCAGGATGTCGCCGACCAGGCGCCCGGTGAACTTCCCGTCCACGCTTTCGGCGACCGTGCCCAGCGCGCCGGTGAGCCCGAGCCGCTTCGCGATCACCTGCGCCAGTTCGACGGGCGTCGCGGTCACCAGCCACACCTGCTGACCCGCGTCCAGATGCATCTGCGCGAGCGCGCGGGTGCCGGGCCAGATCTTGTCGGCGATGATCTCGTCATAGATCTCCTCGCCGAGTGCGGCCAGTTCGGCGGTCGGACGCCCGGCGATGAACGCCAACGCCTTCTCCTTGCCGCTGACCATGTCGGTGCTGCTTTCCTTGCCGGTGACCCGGAACTTCACCTGTTTCCAGGCGACGTCCACCAGGTCGGAGGTCTTGAAATACTTGCGCGCGGCGAGACCGCGGGCGAAATGCACGATGGACGCGCCCTGCACCATGGTGTTGTCGACATCGAAGAACGCCGCCGCGGTCAGATCGCGCGGCACCTCGGGGCCGACCATCTCCGCCTCGCCGGCGGCCAGTTCAGCGTCGTGCAGTGTCAGTGCGGCGTCCGCGCTCGCCTCCCCGGCCAGGTTCGCGCGCAATTCCTCTTCGCTCGGGCCGAAGGGGCTACGCGAGATACGGGCGAGCTGATCTTGCAGACCCTGGCCCACCTGACTCAGATTCCACCGTGCCGGAAACTCACCGAACCGTCCCGCGATGAATCCGGCTTTTGCCACTCTCGATCGTTCCGGCACCAGTACCTCCGCCTGTCGCGCGAATCACGTCAACAGTAACCGGATCGCCCGACAGTCACGGCAGAAGGCAGCGTGCGACACAATCGCGAAGCGCGTAAGTCGCCTTCGGGGTGTGGCGGCGCCCGATTTAATACTCCTCATGACCAATCCCACACATTCGGTGACGTTGCTGACCAGAGTGGGCTGCGGCCTGTGCGTGCTTGCACTGGAACAGCTGCGTGTGATCTGCGCCGAATTCGACATCGAACCGCGCACGGTGGACGTCGACGAAGCTGCCGCAACCGACCCTGGCCTGCGTGCGGAGTACGGAGACCGGCTTCCTGTCGTACTGCTGGACGGCCGTGAGCACAGCTATTTCGATGTAGACGAGGCCCGATTGCGGGCGGACTTGAAGCACTGAGCGGCGCCGTTTGCGGCCTGTCCCGGCCGTTGTGCTGGTCGCGGCGGAAAATGAGGTCAATTTCACCGACTTTGTGCAGGGCTTCACAAGCAGTTACGGTGGTGGCACGCGACCCGCATGCCGAGGCTGCGGAGCCGCCCTGAAATCCGAAAATTCGACCGTGGCACCGGACCGTCCTGGGCCAGAGGGTCGAGCGACGAACCGGCGCCCGATGGGCCGGAACGAGGAGCCGACGACGTGACAGAGCAGCATGAGGCGCCAGGCGGCGTCTCCGGCAGGGCTCTGCAGAAGGACATCCCGCAGGCCACCGTCGCGCGGCTGGCCACCTATCTTCGGGTCCTCACCTTATTGGCCGACGACGGTGTGGCCATCGTATCGAGTGAGGAACTGGCTGTCGCGGCGGGTGTCAATTCGGCCAAGTTGCGCAAGGATCTGTCGTTCCTCGGGCCCAACGGCGTGCGTGGTGTCGGCTATGACGTGGCCAAGCTGCGGTCGAGGATCGAGGACGTGCTCGGCCTGTCGCAGGGCCACCGTGTGGTGCTCGTCGGCGCAGGGAACCTGGGGCGTGCCCTGGTCGGCTACCGCGGGTTCCAGCGGCGCGGGTTCACCGTGGTCGGCATGTTCGACAACCACCCCGACGTGGTCGGCATGTCGGTGGCGGGTCTGGTGGTGCGCGATGTCGCCGCGCTGGCCGAGGCCGTCGCCGCGCTGGAACCAACCATCGCGGTCATCACGGTCCCCGACGACGCGGCTCAGGACGTGTGCGACCGGCTGGTGGCCTCCGGGTTGCAGTCGATTCTGAGCTTCGCCCCCTGCGAGCTGGTCGCGCCGGCAACGGTCGAGGTCCGCCGGGTGGATCTGGCCGTCGAAATGCAGATGCTGTCGTTCGAACGGGTGCGCAATGCCGAGCCCGCCCCGTTCCCCGAGGTCGCGCATGCCGGGTCCGGACGCATCGCGCATCGCCTCCCGACGCCGCATTCGGCGGCCACACACCCGGGGCTCAAGCATTCGACAGCCCCGCATACGGCAACCTCGCATACGGCAACGGAGCCAAGCAGCAAGGGATCGGTGGTCACACCATGAGTGAGCGCAGCGAGCGAATCAACCAGCACAGAATGCCGCCGCGCAGAGCCCTGCCGGGCGGGAGCGAGGCGCAGGAAATGAGCGAGCGAATCATGTCACAGCGCGCATCGTCGATGCCTGAGCCGGGCGTCAGCGAGGCGCAGGCATGAGCGTTCTGCTCGTCGGCATCTCGCATCGCAGCGCGCCGGTGGCGGTGCTGGAGAAGGTGGCGATCACCGATACGGACCGGCCGAAGCTCATCGACCGCATGCTCGCCTCCAGCCACATCTCCGAGGCGATGATCGTCTCCACGTGCAACCGCGTCGAGGTCTACGCGGTGGTCGATGCCTTCCACGGCGGTCTCGCCGACGTCGGCGACCTGCTGACCAAGCACTCCGGACTGCCGCTGCCCGATCTGACCAAGCATGCCTACGTCCGCTACGCCGAGGCTGCCGCCGAGCATTTGTTCGCGGTGGCCAGCGGCCTGGACTCGATGGTGGTCGGCGAGCAGCAGGTGCTCAGCCAGATCCGCGGCGCCTACGCCTCTGCCGACGCCCAGCAGGCGGTCGGGCGGACCCTGCACGAGCTGTCCCAGCACGCGCTGCGGGTCGGCAAGCGGGTGCACTCCGAGACCGGGATCGACCGCGCGGGCGCGTCGGTGGTGTCGGTGGCGCTGGATCGCGCGCAGCACGTGCTCGGCCCGCTGGCCGGACGGACCGCCGTTGTCGTCGGCGCCGGCGCGATGGGCGGCCTCGCGGTGGCGCATCTTTCGCGCGCCGGGATCGGCCGGATCATCGTGGTGAACCGCACCATCGAGCGGGCACGCAGGCTCACCGAGACCGCGGCCACGCACGGCGTCGAGGCCGACGCGCGGGAGCTGTCCCGGCTCACCGAGGCGATGGCCGCGGCCGACGTGGTAATCACCTGTACCGGCGCGGTCGGCGCGGTCGTGACATTGGCCGACACCCACCGTGCGCTCACCGAGCGGGAGCGCGGCGACGAATTCGCGACGGTTGAGCGGCCTTTGGTGTTCTGCGATCTCGGCCTGCCCCGTGACGTCGAGCACGCCGTGGCAGGGCTGCCCGGTGTCACGGTCATCGACATCGAGACGTTGCAGCGCGATCCCGCGGCCGGCGCGGCCGCCGACGACACCGCGGCCGCACGCTCGATCGTCGCCGACGAGCTCGCCAAATACCTTGCCGGACAGCGGATGGCGGAGGTCACCCCGACCGTAGCCGCGTTGCGCCAGCGCGCCGCGGAGGTAGTCGAGGCCGAACTGCTCCGACTGGGTTCGCGGCTTCCCGGTCTCGCGGATCCGGAGCGCGACGAGGTCGCGCGCACCGTGCGCCGTGTGGTCGACAAGCTACTGCACGCGCCGACGGTGCGGGTCAAGCAACTGGCGTCCACGCCTGGCGGTGACAGTTATGCCGAGGCGCTGCGCGAACTGTTCGAACTGAAACCCGGTGCCGCGCAGGCGGTCGCCGCGCCGATGGAGATCACCGCGCTCCCCGGCGAGGGCGCCGACCTCACACTGGCCGACGGCGAGATCGCCCTGGCCGACGACTTCACCGCCGGGCATCGCGGAGAGGAACAGGGGCAGACGGCATGACCATGGTGCAGGAAGGCAACATGACCGCAGGCAGCACACGTGCGCCGTGGCGGATCGGCACCCGAGGAAGCCTGCTCGCTCTCACCCAGGCGGGCACGGTGCGCGACGCACTGATCGCCGCGGGGCAGCCGGCCGAGCTGGTCGTGATCAAGACCGCCGGTGACCTGTCGGCGGACCCGGTGCAGAAGATCGGCGTCGGCGTGTTCACCTCCGCGCTGCGGGACGAGCTTGCCGGCGGTGCCATCGATATAGCGGTGCACTCCTATAAGGATCTGCCGACCGCGCAGGATTCGCGCTTCACCATCGCCGCCATCCCGCCCCGCGAGGACCCGCGCGACGCCCTGGTGGCACGCGACGGACTGGTGCTCGGCGAGCTCCCGACGGGCGCCAAGGTCGGCACCTCCGCGCCGCGGCGCGCGGCGCAGCTGCGGGCACTCGGCCTCGGCCTGGAGGTCGTCCCGCTGCGTGGCAACCTGGACACCCGGCTACGGAAGGTCATCGAGGGCGAGTTGGACGCTGTCGTGGTGGCCAGGGCCGGACTGGCCCGCATCGATCGGCTGGACGCGGTCACCGAGGCACTCGAGCCGGTGCAGATGCTTTCCGCCCCTGCCCAGGGTGCCCTTGCGGTCGAATGCCGTAGCGACGACGACGCGCTCATCGAGATTCTCACCGGCCTGGACGACGCGACTACCCGCGCGTCGGTACTCGCCGAACGGGCGCTGCTCGCCGAGCTGGAGGCCGGTTGCACCGCGCCGATCGGCGCGCTCGCCGAGGTCGTCGAGTCGCTCGACGACGAAGGACGGATCGTGGACGAGCTTTCGCTGCGCGCGTGCGCGGCGGCCGTCGACGGGTCCGATGTATTGCGGGCGTCGGTGGTCGGCGCCCCTACGGAGGCGGCGGAGCTCGGCCGCGCGCTGGCCCGCGAGCTGCTCGACATGGGTGCGCGCGAGCTTCTCGCGACCGAACCGAACGACGGTTCCCGCGCACAGGCGGTGAGTTCGCCCGCCACAGACTTGCCCAATCCCAGCCCGATGGAGAACAGCCAATGAGCGAGCGTAGCGAGCGAATCATAGGCACGGCCGAGCATCGCTCGGTCATGACGGAGCCGAGCGTCAGTGAGGTGCAGGCATGAGTCGAGCCACCAAGAAGCACCCCGGTCGGATTCTCTTCGTCGGATCGGGTCCCGGTGACCCGGCGCTGCTCACCGTGCGGGCCCGTGAAGTGATCGGTCGGGCGACGCTGGCGTTCACCGACCCCGACGTCGACAAGGGCGTGCTCGCCCTGATCGGCACCGCGGTCCAGCCAGGTCCCGACGGCGAGCGTCCGGTGGACGTGCGGCCCGCGCTCGGCGAGCCCGCCGAAGTGGCCAAGACGCTGATCGCCGAGGCGCGCAGCGGGCATGACGTGGTCCGCGTGGTCGCGGGCGACCCACTGACCACCGATTCGGTGATCGCCGAGGTCAACGCCGTCACCCGTTCGCACATGGTGTTCGAGGTGCTGCCCGGCCTGCCCAACGGCTCGGCGGTTCCCAGCTACGCGGGCATCGCGCTCGGCTCTGGGCACACCGAGGCCGACGTGCGCGGCGAGGTCGACTGGGCCGCACTCGCGACCGCGCCCGGTCCGCTTGTGCTGCACGCGACTTCCGGGCACCTGGCCGAAACCGCGAGTGCACTGGTCGAGCACGGTATGGCGCCGCAGACCCCGGTCGCGGTGACGGTGCGGGGCACCACCCGCCAGCAGCGCACCATCGAGGCCACCTTGGCCACGTTGAACAGCGCGGCCTCCGAGCTGGTCGGTCCGCTGGTGGTGACCATCGGCAAGGTTGTCGCTCAGCGTTCGAAGATGTCGTGGTGGGAGTCGCGTGCACTGTACGGCTGGACCGTGCTGGTGCCGCGTACCAAGGATCAGGCCGCCGAGATGAGCGAGCGGTTGGTCACGCACGGCGCCATCCCGATGGAGGTGCCGACGATCGCGGTCGAGCCTCCGCGCAGCCCGGCGCAGATGGAACGCGCGGTCAAGGGCTTGGTCGACGGGCGCTACCAGTGGGTGGTGTTCACCTCCACCAACGCGGTGCGCGCGGTGTGGGAGAAGTTCGCCGAGTTCGGTCTGGACGCACGGGCATTCTCCGGTGTGAAGATCGCCTGCGTCGGCGAGGCCACCGCGGACAAGGTGCGCTCGTTCGGCATCAACCCCGAGCTGGTGCCCAGCGGTGAGCAGTCCTCCGAGGGCCTGCTCGCCGACTTCCCGCCATACGACGATATTTTCGACCCGGTGAACCGGGTCCTGCTGCCGCGTGCGGATATCGCCACCGAGACGCTGGCCGAGGGGCTGCGCGATCGCGGCTGGGAGATCGACGACGTCACCGCCTACCGCACGGTGCGCGCATCGCCGCCGCCTGCGGAGACCCGCGAGATGATCAAGACCGGCGGCTTCGACGCGGTCCTGTTCACCTCCTCCTCCACGGTGCGCAACCTGGTCGGTATCGCGGGCAAGCCGCATGCCCGCACCATCGTGGCGTGTATCGGCCCCAAGACCGCCGAAACCGCCATCGAGTTCGGCCTGCGCGTCGACGTGCAGCCCGAGGTGGCTCAGGTCGGTCCCCTGGTCGAGGCGCTGGCCGAGCACGCCGCCCGGCTCCGCGCCGAAGGGCTTCTGCCGCCGCCACGCAAGAAGAGCCGCCGCAGCCGCTGATCCGCGGTCTCGGACGCATCGCCCCGCCGGTGGGCGGTGGAACGGTTCGGGTGCAGGTCGAATCCTGCGATCAGGCAGTGTGTTCGGGGCCGCATGCCTGGCCATGACGCGCGAAAAGAGCCGTCGACCGCATGTCGGCGGCTCTTTTCTCCGGAAGATGGCACGCGCCCGTTGAGCGGCGCCCATCGAATGTCAGTGCCGCCTGCGCATCAGGGTGCGAACCATGTTGCAGGTGGCTTCCGACGGCGGACGGATGCCGACCACCTCGGCGGTGTGCCGGATCCGCTTGTCGGTGGCGTAACTCGGGGCGTAGACGCCCGAGTCGAGCAGGGCGATCGCGAGTCGCATCGCCTTCAGACGCCGGTTGTGTATGACATACCACGCGCGGGGACGACCTGCGGGCAGCGGACGCTTCTCCAATGGGGTATAGGGGCGGTCGATGAGAACGGTTTTCGGCGTGCGCACTGGCATCCCTCCCGTGGGGATCGGGGCGGCGAGCCCCTCGAACATATCTTCGATTCTACCCTGTGGTACCGACAAACTTTGGGTCTCACAATGGTTTTCACGCACGACGACGCACGGCTCACAGGTCGTGCAGCAGCCGCAACGACTGGGGATGGCCGAGTGCGGCGGCGCGTTCGAGCCACTGCCTCGCCTCCTGTTGCGCGGGTGTGCGGCCGGTGGCGATCGCGGCGGCGGCGCGGAGCACCTCGGGATCGGCGAGGTCGCCCGCGAGGTAGGCGGTGTTTCGCTCGCGCAGGAACAGCGCGAGGTGAAACATCGAGTCCGGGTCGCCCGCGTCGGCGCCTTTGCGCAACCATCGTTCACCCGCGAGCTGATCACCCTGGTCGAGGTGGAGAGCGCCGAGCACCGCCATCGCATCGGTCCTTCCCCGGCGCGCGGCTTCGGTGAGCAGCTCGATCGCGCGGTCGAATTCGCCGCGGCGCGCCAGGTGCAGTCCGAGACTGCGCATAGCCGTGGGATTTCCGGCGCGCACGGCTCGCTCGTACCAGCCCTCGGCCTCGTCGTTACGCCCCCGGCGATTGGCAAGCACCCCCATGTTGCACAATGCTTCGGGCAGTCCGTGCTCGGCCGCGGGTCGCAACCACCGCTCGGCCTCCTTGAAATTCCCCCGCTCCAGATGCAGCAGGCCCAGTTGCTGGCCTGCCATCGGGTTGCCGCGCGCGGCGGCGGTCTCCAGCCAGTCGATCCCCTCGCCGATCCGCCCGTTGGTGCTCAACAGCGTGCCCAGCTTCGCCATGGCGCCCGCGCTGCCGCCTGTCGCGGCCCGGCGCAGCCAGAGTTCGGCGCCCGCCGCATCGCCCGCGTCCCACAGTGCCTCGGCTCGCCGCTCCATGGCGACGAGTTCGACATCGGTGGGCGGCTCGGTTGGTTCGGACATGTCATCCCCCTTGGTTTCGATGCCGTCGGGAACTCCCGCGTCCGGTCATCTCGGATGCCGAACGGTGTCCGGGTACCCGCGGTCGCGCGCGTAAGCGGTCAGCTGTGAGCGGTAGCTGTTCAGGCTGTTCAGCAGCCAGGTGTGCCCAGAGTCCTTGACGACCACGATCGGCCCTCGACTGCCCGGCGGAAGCGCCGGCGCCGCGCCGTCGGTATACCAGGACGTGGTGGACCAGGGAAAAATGAAGGCCCATCCCAGGTCGGCGACCCGCTCCGGCGGACCGAGTTGCAAAGGGTCCGCCGGGGTGGCGTACCGCCTGCCGTGCCGAGCGAGCAGGTGCCTCGCGCTGTTACGGGCCACCCGCACGTCCAGCGGACCGGTGCTGGTATTCGGGAACGGCAGGTTCGCCTCGGCCCTGGCCAGCAGTCGTCGGCCCGCCTCCGGCGCCACCTGGTACGGCCCGCTCTGCAGTCGGACCAAAACGGTGTGCGCGGTATCGGAGAACCGCAGTTGCACAACGGCGTCCTCAGTGTTGCCTACCAGGTGGCTGCCCCGGCTACGTGCCCATTCGTATTCGTCGGGGATCATGCCGAGCGTGCCGAAGGCGGTGTGCGCGGCGGGCATCATCCGAGGCTCGGCCAGTTGCCGAGCGACGAACTCGACCCGGAAGACCAGCGCCGTTCCATCGGCGGCCCGCCACGCCCGCAGTGTGGTGGCGGGCGGGGGCAGGCCGCCGGTCAGCACCGGCCACCAGTCCGACAGCAGCACCGCCGCCCACGACTCGAAGTCGGCGGCTCTGGCCAGCGAGATATCGATGTGCGGATCGGTCATCCTGTCCCCCATGGGGTCTCGCCCTCAGTCGGAGTATGCGCCTTCGGGTGCCGCCGCAGGTGTGATTTCACGCACCGTTCCAGGTACCCGAATGACCGTCTCCCCGGCGGCCGATGTCGGCGCCGCTGGATCCGGGTCGAGCCGCCTCGCGCGCGCCCGCACGGCAGGCAAAGGGTGCTCGCGACAGCCGATCCGACCGGGCGTATCGTGCGATTCATGACCGGAATGGACCGCCCGCGGCGGTTGCGCCGTACCCCTGCATTGCGTCGTCTCGTGGCCGAAACAACACTCGAACCACGGCAATTGGTGTTGCCGATGTTCGTGGCCGACGGCCTGGAGGAACCGCGGGCGATCGGCTCCATGCCGGGTGTCGTGCAGCATTCGCTGGATTCGCTGCGCAAAGCCGCCGTCGAGGCGGTCACGGCCGGCGTCGGCGGTCTCATGCTGTTCGGGGTGCCGCGCCCGGAGGACAAGGACGCCATCGGCAGCCAGGCCAGCGATCCGCACGGCATTCTCAACCGCGGTTTGCGCGCGCTCTCCGACGAGGTCGGTGATGCGACCGTGGTGATGGCCGACACCTGTCTGGACGAGTTCACCGACCACGGCCATTGCGGCGTGCTTGCCGCCGACGGCACCGTGGACAACGACGCGACGCTGCACCGCTACGTCGACATGGCCCTGGCCCAGGCCGACGCGGGCGCCGACCTGCTCGGCACCAGCGGCATGATGGACGGCCAGGTCGGCGCCATCCGGCGGGGACTGGACGCCGTCGGTCGCACCGACACCGGCGTCCTGGCCTACGCCGCGAAGTACGCCTCGGCCTTTTACGGCCCGTTCCGGGAGGCTGTCGCCTCGTCGCTGGAAGGCGACCGGCGTACCTACCAGCAGGACCCGGCCAATCGCCGCGAGTCGATCCGTGAGCTGGAGCTGGATCTGGCCGAGGGCGCGGACATCGTCATGGTGAAGCCGGCCATGTCATATCTGGACATCCTGCGGGACGTGGCTGATCGCTCGACGGTTCCGGTCGCCGCCTACCAGATCTCCGGCGAGTACGCGATGATCACGGCGGCCGCCGAGCGCGGCTGGATCGATCGCCGCGGCGCCGTCCTGGAGTCGCTGATGGGTATCCGTAGGGCGGGCGCGGACATTGTGCTCACCTACTGGGCGACCGAGGCCGCGCACTGGTTGTCGTGACGAACATGCCGGGACCGCCCGGTGCTCGACCCACCAGGGCCCCGATGCCGGTGGATGTCGGCACCGCGCGGCAATTGTGGTGGGGTGTGGTCGGATTCGGCGTCGTGCAGCTGATTGCGTCGATCACCGGCGCACTGTCCCAGCGCCACACCTTCGCCAAGGAGGTTTTCGACCAGGCCAGGGAGAAGGACCCACAGGTCACGATCGCCACCGCCGAGCTGATGGTGGCGATGGTGTACGTGGTTGTGCTGCTGATCGGGCTCGGCGTCGCCGCGCTGGCGCTGGTGATCGTGCATCAGTTCGCGCGCGGCAAGCTCTGGGCGCGGACTGTGCTGACGGCCCTCGGTGCGTGGGTCGTCGTGGTCGGTGTCGGTGCGCTGTTCGCGATCGACGCGGTGAACGGAACGGCCGCGCTGGTGGCTGGCGGCGCCTCGATCGTGCAGAGCGTGCTCGGCGTCGGCGCGATCTATCTCTCCCACCGTCCCGAATCCACCGCGTATTTCCAGATAGGCCAACGGTGAACCGCTGATGCAACAGGTTCTCAATTTGTCAAGGACTGGTCGGCATGTATCGTGAGGGTTGTCACAGTGGACACGGGAACCGGTAGTCGCCTGTCATACGTTTTCTTGTGCTTGTCTGCGGGATCGGGCGGCCAGCCCCGGAGAATCGGAGGCATCGATGCGAGTGGTGATCCATCAGCCGCACAGCATTCGGCGGGATCTAGCCGTCTTGACCTTGCTGATCCTGTTCGGTGTGCTCACGGTCGCCGTGCTGTTGCTGCCCGGTCTGACTCGCTGATTCCGCTTCCCGTCGTGTCGTTTCGCGCCGTCGTGGTGGGCTCGGCGTGACCGATACGACCGTCGTGTTCGCCGAACCGGGCGCCCATTGGCGTGCGGTGTCCTACGGGCCGATCCTGTGCCTGGCCATTCTTGTCCTGGAACTTGTCTCGGGTGGTTCCGTGCACTGGTTCGCGCTCGTCTTCTGTGCCGCCTTGATCGCGGGGTTTGTTGTGCTGCAAGTGATCGCGGGCAAACGGCACGTCGGTGTGGAACTCACCGGAACGACGCTGCGCGAGGGCACCGAATCGCTGCCGCTCGGCTCGATCGCCGAGGTCTTCCCCGAGCGCGACGAGGAGTCCTGGCGCGATGCGGGCGAGAGCGAATGGGAATCGGCCAGGGCGCTCGGCGAGTTGACCGGCGTGCCGCGCCGCCGCACCGGCATCGGCCTGCGGCTGGCCGACGGCACGCTGGTGCAGGCGTGGGCCAAGGATCACAAAGCGTTGCGAGCGGCGTTGACCGACGTCGTGGATCGGAGCGAGGACGGAGTGGACCATTGAGGCATTGGATCGTCGCGGTGATCGTCGAAGTGGTCCTGATCGTGCTCGCGCTGCTCGGGGCGGTGCTGAGCGGGCACAACGGTATTCGCACCACCGATTTCGTGCCGTCCGGCGACGCGCCGGGGTTCACCGCGACCCGTTATGCCGCGCCCTTGCTGCTGTCGGCCGCGGTGCTCGTCGCGGTGGCCGGGGTGCTTGTGGTCGACGCGACGGCCCGGCTCGTCCGTGGTGTCCGTGGACCCGCCGGTACGGGACGCTGACCGGCGGTTCTGCTCGCCATGGCTGTTTGGCCGCACCGATCCCGGGAACATCGAGTGCATGAAGCCAACAGTCCGACGAACGCTTCTCGGTGCGATGGTCGCGGGACTGATCGGTGCGGCCTCGGTGGTCCCGGCAGTCGCCGCACCTGCGGATTCCGCTCCGGCGCAACCGGTTCCGGTGACGCCAGCCTTCACGGCCACATTCCCGCCCGCGTCGCTGCTGCGCGGGCTGCCCGAACCCTTGTCCTGCCTGGTAACCACCGGATTCGCACTGTTCTGCATCGGCATCACCTAGACGAGACGTATCGCCGTCGAATCGCCTCGGGCCGCACGCCTGGGTTACCGTGCAGCTGCACCACGCGTGGTGGTCGGGTGCGGCAAGCTCGCCGACCGCGCGCTTTTCCAGGAATCTCCCTGCGGCCGTCAGCATTTCGGCCGCGGTTGGAACGCGTATCGATAAGGAATGTGTTTGATGAACCGGTTCGCTGTGAAGATCTGTGCTGCGTTTGCCGTGGCCGCCGCCCTCGGGATCGGGGCAGCGCCTGCGGGTGCGAGTCCGGGTCTGCCGCTGGAGGACGCGACCGCCGTCGACGCGCCGATCTTCGTGCCGGAATCGGGGTCCGCGGGCCCCTACAACTCGTTCATGTGCTTCCTGCACACCATCTCGGCGCAGGCGCCCTGCATGTACACCTGACGGACAGTCCTGGGCACCCGCGCTCAGCTCCAGTTCTGGTAAATGTCCAGTACGCGGCCGTTGCGGGTGCCCGGGGCATTCAGATAGAAGGTGACCGTCCCGTCCAGGTGACTGCTTGCCTCCGACACCACTTGGCGCAGTGAGGCGTGCACCCCGCCGTTTCCGTCACGGTAGATACCGGTGTCGTTCTTCAGGCCGGCACCGATCCGGTTGAGCGGGACGATCATGGTGACTACCGCGGGAATCGGCCCGTCGGCCAGCGCGATGGTCTCTTCGTGGTTCAGGTGTAGACCGATCCGCCCTTGGTCGACCTGCTCGATCGGTTCCGCGGCGGCGGCCGAGCCGGCGCCCAGCGCCGCGGTCGCGCCGACGGCCGCGGTGAAAGCGGTGAGCACAGTCGCGCTGACGATGGCAATCCGCATGCAGACCTTCCCAGCCGGTAGACGATGGTTCCCGACACTACGCATCGGCAATCGCGCAGCGATCAATATCCGCGCAAACGACGCATCGGCGTGTTGCAGATCGGTTGCGGCCTGCGTCACTCCACTACACCCTGTCGTCGGACCGTTTCAAGCGGGCTGAGAGACTGGAATACGTGAGTTCTTCTCCGCGCGTGACCAGTGCATCGGTGCCGGTTTCCGCTCAGCTTTTCGACCGGGCCAGTTCGGTGATTCCGGGTGGCGTCAACTCCCCGGTGCGGGCATTCCGATCCGTCGGCGGCACACCTCGATTCATCGCCTCCGCCAACGGTTCCACACTCGTCGACGCCGACGGAAACGAGTACGTCGACCTGGTCTGCTCGTGGGGGCCCATGATCCTCGGACACGCGCACCCCGCGGTCGTCGACGCGGTGCGCCGCGCGGCAGTCGACGGATTGTCCTTCGGCGCGCCGACCGAGGCGGAGATCGAGCTCGCCGAGGCCATCGTAGAGCGGGTCGCCCCCGTGCACCGGGTGCGCCTGGTGAACTCCGGCACCGAGGCCACCATGAGCGCGGTCCGGCTCGCGCGCGGCTACACCGGCCGCACCAAGATCATAAAGTTCGCCGGCTGCTACCACGGTCACGTCGACGCACTGCTCGCCGACGCGGGCTCGGGCGTCGCCACGCTCGGCCTGCCCACCTCGCCCGGCGTCACGGGTGCCCAGGCTGCCGACACCATTGTGCTGCCCTATAACGACCTCGACGCCGTAGCGGCCGCGTTCGCCGCGAATCCCGGCGAGATCGCATGCGTGATCACCGAGGCCGCGGCGGGCAACATGGGCGCGGTCGCGCCGCTGCCCGGTTTCAACGCGGGCCTGCGGACGCTCACCGCAGAGCACGGTGCGCTGCTCGTCATGGACGAGGTGATGACCGGTTTCCGGGTCAGCCGCGCGGGCTGGTTCGGCCGCGAGGGCGTCGCGGGCGATCTCTACACCTTCGGCAAGGTGATGAGCGGCGGCTTGCCCGCCGCAGCGTTCGGCGGGCGCGCGGAGATCATGAATCACCTCGCCCCGCTCGGCCCGGTCTACCAGGCAGGCACATTGTCCGGTAACCCCGTCGCGGTGGCGGCGGGCCTCGCCACGCTGCGCGCGGCCGACGACGACGTCTACGCCGCGCTCGACCGCAACGCCGAGCGTCTCGGCGGTCTGTTCCGTGCGGCGTTGACCGGCGCGGGAGTCGAGCATCAGGTCCAGTTCGCGGGCAATATGGTGAGCGTGTTCTTCGCCGAACGCCCGGTCACCGACTATGCCGCCGCCAAGGCGAGCCAGACTTGGCGCTACCCAGCGTTCTTCCACGCTCTGCTCGACGGCGGAGTGTATGCGCCGCCGAGCGCGTTCGAGGCATGGTTCGTGTCCGCGGCGCTCGACGAAAACGCATTCGACCGTATCGCCGCCGCCTTGCCCGCCGCCGCACACGCGGCCGCGGCCGCCACCCCCGAAGGATCCCGCGCGTGAGCTCCGATCGCGATCAACCCGATGCCGAACATCGCGGGCTGCCCAACCCCACCACCGACGCCGCCGAGCCGGGCACCGCCGACGCGGGTATCGAATCCACCGCAGGCCCGTCGGGCGGGCTGCCCGCCGACTCGGATGCCGTCGGTGCGGGCGGCGAGTCCACGGTGGCCGGTTCGGCCGCCGACAACCCGGTTCTGGTCGGCGAGCGGGTGCATGACGGCGGCGCCCCGCCGGTCGAAACGATCGTGCACGTGCTGCGGCACGGCGAAGTGCACAACCCGAACGCCATCCTGTACGGGCGGCTCCCCGGCTTCAGCCTGTCGGTGGCCGGCCGGGCGCAGGCCGGTGCGGTCGCGCGAGCGCTGGCCGATCACGATATCGCGCTGGTGTTCGCCTCTCCCCTGCAGCGGGCACAGGAGACCGCCGAGCCGATCGCCGCGCAGCACCGCCTGATCGTGCGGACCGACGAGAACCTCGTCGAGGCGGGCAACACTTTCGAGGGGCTGCGCGTCTCGGTGGGCGACGGCGCGTTGCGCAAGCCGCGGCACTGGTGGAAACTGCGCGACCCGTTCACCCCGTCCTGGGGTGAGCCGTATCTGCAGATCGCGCACCGCATGCTGGCCGCCGTGAACAAGGCGCGGGTCGAGGCGGCGGGGCGCGAGGCGGTGCTGGTGTCGCACCAGTTGCCGGTGTGGACGCTGCGGCGGTTTCTGCAGGGGCAGCGGCTGTGGCACGACCCGCGGCACCGGCAGTGCTCGCTCGCCTCGTTGACCTCGCTGGTCTACCAGGGCGACACGCTCGTGGACATCGTCTACTCCGAGCCCGCGGGCGGCTCGGACCCCTCGGTGCACGGCGCATGACTCGTTCCACCTCGTCTGTCACCCCGCCGGCGGCCACGACGCCGACCCGGCGGGCGATACCGGTTCTGCTCGCGTGTGTGGCGTTGATCGCCGCGCTCGCGGGCTGTTCGACCGGTTCGGACGCGGTGGCTTCCGGCGGCACCTTCGAGTTCGTCTCGCCCGGTGGCAAGACCGACATCTTCTACGACCCGCCCGCTGCGCGCGGCACCATCGGCGCGCTGGCCGGCCCCGACCTGATGACCGCGGGCAAAACCATATCGGTCGAGAACTACCCGGGCAAGGTCGTGGTGCTCAATCTGTGGGGCCAGTGGTGCGGTCCGTGCCGCGCCGAGGCGCCCGCCCTGGAAAAGGTCTACGAGGCGACCAAGGACAAGGGTGTCGCGTATCTCGGCATCAATGTCCGTGACCCGCAACAGGACAAGGCCCAGGACTTCGTCGTCGACAACAAGGTCGGCTATCCGTCCATCTACGACCCGTCTATGCGCACGCTGCTCGCGCTCGGCGGTAATTTCCCTACCAGTGTCATCCCCACCACCCTCGTACTCGATCGGCAACACCGGGTCGCCGCGGTCTTCCTGCGGTCTCTGCTCGCCGACGATCTGCAGCCGGTGGTCGAACGTCTCGCCGCGGAGGAATCACAATGAATCGCGACCGCCGTACCCGCAAGCCGCGTGCCTGTCGGCCACGGCAGGGCCCCCGACGCATCGGCGGCGGATGGGCCGTCGATGACCGGTGGGCGGGTATCGCCACCGTGCCGCGCAGCGTCGCTGCCGACTCGCTGCTGGATTTCGGTGTGCTCGATGTGATCGAGGAGCCCGCCGTCACCGGGCGGCGCGTGTCGCTGCGCCGCACGGGGCCCGAGGAGGCGCCCGAGGGGGAGTCGGTGTGAGACCCGAGCCCGCAGCGCCGCCGCGGACCGGGGAGGCCACCTGATGGTGCTTGCCGGAGTCGGGGAGTCGTTCCAGCAGACGGCGGCCTCAGGGCCGCTGCTGCTGGCGCTCGGCGCATGCGTGCTGGCGGGCCTTGTGTCGTTCGCCTCGCCGTGCGTCGTACCGCTGGTGCCGGGGTATTTGTCGTATCTCGCCGGACTGGTCGGCGCCGAGGCTCCGCCTGCGACCGTCGCCGAGGCCGCGAAGGGTCGGCCGGGTTCGGTTGCCGTCGCGGATGCGGCGGAACGGCGCTCGGGACGGATGCGGGTAGCGGGCGCGGCCGGACTGTTCGTCGCCGGGTTCACCGTGGTCTTCGTGCTCGCCACGGCTACCGTGTTCGGCGTCATCCAGACGCTCAACGTGAATCGTGAACTGCTGCAACGGATCGGCGGCGTGGTCACGATCCTGATGGGCCTGGTGTTCATCGGTCTTGTGCCCGTGTTGCAGCGCGACACCAGGATGGAGCCGCGCAGGCTAACCAGCATCATGGGCGCGCCGCTGCTCGGCGGGGTGTTCGCGCTCGGGTGGACGCCCTGCCTCGGCCCGACGCTGTCGGGTGTGATGGCGGTGGCCGCGGGCACCGATGGGACGACGGCTGTGCGCGGGGTCGCGCTGATCGTCGCTTACTGTCTCGGCCTAGGCCTGCCGTTCGTTGTCCTTGCGTTCGGGTCGGCGAGCGCGCTCCGCGGAGTCGGCTGGCTGCGCCGCAATTCGCGCACCATCCAGATCATCGGGGGCATTCTGCTGGTCGCGGTCGGCGCCGCGCTGGTAACCGGGGCGTGGGACCAGTTCGTCGCCTGGGTGCGCGACGCGTTCGTTTCCGAGGTGACTTTGCCGATATGACCGTGATCGACCAGCAGGCAACCGAAACTCCCACGCCGCCGCGCCAATCCGTGCTCGGCCGCGCCTGGGCGTTCGTGCGCAACACCTGGCGCGGGCTCACCAGTATGCGCACCGCGCTGGTACTGCTGTTCCTGCTCGCACTGGCCGCGATTCCCGGCGCACTGCTGCCGCAGCGCAACCTCAACGAGCAGAAGGTTGCCCAGTACATCGCCGCTCGGCCGACGCTCGGTCCGTGGATGGACCGGTTCGAGCTGTTCGATGTGTTTTCCAGCTTCTGGTTCACAGCCGTCTACGCGCTGCTGTTCATTTCGCTGGTCGGTTGCATCCTGCCGCGCACCGTCGACCACTACCGCGCGCTGCGCACGCCGCCCGTGCGGGCGCCGCGCAACTTGACCAGGCTGCCGCACCACTACTCCGGCAGTGTCGGACAGACGCCCGACGAGGTGATCGCGCACGCGGGCACCCAGTTGCGCGGTTGGCGCACCGAGGTCCGGCCGGGTACGCGCGACGGCGAGGTGACGTTATCGGGGGAGAAGGGCTATACCCGCGAACTCGGCAACCTTGTGTTCCATCTCGCGCTGGTCGGGCTGCTGATCGCCATCGCGGCGGGCAAGCTGTTCGGCTACGAGGGCAGCGTTGTCGTGCTTGCGAACAACGGCCCCGGCTTCTGCACCACCTCGCCCGCGGTGTTCGACTCGTTCAAGGCGGGCAACGTCAACGACGGCACCGGCATGACCCCGATCTGCGTGCGGGTCGAGGACTTCAAGGCCGACTACCTGACGAACGGCCAGGCCGAGATGTTCACCGCGGGCATTTCCTACCAGGCGGGCGACGACCTGCGGACGAACACTTGGCGCGACACCCAGGTGCAGGTGAATCACCCGCTCCGGGTCGCAGGTGATCGCCTCTATCTACAGGGGCACGGCTACGCGCCGACCTTCACGGTCACTTTCCCCAACGGACAGTCCCGCACCGAGTCCATCCAGTGGCGCCCCGACGACGCGTCGACGTTCCTGTCGAGTGGAGTACTGCGGATCGACCCGCCTGGCGGCATGTACGCCACCGACGCGGAACGCCGCAAGAACCAGATCGCGATCGAGGGCCTATTCGCGCCGACCGCCCTGTTCCACGGCACGCTGATGAGTTCCGCGTTCCCCGCGATGAACGACCCGGCCGTGGCGGTCGACATCTACCGCGGCGACACCGGGCTGGACACGGGCAAGCCGCAGTCGCTGTTCGCGCTGGACCCTGAACAGGTGAAGCAGGGGCGACTGACCAAGGAGGCCAGGGTGAACCTTCGCCCCGGCGAGTCGACCACGCTGCCCAACGGCACCAAGGTCGCCTTCGATGGCGCGCAGGAGTTCGTGAACCTGCAGGTGTCGCACGATCCCGCGCAGCTGTGGGTGCTGGTGAGCGCACTGCTGATGATGGCGGGACTGCTGGTCTCCCTGCTGGTCAAGCGTAGGCGGATCTGGGTGCGGGTCTACCCGGCCGAGGACACTCCCGGTACCGTTGATCAACGACGCACTGTAGTAGAGATGGGCGGGCTCGCCAGAACCGACCAGGCCGGCTGGGGTAGCGAGTTCGACCGGCTGCGCGCGCGCCTGCTCGATGAGCAAACGGACGCTCGCGGCGACCGAACCACCTCGGCGCGCGGCGCCGAAATCACGGGAGAGTAACCATGCCGATCGACGAGACCATCGCCAGATACAGCGATTTCGCGTTCAAGACGGCGATCGTGGTGTACGCGCTGGTCATGGTGCTGCTGATCTGGCAGTACGCTACGGCGCGCAGCCGTCAGGTCGCCGAGCGTGAGCTGGTGCCGGTGGGGGCGAGGCCGTCGGGACCGGGCCGCGTCGTCGAACCCGCACAGCGGCCCCTGTCGGAGCGGCTCGGCAACATGGCGTTCTCGGTGCTGATGGTCGCCATCGTGCTACACGTGGGCGCGATCGTCTTGCGCGGCTTCGCGACCCATCGTTTCCCGTTGGGCAACATGTACGAGTTCGTCACTATGGCGACGGCCGCCGCCGTGCTGGTCGGGATACTTCTCCTGCGTGAGCAGCGCTACCGCTCGATGTGGGTCTTCCTGCTCGTCCCGGTGTTGATCCTGATGTTCCTCGCGGGCACCGTGCTCTACGCCGACGCCGCGCCCGTGGTCCCCGCACTGAAGTCGTTCTGGCTGCCGGTGCACGTCACCATCGTCAGCGTCGGCAGTGGGGTGTTCCTGTTCGCCGGCGTGACGAGCATGCTGTTCCTCTACCGCTTGCGTCAGCCCGACGGTCAAGACTCGGCCAGCGTCCTCGGCGCGATCGCCCGCCGCCTGCCCGATGCCCGCACCCTGGACCGCCTCGCCTACAAAGCCACCATCATCGGCTTCCCGCTCTTCGGCGCCGGCGTCATCCTCGGCGCCATCTGGGCCGAGGCTGCCTGGGGCCGATTCTGGGGCTGGGACCCGAAGGAAACCTGCTCCTTCATCGCCTGGGTCCTCTACGCCGCCTATTTGCACGCCCGCGCTACGTCCGGCTGGCGCGACACCAAGGCGGCGTGGATCAATATCGCGGCGTTCGTCGCGATGCTGTTCAACCTGTTCATCATCAACATGGTGATCTCGGGGCTGCACAGCTACGCGGGACTCAACTGACGTCGTTTACCGCGGATCTCGGATTGCTCCGGTATGTCTGTACCGGAATTTTCGGACCGGAGCACGACTGAGTCATCGTCGTCGATACCGGACCGATCGTAGGCAACGCGCAAGCTGTCCGACTGGGGCGCAACAATGCTCGTAGGTGACGACATCTACAAGCAGCATGATCCAGGCACGGGCGAGAACCACCTACACCAATTCCCCTGGGCCGCTGCCTGGCAGGCTCTGCTCCCGCATCCTCATTACACGGAGTCCAGATAGCCCAGTGTTGTCTGTTGCCCGAATTCCATTACCGCCTCGCGCCATACGACGGGCTGGATGACATCAGCCATTCTCGCCGCCGCGTGCTCGCGGGTAGTACGCAAGCAGGTTGAGCGCGCGTTAGACCGCGACCACTGGAGATATTGAATGTGTGGAGTGTACGAGGAGGCGAGAGGTGTGCGAAGAGGGAGGCCGAGACTGAGGGGCTCCGCACTCATGCGTGAGTTGAGCGGTCTGTGCGCGCCCCTCAGAGGCGCGCTACGCAGACCACGAAATGGCGCTGTCGGTAGACGATTCCGCTGTCGGCCGAGCCGCAGGCGTTGACGTCGACGGTGTTCTGTTTGACATCCACCACCCGCACCCCGTTCGGCGTGCCGTGGGCCGCGCAGTCCAGGCGCTTCGGATCGCCGGGGACCAGCTCCATACAGCCACCGACCACCCAGTCGATGTCGAGGCACAGCGCGGCCTGCGCGGCGCCCTGCAGGGTGTCGTTGTAGGTGCGGTCGGCATCGGTGGGGCACGGGCTGTTCGCGGGCGCCTTTTCGGTGACCTTGTAGGTGGCGCCGGAGCTGCCGCAGGCGGCCTTCTCGATGCCGCCGGAGCCGCCGAGGTGCACGCACTCGCCGACGTTCAACTGGAGACTGCTGGCGCTCTTGTTCGAAGCGCCGCGCATCGCCGAGGTGGTGGGCGGCGGAGGCTCGGTCTCGGTGGTCGTCACCGGTTCGTCGGAGGTGGTCGGTGGCGGCGTCGAAGTAGTTGTCGCGCTGTTGTTCTGGGCGGCCTTCGCCGGTTCCTCGGTAGGTCCGGACATCGACACGGCGGCAAAGGCCACGAGAGCCGCCGCTAGTGCGGTCGCAGCCACGAAGCCCGTCAGAGTGATACCGGCACGAATACGTTGGCGCGACACGTCACGTCCTCCACAGCTGTAAACCCTTCGAACTCGCTCCCGATGAGATCCGAAGTTGTGAATCTTGCGGATTGAAGATCACGCCATGCATACACTATGCGGCGCACCCGCGTCGAGCCGTTGCTCCCAACGACATTCGCTGTGGGCGAGTATTCCCCTTTTCGTCTCCCGAGTCGGTCACAATCGAGTAACGAACTTCCGTGCGGCCATGTGCCGATCGCCATGTCTGGCAACAAGCTACGGGCGTTGTACAGTCACACGCCATCCGGCCTCCGGCGCCGGAGGTCTCTGTGAGAAGGAATTCCATAATGAAGTTCGGCACCATTGCCGCCATCACGCTCAGTGCGGTTGCCGCCGTGGGCATTGCGGCGGGAACCGCGAATGCGCAGCCTGTAGAGGCGAATCGGGAGGTCACGACATCCGGCGTCGAGCAAGGCGTCGACTACAAGACCACGGTCTCCGACAAGACCGGAGCGATCACCACCGCGGTCGAGCACGGCAAGTTCGCCCTCGTCGACAACGGCGCCAAGATCGCGCTGACGTCCGACGCCGGCGCCGTCGTCGCCGAAGTGCCGTTGACCTTCCAGGTCTCCGGAGGCCGACTGTCGGTCGCGCAGGAGATCAGCGACAACGGCACGCGCCTCGCGCTCACGCCGGTGGCGGACGCGAAGGAGATCGGCGAGATGCAGCCGATCAGCTCGATGAACCGTCTCATCGCCGAACTGAACGAGAACGTCGTCGGCGTGGTCGGTGGGGCTCTGCTCGGCGGTCTGCTCGGAGCCCTGATCGGCCTCGGCTTCTTCAGCATCATCACCGGACCGATCGGCCTGGTGGTCGGCGCGATCGCTGGAGGTGCCATCCAGGGCGGGCAGCCGTTCACGGACGCTTTGATGGCGGTCGTCAACGGCGAACCGTGATCGGAACTCGCGGGTGAAGGGGCAGGCGCACCGCAGCGCGCCTGCCCCTCCGCAGCCGAGTATTTTGTGACAAATATCACATAATGGGCAAAACAAATATTGGTCTGGATCTCGACGATCGCGCTCGGTAACTACGCCGTAGCGCATCGAACGGAGTGCCGGCACGTGCTTTCGATGGCACTGCTCAGAGTGCGTTCGTCCGTCGAGGTGTGCAGGGCCCCGTCAGTGGTCGGCCGAGCCGGACTCGCCGTCGCGGTGCTGGCGGGACAGGCGCCAGAGGAATTCTGGGTCGTCGTCGGGTCCGATGATGCGCTTGCGTCGCGGTGAACGCGCTTGCGGGGCTGTCGGTCCGGCCTTCTCGGGGCCGAACGCCTTCCAGCACAACACCGCGACTGCCGCCATTGCGATGAGTGCCAACAGGTACGTCACGTCGCTCACCTCCTGGTTACGAGGGTAGTCGCGTACGTGACTCCCGCCCACCGCAGGCGTGAAATCGGTCCTGCGGGTGGGCGCGGGCCCCGGAACGACGGGCCCGCGCGCCCTGCGATCAGTGTGCCGTCGCCTCGGTAGTGAGCGACTGCAGCAGCTGGAGTACTTCTGATTCGCGGAACCGGCGATGACCGCCCGGTGTGCGCAATGACCCCAGTCGCCCGGCATGAGCCCAGCGCGTCACGGTCTTGGGGTCGACGTGGAACAGGGCAGCAACCTGCCCCGGCGTCAGCAGGGTGTCCTGGCCGCCGACGGTGATCGCAGTCATAGCAAACCTCTCCGTTCTCGACAGTTCCCTCATCAGATGGCGCCATCGTCGCACCGAAACCCCTAGGTACTCGAACCACCTACTGTTGGTAAAGGGGAGGTAATAGACAAATCGGATGTGCGCCCCATCCCCGGCAACAGGCGCGCGCCGAGGCTGGGCAACAGCTTCGCATAGGCTGACCGATGTGCGTGACGAAATTCCACCGGAAGGTGTTCGCGGACAGCAAACTGCTGGCGCAGGTCGTCGGCTGGCCCGCAATCTGGCGCTCTACACTCTCGCCAGGCTGGCTCTGGTCGTGGTCCTCGCGGCAGCCATCGTGCTGGCCGCACGGCTGGTCTCGGTGGACATTCCGTGGCTGGTCGCTGCCCTGTTCGCGCTGATCATCGCGATGCCGCTGTCGTTGACCCTGTTCAAGCGCCTGCGCGCCAAGGTCAACGAGGATATCGCCCTGGTCGACGAACGTCGTCGCCGTGACAAGGCCCAGCTGCGTGCGCGGCTGCGCGGAGAGAATCCGGAGGACACAGGGACGTCCTCATGAAGTCCTGTGATCGCAGCACGCCGCGGGACTGGGTCGACAATGCGGTCCGGTTGATAGATGCCGACACCCAGCGCAGCGCCGACACCCATCTGCTGCGCTATCCACTGCCCGCCGAGTGGAATGTCCAGCTGTATCTGAAGGACGAGTCCACGCACATCAGCGGCAGCCTCAAGCACCGACTGGCGCGCTCACTGTTCCTGTACGCGATCTGCAACGGCTGGATCACCGAGGGCACCACGGTGGTGGAGGCGTCCTCCAGCTCGACCGCGGTCAGCGAGGCCTACTTCGCGAAGCTGCTCGGCCTGGACTTCGTCGCGGTGATGCCCGCGAGCACATCCCCGCAGAAGATCGCGCTGATCGAAGCGCAGGGCGGCCGTTGCCATTTCGTGCAGCGCCCGCCGGACATGTACACCGAGGCGGCGCGGCTGGCCGCCGAGTGTGGCGGTCACTACATGGACCAGTTCACCCATGCGGAGCGCGCCACCGACTGGCGCGGCAACAACAACATCGCCGAGTCGATCTTCCAGCAGATGGCGTTGGAGACCCATCCGGTGCCGGAGTGGATCGTGGTCGGCGCGGGCACCGGTGGCACCAGCGCCACGATCGGTCGCTACATCCGCTACCGCAGGTACGCAACGAAATTGGCTGTGGTCGATCCGGAGAACTCCGCGTTCTTCGGCGGCTACGAGACCGGCGACCCCGCCTACCAGACCGGCATGCCCTCGCGTATCGAGGGGATCGGCCGTCCCCGGGTCGAACCGTCGTTCGTCGGGCCGGTGGTGGACCGCATGTTCGAGGTGCCCGACGCGGCCTCCATCGCCGCCGCCCGGCACGCCAGTGTGCGGCTCGGTCGGCGGGTCGGCGGATCGACCGGCACCAACCTGTGGGGTGTGTTCGCTCTCGTCGCCGAGATGATCGCCGAGAACCGCCGGGGCAGCGTGGTCACGCTGCTCTGTGACGGCGGAGATCGCTACACGGGAACGTATTTCGACGACGCCTGGGTCGCGTCGCAGGGGATCGGCCTCGCCGAGCCCACCGCGATCCTGGACAAGTTCATGGCGACCGGAATCTGGGAAGCCTGACCTGAGCCCGTCCGAGAGCGGTCGCGTCTGCGCGGAACCTGGAGATGTGCCGCTGCGTTTGCGCGGGCAGATCCGTATCGCGGACCTGCCCATCCGTTCGCCGCTAGCTGTATTCGGGCTATCCAGAACCCCAGTTGTCAATTTTTGTTGACATTGTGCGGTGACGTCAATAAAAATTGACGACATGACTGAAGCAACCACCCTGGCGGCCGCCGCAGGCAGCCCCGACCCCAAGGTCGGGCTGCGCGCGGTGCTCGCGCTGCGTCGGCTGCTCGAACGTCTCGAGGCGATCCAGGTGACCAACGCCCGCGAACAGGGCTGGTCATGGCAGGCGATCGCGGAGGCACTCGAGGTCAGCAAGCAGGCAGTCCACCAGAAGTACAACCGGAGAGGCAGGAGCCGCTGATGTTCGAACGGTTCAGCAGGTCGGCGCGAACGGCCATCGTCATCGCCCAGGAAGACGCACGGGAGTTGTGCTCGCCGAACATCGAGGTGGAGCACGTGTTGCTCGGGCTACTCTCGCACGGTGACTCGGAGCTGAAGGCCCTGCTCGCCGAGGCCGGGCTCACCCACGAGGGCGTACTGAGCATGCTGGCCGACAACAGCAAAGGGGAGGAACAACCACTCGGCGCGGAAGACGCCGAGGCCCTGCGCTCCATCGGCATAGATCTCGACGCCGTGCGCGAATCGCTGGAGGCCAACTTCGGTGAGGACGCGCTCGATCGCGCGGTGCCCGAACCGCGGCGCGGTCCACTCGGCTGGCGTCGCGGCAGTGGGAACGTCGGGCACATCCCGTTCACCAAGGAGGCGAAAAAGGTTCTGGAGCTCGCGCTGCGCGAGGCCCTCGGCCGCAAGGACAAGACCATCGAATCCGGGCACGTCCTGCTGGGGATCCTGCGGGCGCCCAATCAGACCACCCTGCGCCTGTTCGGCGGCTCCGGCCAGATCCACGACTTGCGTCCCAAGGTGCACGCCCTGCTCGACCGTGCCGCCTGAGCGCGGGGACGTGTGCTGTCACGATATTTGTTTTGTGGCAGCACATGTCCGCCTCGCGGGCCTAGCATTGGCCCATGCAGCTTCTGATTCGGTTGATCATCAACGGAGTGGCCATCTGGCTGGCCGCGGCCTGGGTCGACAAGATCGACATCATCAGCCCCTCCGACCAGGGCACCGGCGCCAAGATCGTCGTCGTGCTCGTCGTTGCCGCGGTTTTCACGGTGGTGAACGCGCTGGTCAAGCCGATCGTCAAACTGCTGTCGCTGCCGCTGGTGATCGTGACGGTCGGCCTGTTCCTGCTCGTGATCAACGCGCTCATGCTGTGGCTGACCGCGGAGATCACCAAGGCATTCAGCGACTACGGCCTGCGGGTGGAGGGCTTCTGGGCCGCGGTGCTCGGCGGCATCATCGTCTCGATCGTCAACTGGGTGCTCGGCATCCTGGTCCCGGACGGCGACGACTAGGAACTCTGTTTTCGGCCGCGCGGGCGCGGCGGGTTCGCGGCCCCCTTGTGGCTCGCGTCCGAGCGACCGACGCTGGCGACTTCGTCGCGGACGCGGCGGCCGCTCGGACGCGAGCCGGGCCGCGAACAGGGGARTGCTCGGTCTCGCTGCGCTCGGAAGCGGGGGGTTGGGCGGATGTGGTTGCGGTGGGTGCGATTGTGGTGTTGTTTGGTTGCGTCTGTGGTGCTGTGCGTTCGCGGCCCTGTTGGGGTTGGTGTCTGAGCACGCTGTTGGTGACTGTGTGGCGGACGCGGTGTCCGCTGGGGGCGCGAGCCAGGCCGTGAACGGGGGATGCTCAGTCTCGCTTCTCCCGAGAATTGGGGTGGCGGACCTGGTGACCACGAGTGATCGTGGGTCCCACAGGCGAGATCGAGGCACAATTTTCAACCTCCACGAAGGGCGCCCCGAAGCAGCCCCGGACCGTTCGCTCGGAAGGGAGAGTCGGGTCCGTGTGGGTATGTGAAATGGGAAGCGCGGCATCGGGGTGCGCCGTTCTCGGATGGCTTGGGAGCCAGCGCGGATGCGTTGGATAGTAACCAGATTCTTCGGCAGCGCCCCCGGCTAACCGAGCCCGACCGCGAGTGCGGTGACCGCCGACCAGACCAGCAGGGCGAGGCCGGAATCCCGCAGGGCGGGAATCAGTTCGAGTCCGCCTTTACCGCCACGCACCGGCGCGTTGGCGCGCACGGCCAGCGGCACCGCGAGCAGGCCGACCAGTGCCCAAGGCGTGCGGGCGACGAGGACCAGCGTCGCGATGAACGGCACCGCGAGCAGCGCGAGATGCAGCGTGCGGGTACGCAGATCGCCGAGCTTCACCGCGAGCGTGACCTTTCCGGACGCGGTGTCGGTCGGGATGTCGCGCAGGTTGTTCGCGACGAGCACCGCACTGGAGAACGCGCCCACCGAGACCGCGAGCAGCGCGCCCACCCAATCGATCTCTTTCGCCTGCACGAACTGGGTGCCGAGCACGCCGATCAGGCCGAAGAAGACGAACACCGCGAGCTCGCCGAATCCGCTGTAGCCGTAGGGCTTGCTGCCCCCGGTGTAATACCAGGCCCCGGCCAGGCAAGCTGCGCCGATGAGCAGCAGCCACCACGCGCTTGTGACGACGAGGACAAGGCCGACGGCCCCGCCGAGGGCGAGGCTGAGGATCGCGGCATTCCGCACCGCGGCGGGCGACGCCAGCTTCTGCCCGACCAGCCGCAGCGGGCCGACCCGGACGTCGTCGGTGCCGCGGATGCCGTCGGAGTAGTCGTTGGCGTAGTTCACGCCGATGATCAGCGCCAGCGAAACGAGCAGTGCCAGAATCGCTTTCCACCACACCGCACCGCCGACGGACGCGGCCGCGCCGGTCCCGGCGAGCACAGGGGCGATCGCGTTCGGCAGGGTACGCGGTCGCGCGCCCTCGATCCATTGCGCTGCGGTAGCCATATCCGCAGCCTAATGCGCGTGGGGTGTTCAGTCCGTCTGGGCCGTCGCCGCCTGCTGCAGCCGGGCGAGTCCCTTCTCGAAGTCCTTGCCGACCAGTTTGTCCATCGGTATCAGCTTCCCGACCACACCCATCAGGCCGGACTGCCGCCCGGTCATCCGCCAAGTCACCTCGGTGCCGGTCTCGACCGGATCCAGGGTGAAGGTCACCTGATTGGTCGATTTCATCGGTTTCAGGAACTCCAGGCGGACGCCGATTTCTCGTTCGGCGCTGGCGGTGATCTCCATGCTGCCCGCGCCGGCCTTACGGCTACCGCTCCAGGTGTAGCGCGCGCCGACACCGGAGTCGGCACCGGAATAGCTGCGCTGCATCTGCGGGTCGAGATCCTCCCAGGGCGACCACTTGCCCCACTCGTGGAAATCGTCGATCAGCGAATGCACTCGCGCGGGTTCGGCCGTGATCACGGCCGAACGGACCACTTCGAACTCAGCCACGCGGTCAGCCTATGCGACCGATCGCCCAGAATGGGGGCAAAGAAATCATGTCGGCTCGATCAGTCCAGCTCGCATACGATGACCGCGGGATGTTTCCGGATCAGAGCGGCCCGAACGGCCACAGTCACCCCTCGACGGCGCCCGCAGGCGAATCGGTCGTGGTGGCCCTGCTGGGCGAGATCGCGCTGCGCCGCGACGGCGCGCTGACACCTCTGCCGGGCGCGCGCTCTCGGCTGCTGCTCGCGGCGCTCGCCTTGCGGACGGGCCGCAGCCGCAGCGCGCAGGCCCTGATCGACGACGTGTGGGGCGAGCAGCCGCCGAGGGCGCCGATGAATGCGTTACACACTCAGGTTTCCCGGCTCCGCTCCGCCCTGCCCGACGGAGCGTTGGAGATCGGGCCTGCGGGTTACCGGTTGAGCATGGGCACCGACCAGGTCGATCTGAGCCTGGTCGGCGAGCTGGTGCGGCAGGCGCGTGCCTGCCGGACAGCGGGCGACCCGACCGGGTGCCTGGACGCGGTGTGGCAGGCGCGAGGATTGTGGCGCGGGGAGTCCGGCGCCGATCTGCCCGCCGGTGGCCTCGCCGACGAGCTGCGCACCGCCGCCGCGCACCGGCTCGCCGAACTGGACGCGCTCGAACTGGACGCGCGCGAGTCCGTCGGCGACATCGACGGCGCACTGCGCCTAGCTCGTCGTCGCAACGCCACCGACCCGTTGGACGAACCCGCACAGCAGACCCTGATGCGTCTGCTCGCCGCGGCGGGCCGCGCCAACGAGGCACTGGAATCCTTCGCGGTCTTCCGTTCACGGTTGGCCGAGCACCTCGGTACGGACCCTGGCCCTGCGCTCGTAGCGTTGAACACCGCGATACTGTGCGGCGAGCCGGTGCGCAGCGCGGAACTCGCGCCGCGGTATGCCGTCGGCGGGGCGCCGCACTCGGCCGCTGCCGGCGCGCTGCCCTCGGGCGAAAACGCCGTCGCAGCAGCACAATTCCAGCAACCCGCCGCGATCGGGCTGCGCGCCGCGCCCAACGTGCTGCTCGGCCGCACGGACGATCTGACGGCGCTCGAAGAACTGTTACGCGATTCCCGCGTGATCACCGTCCTCGGCCCGGGTGGCTCGGGAAAGACCAGGGTCGCCAACGAGATCGGTGCGCGCGTGGCGGCCGCCCGCCCGGTGGTGCTGGTCGAACTGGCCTCGGTGCGTGCGGCGGAGGGCGACGACGCCAGAATCGAGATCGAGGCGGCGATCGCCGCGGTGCTAGGCCTGAGCGACGTCACCTTCGACTCCGCCACGCTGCGTGCCAGGCAGGCGCCCGATGCCCGTCAGCGTCTGCGCGACGCGGTATCGGCCCGCTCGATGCTGCTCATTTTGGACAATTGCGAGCATTTGATCGACGCCGTCGCCGTGGTGGTCGCCGATCTGATCGGCATCGCGAACCGGCTGACCGTGCTCACCACCAGCCGCGCGCCGCTGATGATCACCGCCGAGACCGTGTATCCACTGCCGCCCTTGACGATCGACCCGACCGGCTCGCCCGCGACCGAGCTGTTCGCGGCACGCGCCAGGGCGGTGCGCCCAGGCGTCCGGCTGGACCCGGACGTCGTCGCCCAGCTCTGCCACACCCTCGACGGGCTGCCGCTGGCCATCGAGCTGGCCGCCGCACGGGTGCGCGTGATGAGCGTCGAGGAGATCAACGAGCGACTGGCCGATCGGTTCGCGCTGCTGCGCCACGGCGACCGAAGCTCGCCCGAACGACATCGCACCCTGCACGCCGTAATCGACTGGAGCTGGAACCTGCTCGACACCGCGCAGCAGGTGGCGCTGCGCCGATTATGCCGATTCCCGGCCGGTTTCACGCTCTCGGCCGCCGAGGCGGTGGCGGGCGGAGCGGCGGTGGGCGACGTCGCCGCCGCCGTCGACGGCCTGGTCAACCAGTCGCTGCTCGCCGTGCTGGACGACGAGGTGCTCGGTACCCGCTATCGGATGCTGGAAACCGTGCGGGAGTACGGCGAGGAGCAGCTGGCCCGCACCGCTGGGGACGCGGAATCGGTCGACATCGCGATAATGCGGTGGGCCAGGGACTATGCCGACGACGTTGCGCGCCGATATCTGACCGGCGATCAGATCGAGCTGGCGCTTTCGGTCGCGATGGAGTTGGACAACCTGCTCGCGGCGTTGCGCTGTGCGATCGAGCGGCGGGACGCGGCGACGGCGTACACGGTCTTCCCGGTCGTGGGCACGATATGGGTGATTCGCGGCTCGCACACCGAGGTGGTCAGCTGGGCTGCGCGGGTCATCGACCTGGAGCCGGCCGTGTTCGGCCCCGACATGCCGCGGTCGGATCTGGTGCTCACCACGTACCAGATGGTGTTCCTGCATCTCGCCTATACCGGTGGTGGTGCTCGCGCGCTCGCCCAGCTGCGCCTGCGCGTGCGCCGATTGCTGCGCAACCGCACCGATCTCACCGTGAACAACCGGTTCATCGGCCGAGTCGTGCTCGTCCGGCCCGACGGCGCCGACCTCGGCAGGATGATCGCCCACGCACTTCGATCGACCGATCAGGAGACAAGGGCCACCGCACTGCTGCTGCGCGCCAACATCAGGGAGAATCTCGGCGACGTGCGCGGCTCGACCGTCGACGCGACCCGGGCGCTGGAGATCTTCGGGCACAACAACGTCTGGAGCGTGGCCATGGTGTGCAGGCACCTCGGCCAGGTCTGCGGTCAAACCGCACAGTACGCCGAATCGGTGACGCACTACCGTCGTTCGCTGGACATGCTGCAGCGGCTCGGCGCCTACGAGGACACAGTGGAGACCCGCAGCATGCTGGCGGCCTCGCTGGTCGGTCTCGGTGAGCTGGAGCAGGCCGCGCACGAACTCGACCTCGCGCTCGGCACGTCGGATGTCGACAGCTCGACCGGCGGGCAGAATCGGCTGCTGGCAACCGTCGTGCAGAGTTCGGCCGAGGTGGCGTTCGCGGAGGGCGATATCGAAGGTGGGCTGTATCGCTACGAGCGTGCGCTCGAGCTGTATGGCTGGCCGGACAGCGTGCCAGGGCCCGGGCCGGGGGCATTGATGCTCGCCGCGGCGGCGCTCGACGCGAAGGTGCTCTACGGCGCCGCCGACTCTGCCGCGACCCTGGCCACGGATCTGGTCGAGATCACCCTGCCGAGCATGACGCAGTATCGGGACCTGCCGCAGATCGGCGCTATCGCCTGCGCGGTCGGCTCGTATCTCATCGCCGTCGAACGATATGTGTCGCGCGGTCTCGAGCTGCTCGCGTTGGCGCCGAATGTGTTCTGCCGCCAGGACTTTCCCTCGATGCGCTGGGCTGGACACGCGGACGCGGCCGCCGCGGCGCTCGGCGCCGACCGGGTCGCCGCAGCGCGTGACCGGGTCGGCCACCTGCGCCGCAGAGACTCCGCAGACCGCATCATGCGGATACTTCACGAGCTGAACGAGGTCCGCTGACGCGCTACCGCGGCATAGTCGGTTGAGATTCGGCCGCGACGCCCGTCGAGGGCGCGACCGAGCCGCCGCACCATGGACCGACGACGGCACGCCGGGTGACTGGTTCGTCACCCGGCGTGTCGTCGTGTATGCCTTACGCCCGGCGCATATACGCCTTCACGGTCAGCGGGGCGAAGATCGCGATGACGACCACGGCGCCGATCAGCGACCAGGCCAGGTCGGTGCCGTAAGCGCCGCCGTTCATCAACGCGCGGCACGCGTTCACCATGTAGTACACCGGGTTCGCGTGATTGATCGCCTGCATCCAGCCCGGCATCGTGCCCACCAGCGCGAAAGCGCCGGACATGAAGGTCAGCGGGAACATGATCATCATCGAGATGCCCTGCACACCCGCCGCGCTCTTACCGGTGACGCCGACCAACGCCCAGACCCAGCTGATCGCGAACGAGCAGGCCACGATGACCAGGCCCGCCGCGATCACGCCCACCACGCCGCCGTCCGGGCGGTAGCCGATGCACAGTCCGACGAAGATGGTCAGCACTGTCGCGATCACATAGCGCGCCATATCCGCGATCAGCGCTCCAGCCAGTGCCGAAATGCGAGCGATCGGGAGGGATTTGAACCGGTCGAAGACGCCCTTGTCCATGTCCTCGCGCAACTGGGTGCCGGTGACGACCGAGGTGAGTACCACCGTCTGCACCAGAATGCCGGGGATCAGGATCGGCAGGTAGTCCTGCACGCTGCCGCCGATCGCACCGCCGAAGATGTAGGCGAACAACGCGGTGAACAGGATCGGCTGCACGGTGACGTCGAACAGCTGCTCGGGGTTGTGCTTGATCTTCAGCAGGCCGCGGTAGGCCATGGTGAACGAGCTCGCCACCGCCTGCCCCAACGGAATACGGTTGTTCACGTCAGGAATCGGTGCGGGCGCCGCATGGCGCGCCGTGGTTTCGGTCGCGGTGAGGGTGGTCATGCCGCGCTCCTTTCGGATTCGTCGTCGGTGTTGTCTTCGGCCGGGTGGCCGGTGATGGTGAGGAAGACCTCATCCAGACTCGGTTTGCTCACAGTGATCTCGTCCACCCCGATCTCCCACTCGCGCAGGCGGATCAGCAGATCAGCGGTGACGCCCGCGTCGGGCAGCGGGGCGGTGAGCCTGCCGGCCTCCGGGGAGACCTGCGCCTCGGTGCCGAGGAAGTCGCCGACGATGCGGCGCGCCTCGTCGAGCTGGCCGCGGTCGACCAGGGTCAGGTGCAGCGAGGAACCGCCCACCGAGGCCTTGAGCTCGTCGGCGGTGCCGTCGGCGATCACCTTGCCGCGGTCGATCACCGCGATCCGGTCGGCCAGCTGGTCGGCCTCATCCAGGTACTGCGTGGTGAGCAACACCGTCGCGCCCTCGCGGACCAGGCGGCGGATGGTCTCCCACATCTGAGCGCGGGTGCGCGGGTCCAGCCCGGTGGTCGGCTCGTCCAGGAACAGCAGCGGCGGGGTCGCGATCAAGCTGGCCGCCAAGTCGAGCCTGCGCCGCATGCCGCCGGAGAAATTCTTCAGCGGCTTGCTCGCCGCCTCGACGAGGTCGAATTCCTCCAGCAGCTCAACCGCCTTACGTCGGGCGTCGATCCGGCTCAGGCCGAGCAGGCGGGCGAAGACGACCAGATTCTCGGTGGCGCTCAGGTCCTCATCGACAGAGGCATACTGTCCGGTGACGCCGATCAAGGACCGGACGGCGGTCGGTTCCCTCACCACATCGTGGCCGAAGATGCGGCCGCTGCCGCCGTCCGGCCGCAACAGGGTCGCGAGCATGCGGATCGTCGTGGTCTTGCCTGCGCCGTTCGGTCCCAGCACGCCGTACACCGAGCCCTGTGGCACTGCCAGGCTCACTCCGTCGACGGCGCGCTGTTCCCCGAACACCTTGACCAGGCCGTCCGCCTCGACGGCGAGCACTGCATTCGGTGCGAAAGAAGTCATGCCTACGACTGTGGCGGCCTCGACTTGCACCGCCCTTGCACGGCTCTGTCTTCGGCCGCGCGGCCGCGGCGGGTTCGCGGCCCCCTTATGGTTCGCGTCCGAGCGGCCGACGCCGGCGACTTCGTCGCGACGGGGTTTCGGGAGTCCCTTGGGCGCCGTGAGTTCGCGGCCAGGCCCGGCGCGAAGACGTGAGCCGGACCTAAGGCGTCGAGTCGGCGAGTAGGGATTCGCGTAGCTTGACGCGGTCGGGCTTGCCCGGCCCGCGCAGCGGGATCTCGTCGAGCAATGCCAGTTCGCGCGGAGCGGCGATCGAATCCAGTTCCGCCATCACGTGGTCGCGCAGCTCGGCGAGGCTCGGCGTCGCGCCCGCGGTGGGTACCACCGCGGCGGCGACCCGCTGCCCGAGCCGTTCGTCCGGCAGCCCGAGTACCACGACCTCGCTGATCGCCGGGTGGGTGATCAACACCGCCTCGACCACCTGCGGGAGCACCAGCAAGCCGCCGGTCGTGATCGCCTCGTCGAGCCGTCCGGTGATGCGCAGCACGCCGTCTTCGAACGTGCCCGCGTCTTCGGTGCGGAACCAGCCGGGTTCGGCGAAGGCGGGATGATCGGGCTGGTTGCGGTAGCCCGAGGTGATCATCGCACCGCCGAGCACCACCCGCCCGTCCTCGATGCGCACCTCCGTGCCGTTCAACGGGACGCCGTCGTACACGCAACCGCCGCAGGTCTCGCTCATGCCGTAGGTGCGGACCACGGTGATACCGGCGTCCCTCGCTCGCTCGTAGACCGGAAGCGGGGTTGCCGCGCCGCCGACGAGCACGCCGTCGAGCTGAGCAAGCGCCGCGGCCGAGGCGGGTGCGTCCAAAACCTTGATCAATTGCGTCGGTACCAGCGCCGTGTATCGGCGTTCACCGCGCATGCCGGAGATGGCGCCCGCCAGCGCCTCTGGCAGGAATCCGCCGGACACGTCGAGCACCGTTGGTTCGGTGCCTGCCAGAATGCTGCGCAACAGCACCTGGATGCCCGCGATGTGATGGGTCGGCAGGGCGAGTAGCCAGCTGCCGGGACCGCCGAGGCGGTCGTGCGTCGCGGTGCCGCTGGCACGCAGCGCGGACGCGCTGAGCATCGCGCCTTTCGGCACGCCTGTGGTACCGGAGGTGGTTACCACGAGGGCCACCTCGTCATCGATCGGCTCGGCCGGCGACAGCGCGTCGCTCAGGCGGCGTGCCTCGCGTCGGTCGGTGGTGGGAATCGGCAGCCACGCGGACCCGCTGCCCTCCAAGGCCTCCCGCAGATGCGGCATGACGTCGCGGACGCCGGATCCGGTGGGCATCGGCAAGGTTCGCAGTGTCCTGGTCACGACTTTGCCTCGCTGGCGCTCGGCTCCGCCGTGCCCAGAGACGCTGTGGTCATGGCTCGCTCGCTGCGCTCCCTCACAGTAGGGATCGTGTCATGCCCGCGTCGCCGCACGCGGAACGGGTGGGTTTGCCGGAGTGGCGCGCGACAGTCGCGGCCATCCGGACGGATCGGGACTCTGGTTCGCCAGGCATCGAGACTGCGATTCACTCGTCGGACGGAACGGGGACACAGCCCACTCGGACGTCGGCGGTCGGGTGGCCATCGAGCGTTATCGTCCTCGCAGGGTGCCGCATCGGCAACTCGGCACTGCGCGCCGAATTACCGAGCGAAACCGCTCTCACTCCGCTGACCAGCGCGAATCTCGTCGAATCGGATGCAAGGGCGGGACCTCGACGAAGACGATCGGAACCCCGTCCGGATCGCGCACCCACATCTCGATCAGACCCCACGGCTCCTGCACCGGCGGCCGGTCGATCGCGATCCCCCTCAGTGCGAGTTCCGCGGCGGCGTCGGACACATCGCGGACCTGGAGCCAGATGGCGCCCTGGAACGACGAGGAGCCTCCCGATCCGCCGTGGGCGGCTACCTCGATCAGCGACTGGCCCGCGAAGAAGACCGTGCCGCCGGGGTATTCCCGTGCGATGGCCAGCTCGAGCCCGTCGCGATAGAACGTGAGAGTCGACGCATAGTCGGCGGGCCGCAAGATGATCCGGCTGCTCAGGACGTCCATGTCAGAAGTGCCAGGGGTAGGGGGTCCAGTCCGGGGCGCGCTTCTCCAGGAACGCGTCGCGGCCCTCGACGGCCTCGTCGGTCATGTAGGCCATCCTGGTCGCTTCGCCGGCGAACAGCTGTTGGCCGACCAGCCCGTCGTCGAGCAGGTTGAACGCGTACTTCAGCATCCGTTGCGCCTGTGGGGATTTGCCGTTGATGTCGGCGGTCCACTCCAGCGCGACGTCTTCCAGTTCGTCATGGTCGACCACTTTGTTGACCGCGCCCATCTGATGCATCTCCTCCGCTGTGTACGGGCGGCCCAGGAAGAAGATTTCGCGCGCGAACTTCTGGCCGACCATCTTGGCAAGGTACGCACTGCCGTAGCCGCCGTCGAAGCTGCCCACGTCGGCGTCGGTCTGCTTGAAGCGGGCGTGCTCGCGGCTGGCAAGAGTGAGGTCGCAGACCACGTGCAGGCTGTGTCCTCCGCCCGCGGCCCAGCCGTTCACCAGCGCGATAACCACCTTCGGCATGAAACGGATCAGCCGCTGCACCTCCAGGATGTGCAGCCGGCCTGCGCGGGCCCGGTCCACCGTGTCCGCGGTGTCGCCGCTCGCGTACTGGTAGCCGCTGCGTCCGCGGATGCGCTGGTCGCCGCCGGAGCAGAAGGCCCAGCCGCCATCCTTCGGGCTGGGACCGTTGCCGGTGATCAGCACCGCGCCGACGTCCGGGGTCATCCTGGCGTGGTCGAGGACCCGGTAGAGCTCGTCGACCGTGTGCGGGCGGAACGCATTGCGCACCTCCGGCCGGTCGAACGCGACCCGTACGGTGCCCTGCTCGATGTGCCGGTGGTAGGTGATGTCGGTCAGATTCTCGAACCCTGGAACGGGTCGCCACAGCTTCGGGGTGAACGTCACGCCTGTGATTATTGCTGTGTTTTCGGCCGCGCGGGCGCGGCGTGTCCGCGGCCCCTTTTTTGCTCGCGTCCGAGCGGCCGACGCTGGCGACTTCGTCGCGGACGCGTCGGCCGCTCGGACGCGAGCCGGGCCGCGAACAGACAATGCTCGGTCTCGCTTCCCTCGAAACCGGGGCGGCCGATGTATGCGGCGAGTCGAGAGTACCGGCTCTTTCGGTGGTGCTTCGGGCGCAGGGCTGCTTACGGCACAGCTCAATTGCACGGCCTGCTCGCTCTATCCGCCGTGCCTGCCAGGGTTTTGATTTGACGGTGTAAAACGACGCGTTACCGTGCAGGTATGAGCGAGCGCAGCGAGCGAACAGTAGGTACGGCCGAGCATTGCTCGGTCATGGCGGAGCCGAGCGCTAGCGAGGTGGAGTCATGAGCGAGCGCAGCGAGCGAACAGTAGGTACGGCCGAGCATTGCTCGGTCATGGCGGAGCCGAGCGCTAGCGAGGTGGAGTCATGAGCGAGCGCAGCGAGCGAACAGTAGGTACCGCCGAGCATTGCTCGGTCATGGCGGAGCCGAGCGCTAGCGAGGTGGAGTCATGAGCGAGCGAGTGAAACCGGTTATCGACCGGAGCGCGGTGGACGAGTCCCGCTACGAGCAGCACGGGGGTTTTCCCAAGGTCTCCCGCGCGCAGGCCGGGCCGAACTTCGGCCCCTTCGTCGAGGCCATGCGGACGCTGCAGGATCTCGCGGTGTCGGTGGACGCGCCGGACGAGGTGTTCGGCGACGCGCACGCCAAAGCTCGCGAGCTCATCGATCTGTTGGAGACCTACCGCGCGCTGGAGTTGCAGGGCCCGGCGGGCCGTGTCGTCGAATTGCCCGGGCGCGGCAGCCTTCTGCTGCTGCCGTGGCGGGTCGTCGAGGCAGGGCCGGAGGGCATCCGGATGACAGGGGAATTCCGCCGCTTCCATTTGGGCGGCAACGGTGCTGCGCACGGCGGCGTGCTCCCGCTGCTGTTCGACGATCTGCTCGGCATGATCGTTCATTACGCGGGACGGCCGATCAGCCGCACCGCGTATCTGTACGTGAACTACCGGAAGATCACGCCGCTGGAAACGCCGCTCACCGTTCGCGGGCGCGTGGACCGGATCGAGGGTCGCAAAACTTTCATCACCGCCGAATTGCTCGATGAGCAGGGCGATCTGCTCGCGGACTGCGAAGGGCTGATGGTGCAGTTGCTGCCCTGGCAGCCGTAGCCGGGAGAATGCCGGCTCAGGTGCGTATAGTTTCCCTCGCTCGTTCATCTACACCGATCCGGAGGAACCTGAAAGTGGTTGCAGCACTGTCTGAATCCCTGCTCGACGACGCCAAGCGCCCCGCCTTTCTCGCCGATGCCGTCGAGGTTCTTGATGCCGAGGTCTCGGACAAGGGTGGTGCGTCCGGCCTGGCTGTGAAGGGTGGCTACGCGGCGGTCAAGAAGATCAGCCCGTCGATTGTGCCTGATGCACTGGAGTCGTTGGCGCCCAAACTCGTCGCGCAGCTGGACCCGTTCTGGCAGCAGTACACGGCGTCCGGCTCCGGCACGTTCGCCGATCTGCTCGTCGCCAAGTCCGACGAGGTCGCCGAGGCGTTGCTCGCGGTAACCGACGCGCGTGCCGATGCCTCGACCCGTCCCGCGCTGAAGAAGGTCTACTCCTCGATGCGTTCTTCGGCGAAGAAGAACGTCATCGAGGCGCTGCCTCGGCTCGGCGACCTGGTCCAGAAGCACGCCTGAGTTCTGTGCTCGATTGCAGCGCTGTGTTCGATTTGCCGCGCCTTCGGCGCGGCGTGTTCGCGGCTCTTTGAGGCTCGCGTCCGAGCGACCGTTGCTTGCGACTTCGTCGCGAACACATCGGTCGCTCGGCCGCGAGCCGGGCCGCGAACGGGTAATGCTCGGTTTCGCTTCGCTCGGAAGCGGGAGTGAGCTGATGTAGTCGCGTGAAGTGGCGACTGCGGCGGCGTGCGGCGAACCTGCCTGGTTCGCTGCTGGGTGCCGCCGCTTGCGGCTTGGTCGCACATGTATCGGCCGCTCGGACGTTCAACCACCGATATCCGCTGAGGCCCATGTCCGCTACAGGTTTGCGATGGCTGTGGGTGACGACACAGTGGGATTGAATGCCTCCCAAGGGCGGCTGCGGCAAGACTGTCTGGGAGGCTGGAGGCGTGAATCCGTCAACAGCACAAGCGCAGGTCGTCGTCGACGAACTCGCGCGTGGGGGTGTACGGGATGTCGTCCTGTGTCCTGGCTCCCGGAACGCTCCGCTGGCCTTCGCCCTGCAGGCCGCCGATGCGGCCGGGCGGCTGCGGCTGCACATGCGGATCGATGAACGGACGGCGGGCTTCCTCGCTGTCGGGCTCGCCGTCGCGAGCCGCCTCCCGGTTCCGGTCGTGATGACCTCGGGGACCGCGGTGGCCAACCTCGGGCCCGCCGTGCTTGAGGCAAATTACGCCAGGGTCCCGCTGGTGGTGCTCAGCGCCAATCGGCCTTACGAGATGCTCGGCTCCGGCGCCAACCAGACTGTCGAACAGTTCGGGTTGTTCGGCAGCCAGGTCCGCGCGGCCATCTCGCTCGGTCTCGCCGAGGAGGAGGCGGGCGACGCCGACTACGGGCCCTATGGACACCAGAACAGCCAGTGGCGCTCGGCCGTTTGCCGTGTGCTCGCGGCGGCCCGCGGCACCCGCTCCGGCAACGCGGGCCCGGTGCACTTCGACATCCCGCTGCGTGAGCCCCTGGTCCCCGACCTCGCGCCGAACGAGTGCGCTCCTGCGGGCCGCGCGGGGGGACGGGCCTGGACCGAGACCCAGTACGGGACGCTGGACGTGCCGCTCGAGCTCGACCTCACCCCTGACACCGTCGTGATCTCCGGCCATGGCGCCGGTCTGCGGCCGGAACTGGCGGGCCTGCCTACCGTTGCCGAGCCCACCGCTCCGATGCACGGCCCCGCGCTGCACCCGCTTGCGCTGCCGTTGTTGAAGCCGCGGCAGGCGATCATCACCGGTCGACCCACCCTGCACCGGCAGGTCTCGAAGGTGCTCGCCGATCCGGACGTCATGGTGTACGCGCTTACCACCGGCCCGCGCTGGCCCGATGTGTCCGGCAACGTGCTCGGCACCGGCACGCGCGCCGTCACCAGTGGCACACCCAGCGTGCGGTGGCTGGAGCGCTGCCGCGAACTGGACGCGAAGGCCGACTCGGTGGTGCGCTCCGAACTCGCGCGGCACCCGAAGCCGACCGGACTGCACGTCGCCGCGGTCGTGATGGACGCACTGCGCGACGGCGACCAATTGCTGCTCGGCGCCTCGAACCCGGTGCGTGACGCCGCACTGGTCTCGCATCCGCGGCGGGGCGTCAAGGTGCTGTCGAATCGCGGCGTGGCGGGTATCGACGGGACGGTGTCCACCGCGGTCGGAGCTGCCCTGCATCACGTGGGTCGGACCATCGCGCTGATCGGCGATCTCACCTTCCTGCATGACGCGTCCGGTCTGCTCCTCGGGCCTGGCGAGCCGCGCCCGAGCGAACTGACCATCGTGGTCGCCAATGACGACGGTGGGGGCATCTTCGAGCTGCTCGAGCAAGGCGACCCGCACTACGCCGGCGTCTTCGAGCGGGTTTTCGGCACCCCGCACGGGATGGATCTTGCCGCGCTGTGCGCTGCGTACCGCATCCCGCACCGCCAAGTCGATCCTGAGCAGCTGGCCGTCGAGTTGGCCGGGGACGCGCACGGAATGCGGGTCCTGGAGGTGGCGACCGAGCGGTCCAGCCTGCGCGAGCTGCACGCCACGCTACGGGCGAAGATCCTTCCCTGACCGGGGTCAGTAGCCGAGGTCGTCTTCGAGGTCGTCGTCCAGCGGGACCGGGATCGCCTGTTCGGCCACGTCCGCGGGGTCGGCACTCCACTCGTCGCGCTCGATGACCGCGCGCTCGACGCTGTCGTCCGGTTCGGGTGCGTCGTCGGAGTACACCGGCTCATCCGGGTACGCCGGAATGGACTGCTCGGCGAGATCGGCCTCCGGGACCGCGTCCGTGCTGCGATCGATCATCGTGCGCTCCTTTCCGTGTAAGGCTCTCGATCGGGCGCATACCCGCTGGGGTGCGCCGCAATCGAGAGGGACCACCGAGTTCGAGGACTTCGAGAATGCCCGCGGACCGCCTCGGTCCCAGCCAACTGGTTACTCGCCTTCCTGCGGCGCCATTCCGTTCGCTGGGTGCTCCACCAGCGCCAGCGTGCCTCCGGCTATGAACCGGGCGGTCCGCACGGGCGTGCCAGGTGTTCTCGTCACAAATGCGCCTGCGGTAACGGCATGCACGGCGGCTTCGGCCGCCATGGTCGCCGCGGCGTCGTCGACAGGGTCGCCGCTGGCGAGGAGGCGGTAGTAGAGCGGGCCGGACACCGCGGACAGCACCGCACGCGGGTCGGTGCCTTCGGGCGCCTCGCCGCGGGCAATGGCCGCCTCGACGCAGGCCGACCACTCGGTGAGCCGCACGTCGTAGAAGCGGCGCAGGGCGGTGGCGGCGGACTCATCGCAGGTGGCGGCGGCGATGACGGCCTGGAAGAGCTTGCCCTGGCGTGGCTCGGCCAGGGTCTTCGCGACCAGGCGGGCGTTGGCGGTGAGATCGCCGAGCAGCGAGCCGGTATCGGCGTGCGGCACGGACTGCTCGGCCATGTCGGCCAGCAGGTCGGTGACCAGGCCGGTCGGCGTGCGCCAGCGGCGGTAGACGGTGGTTTTGCCGACCTCGGCCCGCGCTGCGACCTCGGCGAGGTCCAAGTGGGCGAAGCCGCGGTCGGCGAGCAGGTCGCCGGCGACGCGCAGCACCGCCTCGCGGACCCGGGCGGTCCGTCCACCGGGGCGGACCGAGCCGGGAGCGACTTCGGCAGACTCCATAACGGAACTCCAGTTTCATTTACTTCAGGAGGGGCGTACTGTTCAAGCTGTTAACGGAACTATAGACCCTTTAGGAGGGCTGTCCCATGAAACTTCGGACGGTAGACGCGCAGATGGAGTACCGGCGGCTCGGCGCCTCAGGTCTGCTCGTCCCTGCCCTGAGCTTCGGCGCGGGCACCTTCGGTGGGCGCGGCGAGTTGTTCAGCGCCTGGGGCGACACCGATGCCGAGCAGGCCCGGCGGCTGGTCGACATCAGCCTCGCGGCAGGCGTCACCATGTTCGACACGGCCGACGTCTACTCTGACGGCGCCTCCGAAGAGGTGCTCGGTGCCGCCGTCAAGGGCAGGCGCGATCAGGTGCTGCTGTCCACCAAGGCCACGCTGCCGACCGGACCGGGCCCACTGGACGCCGGTTCCGGCCGGGCCAGGCTGATCGGCGCGGTGGAGGCCTCGCTGCGCAGGCTCGGCACCGACTACATCGACCTGTTCCAGCTGCACGCGTTCGACGCGGGCACCCCGGTGGAGGAAGTCGTTGCCGCGCTGGACGATCTGGTGCGCTCGGGCAAGATCCGCTACGTCGGCGCCTCCAACTTCGCGGGCTGGCAGCTGATGAAATCCCTTGCCGCCGCTGACCGGAACGGGTTGACCAGGTATGTCGCACACCAGGTCTACTACTCGCTGATAGGACGCGACTACGAGTGGGAGCTCATGCCGCTCGGGCAGGATCAGGGCGTCGGCGCGGTCGTGTGGAGTCCGCTCGGGTGGGGCAGGCTTACCGGCAAAATCCGCCGCGGGCAACCGCTTCCGGCAGGAAGCCGGTTGCACCAGACCGCCGCGGCCGGTCCGCCCGTGGATGACGAAAAGCTCTACGACGTGGTCGATGTTCTCGACGAGCTGGCCGCCGAGACGGGCAAGACCGTTGCGCAGATCGCCCTCAACTGGCTGTTGCGCCGGCCGACCGTCTCGACTGTCATCGTCGGCGCCCGCAACGAGGAACAGCTGCGCCAGAACCTCGGCGCCGTCGGCTGGGAACTCGACGCCGACCAGATCGCCCGCCTGGACAAGGCCGGCGCCACCACTGCGCCCTACCCCTACTACCCGTACTACCGCCTCCCCGATTTCACCCGCCTGAACCCGCCCGCGGTGTAGGCCTTCTGGTTCGTACGTGCGCGGAACTCAGTAGACGTCGCGAACGTAGCGCTTTTCGGCGACCAGTCGTTTTCTGAAGGCGAGAGCGTCGTCCTCGTCGAGTTTGCCGTGGATGCGGGCGATCCTCAGCAGGGCTTCATCGACGTCCTCGGCCATCCGGCTGGCGTCGCCGCAGACGTAGAAGTGGGCGCCGTCGCGCAGCCAGGACCACAGTTCGGCGCCGTGCTCGATCATGCGGTGCTGCACGTAGATCCGCTCCCGCTGGTCGCGAGAGAAGGCGAGGTCGAGTCGGGTCAGGAAGCCGGAGCGGAACATGTCCTCCAGCTCGGCGCGATAGTAGAAGTTCTGTGCCGCGTGCTGATCGCCGAAGAACAGCCAGTTGCGCCCGGTGCAGCCCAGCGCCCTTCGCTCCTGGAGGAAACCGCGGAACGGTGCGATGCCGGTGCCAGGCCCCACCATGATCATCGGTGCTGTCGGGTCGGCCGGCGGACGGAAATGCGGCGCCCGCTGCAGGAAGATCGGCACGGCCGCGTCCACGAGTTCGGCGGCCGCCCGGTCGGCGAGGAATGTCGAGCAGACCCCGCCGCGCCGGGCCGCCGAACCGGTAGCCGCCGGATCTCCGTAGCGCACAATGCCGACAGTCAGCTGCACCTCGTCCGGGCTGACCAGTGGGCTCGACGATATCGAATACTGGCGCGGTTGCAGCTTCTTCAGCGTGCCGAGCCACTCCACCAGGTCCGCCCGCACCGGGAAATCGCGCAGCACGTCCACGGCCTGGCGGTCCCACAGGTAGTTCTCCAGCTCGTTCCGGTTGTCCCTGCGCAGTAGTTTGGCGAGCTGGTTGCTGTGGTTGCGGTCGGCGAGGAACCCGAGCAGATCCTGGCCCACCTTGGTGATGTCGTAGTGGGTGCGCAGCGCCTCGGCGAGCGGAAGTTCGCGGTCGTCGACGTCGATGACGCGGCTGCCGTCCAGTCCGGTGGCCGAGAGCCATTCCGTGACGAGCGACGAACAATTCACCGGCCAGACACCGAGCGAATCGCCCACCTCGTATCCAGCGTCGAGCCCGTTCACATCGAACCCGAACTGTCGCACTTCTTTCGGTGAACCACCTCCGGACAGTAGGTGATTGCGCACCAGCGGCGCGCGCAATGGAGCAGCGCGGGTGAACGGCGCGGGCTTGGTGCGTGTGCGGCCGAGTGCCGGGGCGGCGGTCGGCAACTCCATGGTGGCTGTTCCGCCTGCGCGGCTCGACGTGCGCCCGGTCCGCGCCGGCGGATCGGTGGGGGAGCCGGGTGGCCCGTCGCCGAACGCGGCGAGCACGTCATCGAGCCAGCTCGCCGCCGCGTCCTGGTAGTCGGGTTCGCTGTCGACGCGCGCAAGCAGCCGCGTCGCACCGAGTTCGGCGAACTTCTCGTCGAGTTTGCGGCCGTACCCGCAGAAGTCGCGGTAGGAGGAGTCGCCGAGGGCGAACACTGCATACCGCACGTCCGTCAAGCGAATCGCACTCTCGGCCAGCCGATCCCAGAAATAGCTGCCGTTGTCCGGCGGACCGCCGTCGCCGAAGGTGCTGCTGATCACCAGCACATCGCCGCTCACCGCGCTCAGCTCGCAAGAATCCAGGTCGAGCAGCCTGGGTCGGAAACCATCTTCGGTCAGGCGCGCAGCGGCTTGCGCGGCAAATTCTTCCGCGGTGCCGGTCTGCGACGCCCACAGCACGGTGATCGCGCTGCCGTCCGGTTCGCTCGTCTGGGGCGTCGAGCCTGCCGCGCCGCGCGAGTACATTCCACCCAGCAACCCGTCGATCCAGAGCCTGCTGTGTGCCGACATCGGGGCCGACTCCGGTAATACCGGCTGACCGGTCACCGGAATTGATTGCAGCGCAGCCAAATACCCGCTCAGGTAGATGCGTTCGGTCTCGCTGAGCGTGGGCGGGGTGGCGCTGTCGAGGCCGAGCGCGGCCGCCAGTGGGTGTGCCGATGGTGCCCCGGAAAACGCGGTTGAAGCCTCCGGAACGGCCGCGACCCGCCGCAGGGCCACCGCACACGCCTTGAACTCAGGCTGTAGCGACACCGGGTCGACCGCGTCGTTGGTGACCGCGTTGATGGTCAAGTATTCACCCTGCTCGTCGTTCCAATGGAATGGAACGAAGCAATCGCCCTGGCGAACTCGGTCGCTGACCTGCACCGGCAAGACTGCTCTTCCTCGGCGTGAGGCGATCTCGAGCTGGTCGCCCGCGCGCAGACCGAGTCGCTCGGCGTCGGCGGGGTGCACCTCCACGAACGGCGTTCCGTTCAGCTTGGTCAGCTTGTCGATCTTGCCGGTCTTGGTCATCGTGTGCCACTGGTGTTGCAGTCGGCCGGTGTTGAGCAGGAACGGGTAGTCGTCGTCCGGCATCTCCTCCGGCATCATGTGCGGGCGCGGCCAGAACACGGCGCGGCGGCTGGGCGTGGCGAAGGCAAGCCGGGGCCGATGCCCGTTCTCGTCGACGAAAAGATCTTGGCTGACACCGTCGTTCAAGTATCGGATCGGGTTTCGCCTGCGTTCGGGCTCCGCGCAGGGCCACTGCATCGGCCCTTCGCGCAGCGCCTCGTAGCTCATACCGCGCAGGTCGTAGCCGGTGGCCGGGTTGGCGAACTGGCTGATCTCCGCGAAAATATCGGCACTGGAGGTGAAGTCGAAGCCGGGGAACCCCATGGCGGTGGCGATGTCGGCGATGAGCCGCCAATCGGGCCGCGCGTCGCCGGTCGGCGGGACCGACTGCTGCAGCAGGGTGAGGCTGCGTTCCGAATTCACCATCACGCAATCGGCTTCCGCCCACAGTGTCGCGGGCAGCAGCAGGTCGGCGTAGGCGTTGGTCGCGGTCTCGGTGTAGGCGTCTTGGGTGATCACCAGTTCGGCGGCTTCCAATCCCGCGATCACCGTCTTCCGATTCGACACGGTGGCGACGGGGTTGCTGCAGATGATCCAGGCCGCCCGGATCTTCCCCTCGGCCAGCTCCCGGAACATCTCGATCGTGCCAGGTCCGGCCTCGGTGCGCAGCGTGCCGGGTTCGAGGCCCCACACGGTCTCCACGAACGAGCGGTCGGCGGGAGAGACCAGGCTGCGCTGGCCGGGTAGTCCCGGCCCCATATAGCCCATCTCGCGTCCGCCCATGGCGTTCGGTTGCCCGGTGAGCGAGAACGGACCGCTGCCCGGACGGCAGATGGCGCCGGTGGCCAGGTGGAGGTTGCACAGCGCGTTGGTGTTCCAGGTGCCGTGGGTGGACTGGTTGAGCCCCATCGTCCACAGCGACATCCATTCGCCCGCCTCGCCGATCCACCGCGCGGCGGTACGGATGTCGGCTTCGGCGAGTCCGGTGATCTCGGCGACCCGCTGCGGCGGATAGTCGGCGAGGAATTCCGGCATCCCGTCCCAGCCCTCGGTGTGCTCGGCGATGAACTCCCCGTCGATGTCGCCGTTGTCGACCAGTAGATGCAGCAGCCCGTTCAGCAGCGCCAGATCTGTGCCCGGCGCGATCTGGAGGAAGAGGTCGGCCCGTGCGGCGGTGTCGGTGCGGCGTGGGTCGACCACGATCAGCTTCGCACCCGCCTCGAGCCGCTCTGCCATGCGCAGGAACAGGATCGGATGACAGTCGGCCATGTTCGCGCCGATCACGAAGAACAGGTCGGCGTGCTCGAAGTCGTCATAGGAGCCGGGCGGCCCGTCCGCGCCGAGCGACTGCTTGTACCCGGCCCCCGCGCTGGCCATGCACAGCCGCGAGTTCGCCTCGATGTGTACGGTGCGCAGGTAACCCTTGGCGAGTTTGGTGGCGAGGTACTGCGCCTCGAGCGACATCTGCCCCGAGACATACAGCGCGATGGCGTCCGGACCGTGCTCGTCCAGGATGGCCCGCAGCCGGGTCGCCGCCTCGTGTACGGCCTCGTCGACCGGGAACGGCACCGGGACCTGGCCGCGCTCGGAACGTCGGTAAGCGGTCCCCATCCGTCCGGTGGTGCGCATCAACTCGGCGTGTGTCGCCCCCTTGGTGCACAGCCTTCCCGCATTGGCCGGGTGCAGTTTGTCCCCGCTGACCTTGGCGATCACCGGATTGCCCGCCTCGCCGGGCGCGGTATGCACCGTGATCCCGCAGCCGACGCCGCAGTACGAGCACGCCGTTCGGGCGGTACCGCCGCTGTGGCTCGTTACTGCGTCAGACATGTCTCCGATCATGCTGACCGCCGATTGCGCCGGATTTACCCCGCGTTATCGGCAGGTGACATTCCTCCTCACCGCGAAACAACCCGCTGGTGAGGTGTGATCGGGGTCTCCCGGCTCAGCCGAGTTTGTACGCACGGTGCAGGGCAACGACGCCGCCGGTGAGGTTACGCCATTTCACCGACGACCACCCGTTGGCGGCGACCCGCATCGCGAGCTGGCGCTGATTGGGCCACGCTCGGATCGATTCGGCGAGGTAGACGTACGCGTCGGGATTGCTGCTGACGGTGCGTGCCACCTTGGGCAGCGTCTTCATCAGGTACTCCATGTACACCGTGCGGAACATCGGGGCGACCGGTGTGGAGAACTCGCACACCACCAGCCTGCCGCCTGGCTTGGTCACCCGCAGCATCTCGCGCAGCGCGAGATCGCTGTCGACGATGTTGCGCAGCCCGAACGAGATAGTCACCGCGTCGAAGGCGTCGTCGGCGAACGGCAGCGCCATCGCATCGGCCGCCACCATCGGCACCCCGCGGAACCGGCCAGCTGCGAGCATGCCCTGTGAGAAGTCGGCGGCAAGGCACCACGCGCCGGATTTCCGCAGCTCCAGCGTGGACACACCGGTCCCGGCCGCGAGGTCGAGCAGCCGCTCGCCCGGCCGCGGAGCGAGTGCCTTGCGGGTCGCCCAGCGCCAGTAGCGATCCTGACCCCCGGAGATCACCGTGTTGGTCAGGTCGTACCGTCGCGCGACACCGTCGAACATCGACGCGACCTCGTGCGGCTGCTTGTCGAGCGAGGCCCGATTCGATTGCGTTTTCGCCACGCCCATGACACTAACTTGCCCTCTGAGACGCACCCAGCCTGGCACGACGAGTAGTCGATCACGTCGTGCGCCCGCAGTGGCAAACGCTGTTCAGGCCGTATGCGGCAACCGAATTCGCGTCCCGGTCACCTCGGCGTAGTGCCCCATCAGCTCCGTGCAGACGGCGGGCCAGGTGCGAGGCAGCACCGACTTCCTGGCGGCCCCGGCGAACCTGCTGCGCAGCGCGGGATCGCGCAGCGCCGCGACAGCGCTCGGTAGCAGCTCGCAAAACCGGTCCACCGGGAGGAGGTAGCCGTTGCGGCAGTGCGCGATCAGGTCGCGCGGACCGCCCGCGTCGGGGCCGATTACCGGGACGCCCGAGGCAAGCGCCTCCTGCACGCCCTGGCAGAACGTCTCGTGCTCGCCCGCGTGCACCATCACGTCCAGGCTCGCATACGCCCGCGCCAGGTCGCCGCCACCGAGCTCCCCGGTGAACACGGCGCTCGGCATCATGCGGGCCAGCCGCCGGCGCTCCGGCCCGTCGCCGACGATCACCAGCTGGATGCCGGGATCGGCTCCGAGCACCGTAAGCCGTTCGATGTGCTTCTCGGGCGCGAGCCTCCCCACGAAGCCGACCAGCAGCTTTTTCCGTCCCCGGTGCCAGGTGTCGCGTAGCCGCTCGGACCGGGCCGTCGGCGTGAAGCGGGCGGTATCCACGCCGCGGCCCCACCGGTGCACGCGCGGGATGCCGTGCCTGACCAGGTCCTCGGCGGCGGCCCGGGAGGGGGCGAGCGTGCGTGTGGCGCCGTCGTGGATGCGTCGAGTCCAGCCCCACGCCGCCCGGCTCGCCAGTCCCATGCCATAACTTTTGGCGAACCCGGCGACATCGGTCTGATAGACCGCCACCGTCGGCAGGTCCAGGCGCAGCGCCGCGCCGAGACCGCCGGCGCCGAGCACGAACGGTGAGGCCAGGTGCACCACGTCGGCGTCGAAGTCGGCGATGGCCGAGACGATGCCCGGCTGCGGCAGCCCGACCGGTAGCGAGCTGACCTTGGGCACCATCAACGCGGGCACCCGGTGCACCGGAAAGCGCTCATGCCTGCGCGGGGCGGGCGGGAGACCACGCGGGGTGTCCGGCGCGATGACCAGCGCGTCGTGGCCGTGCCGGTCCAGGTGCTCCAGCACCCGCAGCACCGAGTTGACGACGCCGTTCATATTCGGCAGAAACGACTCCGCAACGATCGCTACACGCACCCTCCCAGCCTGACCGCCGCATCGCGCCACGCCGTCACACCAGCGTGAAGGGCACGGAAAGTTCCGGCGAACTGTCGGGGCCGTCAGCCCACCGGCGCGGGTCTGCGTCGGGCCGCGCGGATGAGCAGCCACAGTGCGGGGAGCGCGAGCAACCAGACCACGACGAGGACCGACAGGGCTGGTGGGATGGCGACGCGCACGTCGCGGCCCTCCACGCGCACCAGGTCGGGGTCGCTGCGGCTGTACTCCACGCGGATACGCTCACCCGCGGTGAGGTTGGTCGGATACAGGACGCCGACCTTCGGATTGTGCGTCTCGCCGTCCGGTGTGACGTACATGACCGCCGACCGCAGCCGCCCCGCCGAGAGCACCTCGGCAGTGGTGCTGCCCTTGTCGGAGCTGATCAGATAGTCGTTGCGCCACGCGGCGAGCACCAGCAGCGCGACGAGCACGCTGACCACCGTCGCGGCGGTCAGCACCCCGATCCTGGCCCGCCGCAGGCGGATCGACCGCCCTACGGACTGGCTGGTTTCCGACACCGCCACAGGCTACCGACCGGCTCGGCTACGGTGGCGGCCATGTCCCGAAAATTCAGCTTCACCGTGCCTTACACCGTCCCGGTCGAAGATCTCCACCGGGCACTGACCACCGACGACGTCTGGCGGGCGCGCTTCGCCGAGGCCGAGACGGCGACCCTCGACCTGTCGCATCCCGACGGCGCGGGAACTATCCGCATCCACATGACCGAAAAGGCCCCAGACGACAAAATTCCCGGCCTTGTACGCAAAGTGCTCAAGAGCGAGCTGACCTTCTTCCGCACCGACAGCTGGCGCGCACTCGACGGCGACGTGGCCAAGGGCACCTTCGAGGCCGGAAGCGGCGGGATCGACACCGAGATGTCCGGTACGTACGAAATGCATTCCACCGCAGAGGGTTGCGAGATCGAGGTGATCGGCACCGTGCGGGTCAAGGTGCCCGTGGTCGGCAGAGCCATCGAGCCGCTCGCCGAGCAGCTGCAGCACCGGGCCCTCGACGGCGAGCGTCGGTTCATCGAAGAGTGGTTCGCGGCTCGGCCGAACAGCTGAGCGTCTCGGGAACTTCGCTTATCGCCCCGGCGCGAGCCGGGCTCCGTTTCTGGACCTGTGCCGGGGCGCCGCGCGCAAGTTATTCGAAGTTCTCCGGGGCGTACTGCTTCCTCTCCACCAGCACCAACCAGTTTCCGGAGTTGTCCCGGATGACCGCCTCGGTCCCGTATGGCCGCTCGGCGGGCGGCTGGATGAACTCCACACCCTTGGCGGTGAGTTCCTCGAAAGTCTTCTGGCAGTTCTCGGTCCGCAGGCCGAGGGAGCCGTGCGTGCCGTTGGCCAGCGCGCGCCGGACCGCCTCGGCGTAGTTCTCGTCCAGCGGTGGGCCCGGGATCATCAGCGTGATCTCCAGCTCCGGATGCTCGGGATGCGCGACGGTGACCCAGCGGAAGCCGTTGTCGCCCATCGTGACATCGGCCGTCTCGACGAATCCCAGCTTGTCGAGGTACCACTGCTTGGCTTCGTCCTGATCCGTGACGTAGACCGTGACCAGGGACACATTCGTAATCGTCGTCATGCGACCAGGCTATGGTGGGCGTCCGGCGCGGCGCTTCTCCGAAATTGCGGTGTTGTGCCTCAGGTGGGCGGGTTGCGATCCGACAGGCCGTGCATGAAGACGAAACATCCCGGAATGCGCGGGGCGCCGTCGGCGAACTTCGCCTGGTACTCCGACGGTGTGACCCCGACCAGTTGGTGAAACTTGCTGCTGAACGAGCCAAGACTGCTGTAGCCGACCAGCATGCACACCTCGGTGACGGTCAGGTTCGTCGCTCGGAGCAGATCCTGCGCGCGCTCGATGCGTCGCTCGGCCAGATACGCGGCCGGGGTCAAGCCGTATACCGCGGCGAAGGCGCGCAGGAAGTGATATTTGGACACCCCGGCGGTCGCCGCCAACCCGTCCAGGTTCACTGGATCCGCGTAGTGCCGGTCCGCGAGATCTCGAGCTCGGCGCAGATGCGGAAGCAGGTCGAGCGCCGGTAGTCGTCGCGCCGGTTGGTCGCCCATCGTGCCCACCTCATGTCCTATGCGAAGGGCTGCAGTTCGTCGAAGCGCAGGGAGGTCCGGCCCGCGGCGCGCCAGGCCCGCGCGGTCAAGTCCATGTCCTCGTCGGTCACCAGGTTGCCCATTACTCGAACCGCCGTGCGCTGCAAGTACTTCGAGCGCATTACCGGAGGCCCGCCCAGCGGAACCATGCGGGGATGGGTCGCCAGTCCTGCGATCCGGCGCGCGACCGAGAAGGTGCGGCCGTAGCGGGTCCGCAGCAGCTGCGGCCAGACAGCCGTGAAATCCGGCTCGTCCAGCAGCCCGGCCAGCATGTGACCGCCCTCGAGGCCGTAGTCGATCCCTTCACCGTTGAGCGGGTTCACACAGCCCGCGGCGTCGCCGACCAGCACCCAATTACGTCCGGCGATGTGCGACACCGCGCCGCCCATGGGTAACAGCGCCGAGGCCACCGCGCGCAACGAACCCTCGAACTGCCATTCCTCCCTACGTAGCGTCGTGTAGTGCGCCAGAAGCGGCTTGAGCGCGATATGAGAGGGCCGCTGCTGGGTTGCCAGCGACCCGACGCCGATATTGACTTCGCCGTTGCCGAGCGGGAAGATCCAGCCGTAGCCGGGGACCAGTTCGCCGGAGGCATCGCGCAACTCCATGTGCGAAGTGATCCACTGGTCGTCGCTGCGACCGGACTTGATGTAGGCGCGGGCCGCGGTGCCGTAGGCATACTGCCGGTGCCAGGTGCGCCCGAGCAGGCGTCCGATCGGCGAGCGCACGCCGTCGGCGACCACCAGCGTCCGGCATGCGATCGTGCGGATGCCGTCGGTGGTACGCACCGTCACCCCGGTGACCCGGTCGCCTTCACTGGTGACATCGACCACCTTCGTGCCGTCGAGCATCCGCGCTCCGGACTTCACCGCGGTCTCGCGCAGCTTGTCATCGAGCTCGGTGCGCGGAACGGCACTTCCGTACGTCGGGAAGGATCCGCCCGGCCAAGTCAGGAGGGCCTCGCGTCCGAAGCCGGTCATACGGAGACCATGGTTGACGGTGTGCGCGCGCACCCAGTCGCCGAGGCCGAGATGTTCCAGCTCGGCAGTCGCGCGCGGGGTCAGGCCGTCACCACAGGTCTTGTCCCGGGGAAAGACCGCGGAGTCGACCAGCAGCACGTCCCGGCCCGCCCGCGCGGCCCAGGCAGCCGCAGCCGATCCGGCCGGGCCCGCGCCGACGACCAGAACCTCGGCCCCGGTGGGCAACACGTCTCGGTTGCCGCCTGCGGGAGTGACTTCCGGTGAACCCATGGGCTCAATACTCGCAGGGCAGCCTCCAACACGTCGACGCGGTCACGGCGCGGCCGATCGATGAGCACGGACAAGGTGTGCGAAAGTGTCTGATCCCCCCGCAGAGTGACGGTGTTCATGGGCCATCCGCCGGGGACACGCTAGGTTCTCTACCGTGGGGTCGGACGCATCGCTGGGAGAAGAAATGAGCACATCGGCCATGAGAGAGCGCAGCGAGCGAAAAATAGGCACAGCGCACGACGGAAGCGAGCGTCAGCGAGCCGAAGCCGTGAGCGAACCGAGCACGGTGGTGGCCGGAGTCGATCTCGTCGACATCGAGCTCGCCGCAACGGTGCGTGACGGCCTGGACAAGGTCGAGAGACTCTTGGTCGACGAGCTGTCCGACGGCGAGGATTTCCTGCTGGAAGCCGCGCTGCATCTGGCCAAGGCGGGCGGTAAGCGATTCCGGCCACTGCTCACCATCCTCACCGGGCAGCTCGGCCCGCGCCCGGACGATCCCGCGTTGATCACGGCGGGCACCGTGGTCGAGCTGGTGCACCTCGCCACGCTGTACCACGACGACGTGATGGACGAGGCGCCGATGCGCCGCGGCGCATCGAGCGTGAACGCGCGCTGGGGAAACAGCATTGCCATCCTCGCGGGGGACTACTTGTTCGCGCACGCCTCCCGGCTCACATCAACACTCGGGCCCGACGCGGTCCGCATCATTGCCGAGACCTTCGCCGAACTGGTCACCGGTCAGATGCGCGAGACCATGGGCGCCCGCGCATCCCAGGACCCGGTCGAGCACTACCTGCGTGTGGTGTGGGGGAAGACCGGCTCGCTGATCGCCGCCTCCGGGCGATTCGGCGGCACCTTCTCCGGGGCCGACGCCGAGCATGTCGAGCGGCTGGCCCGCCTCGGCGACGCCGTGGGCACCGCCTTCCAGATCTCCGATGACATCATCGACATCTCCTCGGCCTCCGAGCAGTCCGGCAAGACCCCCGGCACCGATCTCCGCGAGGGCGTGCACACCCTGCCGGTGCTGTACGCGCTGCGCGAAGAGGGAGCCGAAGGCGACCGTTTACGCAAGCTGCTCGCCCGCCCACTGGAGACCGACGACGAGGTCGAGGAGGCACTCGAGTTGCTCGCCCACTCCCGCGGCATGGTGCTGGCCAAGGAGAAACTGCAAAGCTACGCCGACATCGCACACACCGAGCTGTCCGCGCTGCCGGGTGGCCCGGCCAACGACGCACTCGAGCGGCTGGTCCACTACACCATCGAACGCGTGGGCTGAATATTTGGCCGCGCGGGCGCGCTCGTAAGACTCGCGCTGTGTGGGTTGGGAGGGATGGGTTGTTGGATCTTGGCTGTGGGGTGTGCCGATCGCGTTGCCTGGATTGGGGCAGTCGCAGGTGACGTCGGAATCGGCAGCGTGATCGGGGACGTGGCGGCTCGACGTAGCCCGGCCGCGGACGCGGTCGTAAGACTCGCGCTGTGTGGGATGGGATGTGGTGTTGGATTTGGCTGCGTGGGTGGCCGGGAGATTTGCGCTTTGTGGTCTGCGCGGGTGCTGTTCTGGTCGGTGGCGTGGGCATCGGCAGTGTGGTTGGGGGCGTGGCGGCTCGACGTAGCCGGGCGGCGAACGCGGTCGTAGGGTTCGCGCGGGAGGGCGTGGGTTGGATCTTGGCTCTGTGGGCGTGCCGATGACGTTCGCATTGTGTGGGTGGAGGTAGGTGGCGTGGGAATCGGCAATGTTGTTCTGAGTTGTGTCGCGGTGGCTGGACGTGTTTCGAGCCGCGAATGTGATTTGTGGTCGCGTTGGGGGCAGGGGTGGGGGTGCGCCGGAACTCAGTCCGGGGCTTCTGTCGTTGAGCTGCTGTAAGGGCAACTCGGTGAACGGGGGAGTTGGCAAGGGAGACTTATGCACGGGCACGGGTATGCGAACGGACTGAAGACGTTCGGGCTGATGGTCGGCCTCTCGGCGTTGATCGTGTTCGCGGGTGCGCTGTTCCGCAGCCCGACCATCCTGGTCGTGGCGATCCTGCTGGCGGTGGGTATGAACGCGTACGCGTACTTCAACAGCGACAAGATCGCGTTGCGTGCGATGCATGCGCAGCCTGTCACCGAGTTGGAGGCGCCGGTCATCTATCGGATAGTGCGCGAGCTGGCTACCGCCGCGCGCCAGCCGATGCCGCGGCTGTACATCAGCCCGACCAACGCGCCCAACGCTTTCGCCACCGGCCGTAGTCCCCGGCATGCCGCGGTCTGCTGTACCAGCGGCATCCTGCAGATCCTCGATGAGCGAGAGTTGCGCGCCGTGCTCGGGCATGAGCTCTCGCACGTCTACAACCGCGACATCCTCATCTCCTCGATCGCCGGCGCGCTCGCGGCCGTCATCTCCGGCCTGGCCAACCTGGCCTTCTTCGCGTCCATGTTCGGCGGTAACCGCAACGGTGAAGGCCCGAACATCCTGGGCGTGCTGCTGATATCGCTGCTCGGCCCGATCGCCGCGACCCTGATCAAGCTGGCCGTCTCCCGCTCGCGCGAATACCAGGCCGACCAGTCCGGCGCCGAGCTCTCGGGCGACCCGCTGGCCCTCGCCTCGGCCCTGCGCAAGCTGGAGCGCGGCGTCCAAGCTGCCCCGCTGCCGCCGGAACCACAGCTGACGGCGCAATCGCATCTGATGATCGCCAACCCGTTCCGCGCGGGCGAGCGGGCGGCGCGCTGGTTCTCCACGCACCCGCCCATGGCCGACCGCATCGCCCGCCTCGAGGAGATGGCGGGCGGCCCGCGACGCTACTGAGACCCGCTCGTCATTCGTCCGCCGCCAGCTCTTCTTCGTAGGCGCGGAACGTCTCGACGAACAACCGCCGCTGCCGTGGTGTCAGCGGTTCCAGCACCGTGCGCCAGGCCCGTGCGCTGCGGCCGAGCCACTTGTGCACCGATTTCTCGTGCGCGGGTGCGATGCCGACGATGGTGCGCCTGCGATCGCCGGGATCCGCGCCGCGCTCGAGCACGCCCTGTTTGCTCAGTTCGCCGACCATGAGGCTCACCGTCGTCGGCGCCACCTCCAGACGTGCGGCGAGATCGGTCACCGTGGTCGGACCGTCGAACACCAGGTTGGCCAGCAGCGATAGATGTCGCGGTGCCAGCGAGAACGATTCCAGCTCCTTCGGGACGCCCAGCTTCTTCGCTCGTCCGACCACCCGCGGCATGAGCAGCAGCAGAGTGCGGATGCCCTCGTCGACACCAAGTCCCGCCCACTCATCGGTTGACATACCGCACACCTCTCAATAACCTTTGCTTACAAAATAGTTTTGCCTGCAAAGTAAAACTGCCTTGATGATCAGGCTATAACCAGCGGCCGCGGCGTGCGCGCGGCACCACGAAAGGGGGCGTCGGACATGACCGATCCGGATCAGATCCGGCCAGGCGACTTCAACCGCGCGATCATCGCGGAGTTCCGTGCGAACGGGGGGAAGGTCGGCGGGATGTTCGAGGGGGCGCCGCTCGTGCTGCTCACCACCGTCGGCGCCCGCAGCGGTCACCCGCACACCGTGCCTGTCGTCTACCGCCGCGACGCGGATCGCTTACTGGTCTTCGGTTCCAACGCCAACGCCGACACTCATCCCGCCTGGTACTACAACGTGCGGGTGAATCCGGGGGTCACCGTCGAAGTCGGTACGGAGCAGGGGATCGAGACCTACACCGCGAGCGCCTCGATCCTGGAAGGTGCGGAACGGGATCGGCACTATGCCGCGCAGGCGAGCGACAACCCTGCGTTCGACGCCTATCAGGCGGCAACCGACCGGGTCATTCCGGTGGTTGCGCTGCGTCCCCCCGCTCGCCCCGGACTGGGCCGGCGTCGCTTCCTGGCGGGCGCCGGCGCGACCGTGACCGTCGCGGCGGGTGTCGCAGGCGCGCTCGCGGTATCCGCTGCACCCGAACCGGCCGCGCCGACCCGGCAGCGTGCCGCCGCGATCGGCGACCATCTACGGCAGGTGCACGCGCAGCTGCGCCGTGATCTCGCCACTGTCCGAGCGGGTCTCGACGGACATTCGAACGCGCCGGACGTCGTCGCGAAACCGACTCTGCCGCAGGAGCTGCGCACGCACTGCGTCGCGTTCTGTAGTGCGCTGCACGAGCACCACACCAGCGAGGACGGCGTTTTCCCGCGCTGGTCCGCCTGCATCCCGAGCTGGCGCCCGTGGTGGACCGGCTGCAGCGCGAACATGGTGTAGTGGCCGCGGCGCTGACCGAGCTACGTGAGCTGCTCGAGACCGAAGGGTCTGGTGGCGTGGCTCGATTGCGCACCGAATTCGACCGCCTCGCAACAGAATTGGAAAACCACTTCAGCTACGAGGAAGACACGCTTGTCGAAACGCTGAACGCGGCCGACCCAGCCGCGCTACGAGCCGATGGCGGTCAGCGGTAGTTGACGAACTGGAGAGCGATGCCGAAATCCTCGCTCTTCAACAGGGAGATGACGGCCTGCAAGTCGTCGCGCTTCTTGCTGCTCACCCGCAGCTCCTCGCCCTGGATCTGCGCCTTCACGCCCTTCGGCCCCTCGTCGCGGATCTTCTTGGAGATCTTCTTCGCATGTTCGGCATCAATGCCCTGCACCAGCGAGCCGGTGATCCTGTACACCTTGCCGGACGCAGCGGGTTCGCCCGCGTCGAACGCCTTCAGCGAGATGTCGCGGCGGATCAGCTTCTCCTTGAACACCTCCAGCGCGGCCTTGACGCGCTCCTCCGCCTCGGCGGTGAGCACGATCTTGTCCTCGCCGGACCATTCGATCGACGCGCCGGTTCCGCGGAAGTCGTAGCGGGTGTTGAGCTCCTTCTCCGCCTGATGCAGGGCGTTGTCGACCTCCTGCCGGTCCACCTTGCTCACAACATCGAAAGACGAATCAGCCACGCTGCGCTCCTGTCCTGACGGTCCGACGGGTCACCACAACCGGATGTTTCCGGCCATCGTCAGTTCTACCCGGAGACCCGAGGTTAGTCGCCCGGCATGGCCGATAGCCAGCCGGTTTGCATTAGGGGTGCGGGTTCGATGTATTCTGCTCAGCGCGTAGAACAAGCGCGAACGGCAGGTTGCCCGAGCGGCCAATGGGAGCAGACTGTAAATCTGTCGGTGAAAGCCTACGTAGGTTCGAATCCTACACCTGCCACTCCGTTCGCTAGGTGAGCCTTGTATGCAGAAAGCGCATACAGGGCTCACTTCGTCTGTTTTGTGGGGGTGTAACCCCCACGCCCCGCCCGTTGGGGCTTCGCCCCCCGGACGCCCTTCCAGTGGTTGCGTTGATCACGTCGGTGTGGGTTACCTATTAGGCCCGGTCGATGTCGTGGTCGCTTCGGCTGACTGTTTTGTCCGTGGGGCAATCCCGCGCGCCGTCGGCGGGGCTCCGCCCCGGACCTCTTCCCGCTGGTTGCGTTGCTCGTTTGGGTGTTCGTTTTTGGGTCGGCGTGATAGCGGCTGCGGTGCGGCGGGGCCGGATTCCCTCGTTGCTCGCCCGTATGCTCGGGCCGACGCACTCTCGCGACCATGCACAGCGCGAGCCTTACGAACGACAAAAGTCGACACCCCATCCCTCCCAACCCACACAGCGCGAGTCTTACGAGCGCGTTCGCGGCCCGGCCGCTCGGACGCAAGCCAAGAGGGGGCCGCGAACTCGCCGCGCCCGCGCGGCCAAAAACACAGCTTTGACCACGCGGTTTGGTGGTGAGACCGGTGAGTGTGTAACCTCGTTCAAGACTTCGCCGCGCTGAGGTCGGGCTTGTGGATCTCGGTGCGGCAGCAGTCATGCCCCCTTAGCTCAGTCGGCAGAGCGTTTCCATGGTAAGGAAAAGGTCAACGGTTCGATTCCGTTAGGGGGCTCGCCGGATTGCCGGTGGTGACCGACTCGGCATCGCTCCTGTTGTTGCGGGAGTTGGGCGCGGCACCACGGCAATGCGACGCCGTGGCGGTGTAGCTCAGTCGGTAGAGCAAACGACTCATAATCGTTGTGTCGCCGGTTCAAGTCCGGCCATCGCTACCACAACCGATTAAGCCCATCAGGTACCGGAAAGAAGGCATATCGTGGCCGCGAAGTCCACCGATGTCCGGCCAAAGATCACCTTGGCCTGCGAGCAGTGCAAGCACCGCAACTACATCACCAAAAAGAACCGGCGTAACGACCCGGACCGGCTGGAGCTGAAGAAGTTCTGCCCGAACTGCGGCACGCACCGGGCGCATCGCGAATCCCGCTAGTCCTCCACGCGTGAACTACCGCGTGGTGTAAGGCCGGGAGTCGGATCCTGGTTATCTCGGGCCGTGGCACCGCGAGGGCCGGACATAAGTCCGGCCCTGACGCATTTTCACGGTGTGGGTGCGGTGGTGAGCGCTCGGCAGACTCCGGGTGACGGGGTCAGATAGGTACAGTCCTCCCGTGACAATCAACACCGGTATAGACGAAGCGGTCCAGACGGGCGAGGCATTCGATCCCGCGGCACATGCCGCGCAGATGGTCGGTCACCACTACCGCGTCGACGACTACTATGAGGTCGGCCGTGAGAAGGCGCGCGAATACGCGCGCGCCGTGCAGGACTACCACCCGGTGCACTGGGACGAGGACGTCGCGCAGGAGTACGGCTACGACAACCTGCTCGCACCGCTCACTTTCATCTCCCTGGTCGGGATTCTGGCCCAACGCAAACTGTTCGAAGAGGTCGTCACCGGTTACGACCTCAGCCAGATCATGCAGACCGACCAGATCCTCGAGTTCCATCGCCCTATCAAGGTCGGCGACCAGCTCACCTGCGACGTCCACTTGCACTCCTTCCGGCAGGCCTTCGGTGGCGACATCATCGTCACCAAGAACATCGTCACCGCGCAGAACGACGAGCTGGTGCTCACCACCTACACCACGCTGGTCGGCCGCAGCGGTGCCGACATCGACCCCAACCTCAACGCCGCCGTCCGCAACGTGCTCATGCACGGCATCGGCGAAGAAGCGCCGAGCCACCACCCGCGCAGCACTCCGTCTGTCGCCGCGCCGCCCGCGCCGGGCACCGTGGCCCCCTCGGTGGTGCCTACCAAGCACGCGATTCGCTTCGAGGACGTCTCGATCGGCGACGAGTTGCCCCCGCGCACGGTCCGGCTCACCCGCGGCGATCTGGTGAACTACGCGGGCGTCTCGGGTGATGCCAACCCGATCCACTGGAGCGACGAGGTCGTGAAGCTGGTCGGTCTGGACAACGTGGTCGCACACGGCATGCTCACCATGGGCCTCGGCGGCGGTTTCATCACCTCGTGGCTCGGCGATCCCGGTGCGGTCAAGGAATACAACGTGCGCTTCACCAGCCCGGTCTACGTAGGCACCGACGAGGCCGCCCAGGTCGAGTACACGGGTAAGGTGAAGTCGGTGGATCCGGAGGCCAAGACCGCGGTCGTCGCGATCGTGGCGAAGTCGGCGGGAAAGAAGATCTTCGGCCGCGCGACCGCGACCGTACAGCTGGCCTGACCTGGTCCGGCGACCCTGATTGGCTAATGTCGCGCACGGTGACGTAGACTCAGGTTTCTGGGGTCACCAGCCGCTGCGCGCTGCTCTGTAGGGCTGGTTCCAGGTGGTCCGCGAGGATCGCCGACGGGGCCGGCAACTGCCGGAGTGGCGCGCGTGTTGTGTGACACCAGTGCACAACTGAATATCGAACAGAGGTTGGGACAGCCGACACCGTCCAACCGAAGGGGCGTAGCTCAACTGGCAGAGCAGCGGTCTCCAAAACCGCAGGTTGCAGGTTCAAGTCCTGTCGCCCCTGCCCTGGATGCCAGCGACGAGAGAGGATCGACCCGTGAGCGAGCGCAGCGAGCGAACAATGGACGCAGCCGAGCGTTCGTTCGCTCGTGCCGGAGCCGAGCGCCAGCGAGGCGCAGGCATGAGCGAGCGTGGCGAGCGAGCCATTGGCACAGCGCGCATCGCGCACGCCGACGACGAGCGCAGCGAGGAGAAGGCGTGAGCGACGAGCGGGACACTCGCCACGGCGCGCATGCGGCCGACGAAGGCGATGACACCGCGGCAGCGACTCGGCCGAGCGGCAAGCGGTCCGCCCGGCGGGCTCGCAGTGCGTCGCCCTCGCAGATCGACAATGGCGGGGTCGCCACCCTCGACCGGCCGTCGCGGAAGGCAACCAAGACAACCGATCGGGCCGAACGCAAGAAGTCGGGTAATCCGTTCAAGCGTTTGATCAGGTTTCTGCGTGAGGTCATCGCGGAACTGCGCAAGGTGATCTGGCCCAACCGGAAGCAGATGGTCACCTATACGAGCGTTGTTCTGGTGTTCGTGATTTTTATGGTCGCGTTCATCAGCGGGTTGGATCTGGCGTTCATCAAGGGTGTCAACTGGCTGTTCGGCTAGCTGACGACGCCGACGCCGGTAGCCGATCCCGGGGTGGACACGGGCGGAAGCAATTTCGCCGCGCGCCCGGCCCGGCACGCAGAGGATGTACGTGACGACACAGGAAGCGAGTGCCCCAGTGAGCACCCCGGAGAACGACACACACAACGAGTTCCCGGTCGACGACGCGGTGGCCGAGCCCACCGACTCCGTCGAGGAGTTCGCGACCGATGAGACCGCGGTCGAGGAATCGGAGCCCGCTGAATCCGCCCCCACCGCGCCTGTCGAAGCCGAGCCCACCGACCCCGTCGCCGAGATGAAGGCCGCTCTGCGGCGTGCCCCCGGCGATTGGTATGTCATCCACTCTTACGCGGGCTACGAGAACAAGGTGAAGGCCAACCTCGAAACCCGTGTGCAGAACCTGGATCTCGAGGACTACATCTTCCAGGTCGAGGTGCCGACCGAAGAAGTCACCGAGATCAAGAACGGCCAGCGCAAACACGTCAATCGCAAGGTGCTCCCCGGCTACATCCTGGTCCGGATGGAGCTCAACGACGAGTCGTGGGGCGCGGTGCGCAACACCCCCGGTGTCACCGGATTCGTGGGCGCTACCTCCCGCCCGTCGCCGCTTTCCATCGACGACGTGGTGAAGTTCCTGGTCCCGGCCGCGCAGCAGCAGAAGAAGCCCGCCGCGGCCGCCGCTGCGGCGAGCGCCGACATCACTGGCGGCGACGTCGCGCCGAAGCCGGTCATCGAGGTCGACTTCGAGGTCGGCGAATCGGTGACCGTGATGGACGGCCCGTTCGCGACACTGCCCGCCAGCATCTCCGAGGTCAACGCCGAACAGCAGAAGCTCAAGGTGCTCGTGTCGATCTTCGGTCGCGAGACCCCGGTCGAACTGGCGTTCACCCAGGTCGCGAAGATCTAGACCAGTTCCGTCAGCGGCGGGGTGAATCTGCCCGGTCGAAGATCGCAACACCACGACTTGCAAAGAGCAAGGACAACAAACACCTAGGAAAGAAAGATGCCCCCCAAGAAGAAGAAGCTCGCCGGGATCATCAAGCTTCAGATCCAGGCCGGCCAGGCGAACCCGGCCCCTCCGGTCGGCCCCGCGCTCGGTCAGCACGGCGTCAACATCATGGAGTTCTGCAAGGCGTACAACGCCGCGACCGAGTCGCAGCGTGGCAACGTCATCCCGGTCGAGATCTCGGTGTACGAGGATCGGTCCTTCGACTTCAAGCTGAAGACTCCGCCTGCCGCCAAGCTGCTGCTCAAGGCCGCGGGTGTGCAGAAGGGTTCGGCCGAACCGCACCGGCTCAAGGTGGCCAAGGTGACCATGGACCAGGTCCGTGAGATCGCCAAGACCAAGCAGGAAGATCTGAACGCCAACGACGTCGAGCAGGCGGCCAAGATCATCGCGGGCACCGCGCGTTCGATGGGCATCACCGTCGAAGGCTGAGTTCCCATCGCCTCGTATTGATCGAGGATCCCGGCGCTCGTCGGGAGACGAGATCGCACACGTGGGAGGGCCGGCCAGGCCCGACAACCACATCTGAACACCGACAAGGACACAGACAAAATGGCAAAACGAAGCAAGGCGTATCTCGCCGCGGCCGAGAAGGTCGATCGCGACAAGTTGTACTCCCCGCTCGCCGCAGCGCGGCTGGCCAAGGAGACCGCCACCACCAAGACCGACGCGACCGTCGAGGTTGCCGTGCGTCTCGGTGTGGACCCCCGCAAGGCCGACCAGATGGTCCGCGGCACCGTCAACCTGCCGCACGGCACCGGTAAGACCGCCCGCGTCATCGTGTTCGCGGCGGGCGAGAAGGCCGCTGAGGCCGAGGCCGCCGGTGCGGACGCCGTCGGCGCCGAGGACCTGATCGAGCGGATCCAAGGCGGCTGGTTGGACTTCGACGCCGCGATCGCCACCCCGGACCAGATGGCCAAGGTCGGGCGCATCGCGCGTGTCCTCGGCCCGCGTGGTCTGATGCCGAACCCGAAGACCGGAACGGTCACCAACGACGTGACCAAGGCCGTCAACGAGATCAAGGGCGGCAAGATCAACTTCCGCGTCGACAAGCAGGCCAACCTGCACTTCGTCATCGGCAAGGCGTCCTTCGACGACGCCAAGCTCGTGGAGAACTACGGCGCCGCGCTGGACGAGATCCTGCGTGTCAAGCCGTCGACCGCCAAGGGCCGCTACGTCAAGAAGGTGTCGGTCTCGACGAACACCGGACCGGGCATCCCGGTGGACCCGAACCGCACCCGCAACCTCCTCGACGAGGACGCGTAGACAGCACCTGAGGAACACGGCAACGGCGGGAACGCGATCGCGTTCCCGCCGTTGCCGTGTTTACGGACTATTCCGCTGCGGGTTGTCGTTGGGCATGGCGTGACAGTCGTTCTGTTGATCTCCGGCAGCACGCGCGCTGCCTCCACCAATTCCGCCGCGCTACGCACCGTACGGGCGATCGCTCCGGACGGAGTTGAAACCCTCTGGTACGACGGGCTCGCCGAGTTGCCCGCCTTCAGCCCGGACGACGACGGCGCCGGGCATCCTTCGGTTCGCGCGCTGCGCCAACAGCTTTCCGATGCGGATGCGGTGCTGCTGTGCACCCCCGAATACGCGGGCACCCTGCCGGGCAGTCTGAAGAACCTGCTGGACTGGACGGTCGGCTCCGGCGACCTCTACGAGAAGCCGACGGCATGGATCACTGTCGCGGTGCCCGGCCGTGGCGACGGCGCGACCGCGACACTGCGCAGCGTGCTCGGTTATGTGGGCGCCGAGGTCGATCCGGACGCCTGCGTGCGGCTGCCGGTGCTACGCGAGGACATCGGGGCGGATGGGTTGGTGGCCGACGCCGATTTCCGCTCCGGCGCGTTGGACGCGCTGAACCGGCTCGTGCGGCACGCGGACCGGGCGGTCGCCTGAACGCCCCGCCGATCGCGACCGTGATCGCGAAGGGTCAAGCGGCGGTACCGAATTCGAGCGGCGTGCATCCGCTGGAAATACTGGACACATCTGTGCATTGATGTGGGTCAAGAACACAATGGGTGGTATCGGGAGCGTCAATTTTCGTCGAAGGGCGGCCGTTTTGGCAGATGGGGACCCATCCGGGTACATTGGACGGCAGTTATCGACGAGTTCGATCGCTACCCAATCCGTTCTACCGAAGACCGTTGGTCGCCGTTCCCACATGGGTTCGGTCGAAGGTCCGGCGACATTGCCGGCGGCCCACGCAGGGAGAGCCGAGGCTGGGAATTGGTCCGGGCAAGCCCGGGACCGGTTTTCTGTTGCGCCCCGGAACGCTCTGCGTTCGGGGCGTTTGTTTTGTCGCCGGCCCCTGATCGGTAGTTCGCGTATACGAACCGACCATCAGAGAGGAGGCGAAGTATGGCAAAACCCGAGAAGGTCACCGCGGTCGAGGAGATCGCGGAGCAGTTCAAGAGCTCGACGGCCACCGTCGTCACGGAATACCGTGGCCTGTCGGTCGGCAAGCTCACCGAGCTGCGGCGCGCGCTCGGCGCCGAAGCCACGTACTCCGTCGCCAAGAACACCCTGGTCAAGCGCGCCGCCGCCGAGGCGGGCGTGGAAGGCCTCGACGACCTTTTCGTCGGACCGACCGCGATCACCTTCATCACGGGCGAGCCGGTCAACGCGGCCAAGGCCCTGAAGACCTTCGCGAAGGACAACAAGGCGCTGGTCATCAAGGGCGGCTACATGGACGGCGCTCCGCTGTCCGTGTCCGAGGTCGAGCGCATCGCCGATCTGGAAACCCGCGAGGTGCTGCTGGCCAAGCTGGCCGGCGCGCTGAAGGGCAACCTCGCGAAGGCTGCCGGTCTGTTCAACGCTCCCGCCTCGCAGGTGGCCCGCCTGGCCGCCGCGTTGCAGGAGAAGAAGCAGGCCGAAGGCGAAGCTGCCGAGTAACTCCCCGTGCGGCACGATTCGCCCCGCATAGACATCAACTACCGAAAGGAAAACAACAATGGCCAACGTTGACGAACTGCTCGAGACCTTCGGCAACATGACCCTGCTCGAGCTGTCGGACTTCGTGAAGAAGTTCGAGGAGAAGTTCGAGGTCACCGCGGCTGCTCCGGTCGCCGTCGCCGCCGTCGGTGCCGCCGCGCCGGCCGAGGCCGTCGAGGAGCAGGACGAGTTCGATGTCGTCCTCGAGGGTGCTGGCGACAAGAAGATCCAGGTCATCAAGGTGGTCCGCGAGATCGTCTCCGGCCTGGGCCTGAAGGAAGCCAAGGACCTGGTCGAGAGCGCCCCGAAGTCGATCCTGGAGAAGGTCGCCAAGGACGCCGCCGAGGCCGCCAAGGCGAAGCTGGAAGAGGCCGGCGCCAAGGTCTCGGTCAAGTAATTCTGACCGAAATACGCCGAACGGGCGGTTCCCCAATGCGGGGAGCCGCCCGTTCGGCTCTTTTCGGCAACGTGGGCGGAATTGTGAATATCGCGAGCTTTGGGGGGTTACTCTTCGGTCAGGTTAGGGGTGTGCCCCATCTGGCGCATGGGATACAGTGACCGCACCCCCCTGTGACGTGACACACCGCGATGGCCGAGCGCGCGGTTCGCCGGTGGGGCAGCTCGTTGAGAATTGTGGAGGTTGGCGTGGGCGTCGAGGTCAGGACCGAAAGTGTTACCAAATCCTTTGGTTCCCAGCGCATTTGGCAGGACGTTTCGCTGACGTTGCCATCCGGCGAGGTCAGCGCTCTGCTGGGCCCGTCCGGTACCGGTAAGTCGGTCTTCCTGAAGTCGCTGATCGGTCTGCTTCGTCCGGAGCGCGGTTCGATCTACATCGACGGCACAGACATCACGACCTGCTCCAACAAGGAGCTCTACGAGATCCGCAAGCTGTTCGGTGTCCTGTTCCAGGACGGTGCGCTGTTCGGGTCGATGAATCTGTTCGACAACGTGGCCTTCCCGCTTCGTGAGCACACGAAGAAGCGGGAGGACGAGATCCGCAAGATCGTCATGGAGAAGCTGGAGCTGACCGGTCTGCTCGGCGCCGAGGGCAAGCTGCCCGGCGAGATCTCCGGCGGTATGCGCAAACGCGCTGGTCTGGCCCGCGCGCTGGTGCTGGATCCGCAGATCATCCTGGTCGACGAGCCCGACTCGGGTCTGGACCCGGTGCGCACCTCGTACCTGAGCCAGCTGCTGATCGATATCAACGCACAGATCGACGCCACGATCCTGATCGTCACGCACAACATCAACCTGGCCCGCACCGTGCCGGACAACATCGGAATGCTCTTCCGCCGCCAGCTGGTCATGTTCGGACCACGCGAGGTGCTGCTCACCTCGGAAGAGCCGGTGGTCAAGCAGTTCCTCAACGGCCGCATGATCGGTCCGATCGGCATGTCGGAGGAGAAGGACGAGGCGCAGATGGCGCGCGAGCAGGCGCTCGTGGACGCCGGTCATCACCATGGTGGCGCTGAGGAGGTCGAAGGGATCATCCCGCAGATGCGCGCGACACCCGGTATGCCGGTGCGGCAGGGGGTGTTGCGGCGTAAGGAGCGCGTCCGCGGGATCATGCACACGTTGCCGCACGCAGCCCAGGTCGCGATCCGCGAGTCACTTGCGGAGAACGACGATACGCAGGTGATGGCGTACAACAGCGGCGACCTGGCTGATTATCAAGGCAGCGCATTCGACACTACCGTGCGACACAACACAACCAACGGGTAACATCTGCGATCGTGACCTCCTCCCTGGCGCGATTGCGGACTCCACTGGAGTCGGGGTTTGCCCAGGTAGGAAACATTTTCGCGCTGTTCATCGACGTTCTGCGCAAGACGTTCCGCCGCCCGTTCGAATGGCGTGAGTTCATCGAGCAGTCCTGGTTCATCGCGAGTGTCTCGATCCTTCCCAGCGCACTGGTCGCGATCCCGTTCGGCGCGGTTGTCGCACTGCAGACCGGCTCGCTGATCAAGCAGCTGGGTGCCGAGTCCTTCACCGGCGCAACCAGTGTGCTTGCCACCGTCCAGCAGGCGGCTCCGGTCGTCACGGCGCTGATCATCGCGGGCGCGGCCGGGTCTGCGGTGGCCGCGGACCTCGGCTCGCGCACCATCCGCGAGGAGATCGACGCGTTGGAGGTGCTCGGTGTCGACCCGGTGCGAAAGCTGGTCGTACCGCGCGTGCTCGGCATGATGCTGGTGGGGCTCCTGCTCAACGGCCTGGTGTCGGTCGTCGGTATCGCGGGCGGGTACTTCTTCAACGTGCTGCTGCAGGGCGGAACGCCGGGTGCCTACCTGGCCTCGTTCTCGGCGCTTGCCCAGCTGCCGGACCTGTGGATCGGTGAGATCAAGGCAGCGGTCTTCGGCCTGATCGCCGGCGTGATCGCGGCATACAAAGGGCTGCATCCCAAAGGGGGTCCGAAAGGAGTCGGTGACGCGGTGAACCAATCCGTAGTGATCACATTCATGGTTCTGTTCTTCGTGAATCTCATTCTGACCCTGGTGTACCTGCAAGTCGTCCCGGCGAAGGGTGCCTGACCCGGTGGCCAGCTCGTATCGAACCCCGGTCTTCGCCAAGTCGCTACGCCGGGCGGGAGATTTCGTCCGCTCACCGCTGAACGTCATCGATCGCGCGGGCGATCAGATGTCCTTCTACTCGCGCGCCATCGCCTGGATCCCGCGCACCGCCGTGCACTACCGCAAGGAGGTCATGCGGCTGCTCGCCGAGGTTACCTTCGGGACCGGCGCGCTCGCGGTGATCGGCGGCACCATCGGCGTCATCGTGTTCATGTCCGGCTCGGTCGGCGTCGTGGTCGGCCTGCAGGGCTTCAAGGCCCTCGACGCACTCGGCAGCTCGGCGCTCACCGGCTTTCTCACCGCCTACATCAACACCCGCGAGATCGCGCCGCTGGTCGCCGCGCTCGCACTCTCGGCGACGGTCGGATGTGGTTTCACCGCGCAGCTCGGTGCCATGCGAATCTCCGAGGAGATCGATGCACTCGAGGTGATGGCGGTGCCCGGCGTGCCATTCCTGGTCACCACCCGCGTGATCGCCGGATTCGTTGCGGTGATTCCGCTGTACGTCGTAGGTTTGCTCGGCACGTTCCTGGCGTCCCGAATGGTCAGCATCTGGTTCAACGGCCAATCCAGCGGGTCCTATGACCACTACTTCAGCCTGTTCCTGCCACCGGAGGATGTGCTCTATTCGTTCCTCAAGGTGCTGGTCTTCGCCTTCGTGATCATCTTGGTGCACTGCTACTACGGTTTCCATGCCACCGGCGGTCCCGCGGGCGTCGGTGTCGCGGTGGGTCGCGCGGTCCGCGCCGCGATCGTCCTGGTGAACGTGCTCGACTTCTTCCTCAGCCTCGCGATCTGGGGCACAACGACCACGGTGCGAGTGGCCGGATGAGCCGGGGGGTGCAGGCCTGGCGCTCGACCGAGAAACTGCGGGTTCGTGTGCTGGGCATCGCGTTCTTCCTCGTGGTCGGCCTGTTCCTGTGGACGACCATCGCGGTTTACAACAAGCAATTCGTCGAGACCGTCGACGTCGACCTGGTGACCGACAGCGTCGGCAACGCGCTGACCCGCAACGCGGATGTGAAGGTGCGCGGCGTCAGCGTCGGAGAGGTGCGCTCCAGCCGCTCCGAGGGCGGAAAGGTGACGCTGAACCTGGCCATCGACCCGGACAAAGCGCAACAGATTCCGGCCAACGCGACCGCGCGGTTGCTGCCCAAGACGTTGTTCGGCGAGCGCTACGTGGACCTGGTCATTCCGGAGGACCGAAGCGCACAGCATCTGACGAATGGTGTGACGCTGCACCAGGACGTCAGCGGCAACGCCATCGAGCTGAGCAAGCTACTCGACGATCTGCTCCCGCTGCTGCAAGCGATTCCGCCGCAGGACCTCGCCGCCACCCTGGGCGCGCTGTCCCAGGCGCTTGCCGGTCGAGGTTTCGCGCTCGGCGAGAGCGTGGACAAGCTGGACAACATCTTCCGCCAAGTCAACGGCGTGCTCCCGGACCTGCGGGAGGACCTGCGCAGTTTCGCCCAGGTCGCCGCCACCTATTCCGACGCAGCGCCGCAGCTGATCGAGGCGCTGGACAACCTGAGAACCACCAACGCGACGATCGTGCAGCGGCGCACCGACATCGACGCGCTCTACGCCACGTTGACTCCGACCTCGTCGAGCACCGCCGACTTCCTGATCGCCAACCGCGACAACATCATCGACCTGGCCGCCGACTCCCGGCCCGCGCTGGAACTGTTGGCCTACTACTCGCCGAACTATGCCTGCTCGCTGGCGAACTTCGCGCAGATGAAGCCCCGCATCGACCAGGTCTTCGGCAAGGGCACCGATCGGCCCGGCTCCCGGGTGAGTATCGAGCTGACCAATACCCGCGGCAAATACCTGCCCAACCAGGACGAGCCGCGCTGGCTGGACCCTCGTGGCCCGTGGTGCATCCCAGAGCTGCCCACTGGCGTCGACCCCGGCCAGTACACGGGAGGACCGAACAACGACGGTTCCTACGCGGTGCCCAGCCGTAACCCGGGGGACCAGGTAAGCGGCAAGCTGGAGCCGCCGCAGTTCGGCGTCTACCCAGGGACCAAGGTGCCGACGGTTGCCGGCTCGCCGATGGAGCAGCAGTCGCTCGGCGCGATCTATGGCGCGGCCAACGGGGTCGCGCCAGATCAGGTGCCGAGTTGGGTGACCAGGGCCGGTGCGCCCGCATTTCGCGGAAGCGAGGTGAGGATTCGATGAAGCAGAAGCTGCGCGGCTTGGGCGGGCCGCTGACCAAGCTGATCGTTTTCATCGTCGTGACCCTGTTCGCGACCACCATGCTCGCTTTGTCCATCGCCAATTACAGCAGCGGCGGAACGGGTTTCAAGGCCCGGTTCACCGACGTCACCTCACTCAATCCGGGTGACGAGGTGCGGATCGCGGGCGTGCGGGTCGGCAAGGTCACCGACGTCTCGATCGTGGACAAGCGCTTGGCCGAGGTGAAGTTCGATCTCACCGACCGGAGTTGGCTGCCCGCAACGACTACGGCGACCATCAAGTACCGCAACCTGGTCGGCCAGCGCTACATCGCGCTGGAGCAGGGCGCCGGCGAGCAGGGCCGCAAGCTGAACAAAGGCGGGACCATCCCGTTGGAGCGCACCAGACCCGCGCTGAACCTCACCACGCTGTTCAACGGCTTCCGCCCGCTGTTCCGCACGCTGACCGCCGACGACGTGAACAAGCTGTCCTTCGAGATCATCCAGGTCTTCCAGGGCGAGCAGGGCACGATCCACGACCTGGTCGCGACCACCGCGAACCTGACCAACAAGATCGCGGACAAGGATGCGGTGATCGGTGAGCTGACCCGCAACCTGACCGCCGTGCTGGACACCGTCAACAAGCGCGACGACCAGTTCGACCAGCTGATCGTGAACACTGAAGCGTTGATCAGCGGCCTCGCCGCGGAACGTGACACGATCGGGCGCTCGGTGACTTCGCTCGCCGACCTGACCTCGGCCACCGCCGACCTGCTCGTGCCGGTCCGTCCGACGCTGCAGGGCTCGATCGCCGGCCTGAGTCAGCTGACCGGCACCCTCGACGACCGCAGCGACGAGGTGAACGAAGCGCTGCGAAATCTGCCGCTCAAGATGGAGAAGCTAGGCCGCGCCGCGAGCTACGGCTCTTGGTTCCAGTTCTATCTGTGCGGCATCGACATCGTCGTCGGGCCGGGCGCGGTCGACGCGCCCCAGCTCAACCTGCCCGCCGGGCTGCCGACGATCAATCAGCCGCTGTACACCAACGCCGCGCCACGCTGCCACGGGGAGGCTCGCTGATGGACGATCGCACCCTGCTCGGCAAGCGCAGCCCCGCGTTCATGGGTGTGCTCGGCATTGTCATCGTGCTGCTGGTGACGGTGTCGGCATTCTTTTTCGACCGGCTGCCGATCATCGGCGCAGGCACCAAGTACACCGCCGAGTTCAGTGAGGCGGCGGGCATCAAGAAGGGCAACGAGGTTCGCATCGCGGGCGTCAAGGTCGGCTCGGTTTCCGATGTCCGGCTCGCCGGTGACCGGGTGCTCGTCGACTTCCGCACTCAGGACGCTTGGATCGGTAATGAGACCACCGCGTCTATCCAGATCAAGACCCTGCTGGGGCAGAAGTATCTGGCGCTGGATCCGAAGGGCTCCGCACCCGCCGATCCGAAGAATCGGATTCCGTTGTCGCGCACGGTATCTCCGTATGACGTGGTGGACGCGTTCACCGACGCGGCGAGGAACATCGACCAGATCGACACCGCGCAGCTGGCCACGAGCATGCGGGTGCTGTCCGACGCGTTCGACACCACGCCGCCGGAGCTGCGCGGCTCCATCGACGGCGTCGCCCGGTTGTCGGAGACGCTGGCCAAGCGCGACGAGGAGCTGAAGAAGCTGTTCGCCGCGACCAGACAGACCACCAAGGTGCTCGCCGACCGCAATGCTGAGTTCGAGCGTCTGCTCGGCTCGGGCGGACAACTGCTCGCGGAGCTCAATATCCGGCAGCAGTCCATCGCGCAGCTGCTGTCCGGCGCCAGGGTCGTCTCGGCGGAGCTGAGCGCGCTGGTGCACGACAACGAGGAGCAGATCGGTCCGGCACTGAAGAACCTGCGCGCCTCGATCGACTTGCTCAACGACAACCAGCAGAACATTTCCAAGACCCTGGAACTCGCGGCGCCCTTCTACGGTCTCTATGCCAACGTGCTCGGCACCGGCCGCTGGTTCGACGCGGTGATCGTCAACCTGGTGCCGCCCGGCTTGCCCGAGATCCCTGGCGACCGTCCGCCGGTCCGCACCCTGGGAGGCAACTGACGTGGCGGGCAACCGGAGTAGCAATCCCGTGGGCGCGGTCAAGCATTCCAGCCGCGGCGCCAAGGCGGGCATCGCACTGGTAGTGGTCGTGGCGGTGCTGGTGGCCGGGGTGCTGTGGTGGCTGTTCGACCGGCTCACCACCACCAAGATCACCGCCTACTTCGATCGTTCGGTCGGCATCTACGAGGGCTCGGACGTGCGCATCCTCGGTGTGCCCGTGGGCTCGGTGGATTCGGTGGAGCCGCAGGGCGATCAGGTCAAGATAGTCATGAGCGTGGACCGCAAGTTCGACGTGCCCGCAGGCGCACGGGCCGCGCAGATCACGCCCTCGATCGTGTCGGACCGTTATATCCAACTGACCCCGGTCTACACCGGAGGCCCGAAGATGGACCGCAACGCGAGCATCCCGCGTGACCGCACGGTCACGCCGGTCGAGGTCGACCAACTGTACAAGAGCATCACCGAGCTGTCGGATGCGTTGGGCCCCAACGGGGCCAACGCCGAGGGCGCGGTGAACGAACTGGTGCGCACCGGCGCGGCGAACCTGGCGGGCAACGGTGAAGCGCTGGCCAACAGCCTCACCCAGCTGTCCAGAGCGGCGCGGTACCTGTCCGACGCGCGCGGAGACATCTTCGACACGGTCAAGAACTTGCAGTCCTTCGTCACCATGCTGGCCCAGAACGACCAGCAGGTGCGGCAGTTCAACGTCCAGCTCGCCGACCTGTCGACCTTCCTGGCCAACGAACGCGAAAACCTCGGCGCTGCGCTGCACCTGCTGTCGATCGCGCTCGGCGACGTGGCCAGGTTCATCGACGACAACCGGGATCTGGTGGCCGGCAACGCCGAAGGACTGACCACGCTCACCAAGACGCTGGCCGATCAGCGCAACGACGTGGCGGCCTTGCTGCCGGTGCTGCCGCTGGCGCTGAGCAACCTGATCAACGTGCACAACGCGGAATCGGGCACCCTCGACATGCGCGCCAACTTCACCGATCTGCAGGACCCGTTCGGTGCGCTGTGCAAGTTGCTGGACCTGTCCAAGTTGATGCCGGGCGATCCGAAGTTCGAGGCGCTCGGCAGGCAGATGCGGCCGGTCCTCGACCACTGCAAGGCGATCACCGATCAGATCACCGCCGGGGTGAAGACCCCGACGCTGATCCTGCCGTTCGGCATCCTCAGCGGCGAGAACCAGCAGCGTGACCCGGTGCCTGGCACGGTGCCCGGCACGCCGTCGGATCGGCTTCCGCCGTCGCAGGGAGGTGACCGATGACCCCTCGAATCCGCTCCGCCGCTCGCGGTCTCGGCGCCGCGCTGGCGGTCGGCCTGTCCGCCGCGCTGGTCAGCTCGTGCGCCGCCGACGGCATCTACAGCATCCCGCTGCCCGGCGGCGCCGACGTCGGCGACCATCCGATCCACATCGACATCCAGTTCGACGACGTGCTCGACCTGGTGCCGCAGTCCGCGGTCAAGGTCGAAGGCGTGCCGGTCGGCCGGGTCGAGGAGATCACCATCGGCAAGGACCAGTGGACCGCCACGGTGCGCACTGTGGTGAACGCGTCGGTGGACCTGCCCGCGAACGCGCGCGCCGAGGTCCGGCAGTCGAATCTGCTCGGCGAGAAGTTCATCGAGCTGTCCGAGCCCGCTGCGGACCCGGATTCGAAGAAGCTCGGCAACGGCTCGGTGATCCCGGTCGACCGCACCAGGCACGCGACCGAGATCGAGCAGGTGCTCGGCGCGCTGTCGTTGCTGCTCAACGGCGGCGGTGTCGCGCAGCTGCAGCCGATCGTCACCGAGCTGAACAAGACCCTCGGTGGCCGGGAGGGCCGCGTGCGCTCGCTGATCGAGCAGGCGAACATCCTGATCGACGGCCTGAACAAGCAGGTCGACGACATCACGAGGGCGCTGGACGGACTCGATCTGCTCAGCAGCAGGGTCAGCAGGCAGACCGTGCAGATCGGCAAGATCCTCGACGAGTTGCCGCGGGGCATCAAGATCCTGGCAGAGCAGCGTCCACAGCTGGTCGGACTGCTCGCTCAGCTGGACCGGCTCGGCGAGGTCGGCTTCGACGTGCTGAACACCTCGAAGGACGACCTGATTCGCGACCTCAGCTCGCTGCGGCCGACGCTGCAGGAACTCGGCCGTTCGGCTCCGGATCTGGTGACCGCGTTGCCGCTGGTGCCGACCTATCCGTTCCCCGACTCCTCGCTGGAGGCCACCTTCGGCGGACAGGTCAATACCTGGCTGTCGGTGGATCAGCAGATCGGCGTCACGCTGAGCAATCTCGGTGTGGGCAAACCGGATCCGGTGTACATTCCGCCGGTCGGTCCTCCGGTGCCGGTGAACCCGACCAACCCGTACTACAACGGCAACGGCCCGCGGCCGGGCTGGCCGACGGTGTCGATCCTGCCGCTGCCGCCGAACATGGCGCAGCCGCCCGCCCACGGCGTGCCGCCCAACCCCGTCGGCGCGCTCCTCGAGCAACTCGGGGTCGGTGGCGGGATCGGACAGAGAACGGAGGGGGGTCCCCGGTGACACGTCTGGTCCGGTGGCAGCTGATCGCGTTCGCGGTGGTCGCGGTGGTCGGCGTGGTGTTCGTCGGCGGCAAGTACATCCGGCTCGACCACATGCTCGGTTTCGGCGAGTACACGGTGCAGGTGCGGGCGGCGCAAACCGGCGGCATCTACCGGGGCGCCGAGGTGACCTACCGTGGTGTTCCGGTCGGCAGGGTCGGTGAACTGGAGCTCACCGACGACGGCGTGGTGCTGAATCTCGTCATCGACACGAGCTCGCCGAAGATCCCCGCCTCGGCGAAAGCCGTGGTGGCCAATCGGTCCGCGATCGGTGAGCAGTACGTCGACCTGCAACCCGACTCCAATGCGGGCCCATACCTGCGCGACAACTCGGTGATCGCCTCGGCGACCACTCCCGTGCCGGTTGAACAGCTGGTCGCCAGCGTGGACGGGTTCACCCGCTCAGTGGACCTGAACGCACTCAACACCACCGTCCGCGAACTGGGCAAGGCGTTCGACGGCAAGGGCGACGATCTGCAAGTGCTGATCGACTCGCTGAACAAGTTCACCGAGACATTCAACGAGACGCTGCCGCAGACGATCCAGTTGATCCGGGACGGCAGGATCGCGCTGGGCACCCAGGCCGAGCAGTCCGACGCCATCCGCCAGTTCAGCGACGGCCTGGACAAGCTCACCGCCCAGCTTCGTTCCAGCGACCCTGACGTGCGCAGGCTGATCGGCACCGGAACCGACGCGGGCGAGCAGATCGGCGCGCTGATCCACGAGAGCGGTGGGACGCTCACCGAAGACCTGGCCAACCTGCGGCTGCTGCTGCAGACCATCTCGCCGAAGTTCTACGCGCTGCGGCCGCTGCTGCAGATGCTTCCGCAACTGTCCATCGGCGCCTCCTCTACCGCGCCCGGCGACGGGACCAGCCATTTCGGTTTGGTGCTCGAGACCAACAACCCGCCCGCCTGTACCGTGGGCTACGAGGGTACGCAGCGGATTCTCGAGCAGATGAAGGCGCAGAACCCGGATTTCGACGACACACGCGACGAATTTCCGTTCAACAAGGACGCAAAATGTCTTGTGCCATTCGGTAATCCGACTGCCGTCCGCGGTGGCGAGCGAGCCGAGCTCGCCGATCCGAGCATCGTGCAGCCGTGGGACTCCAACCCCAAAACCGACCCGGAAAAGCTGAATCTCAATCCGATCGCCGTGCAGATGGCCACCCTACTGGGGGTCACGCCGAAGCGGTGACCAGTACCGATGACGTTAGGGTGTCTCGCGTGAGTGAGCGTAGCGACCGAACAACAGGCGCGACCGCGGATCGATCCGAGCAGGCCGATTCGACGGATCCGGAAGCGCCGCACATCGCGGTGCCGTCCGTGAAAGCGGCCGCCGCGGCCGTGGCTGCGGATTCGCCAGTCGAGGAAGTCGCCGAGGGAGAAAAGATCACTGCCGGCGCGTCGGAAAGTGTGTCGAAGCGCTCCGGCGGCTCGGCGGCGCTCGGTGGGTTCGCGCTCGTCGGCTCGGCCGCGCTGTTGGTCGTCGCCCTGATCGCTGCCGCCTGGTTCGGTACGGGCTGGGTACGCGCCGCGTTGACCGACGGCCCCCGCGCCGACGCCCGCGACACCGCGCTGGACGCTGCCCGTCAGGCCGCGCTGAACATGACGTCGATGAACCTCGACGATGTACCAGGCTCGCTCGCGCTGGCCAGGTCTTCGATGACCGGCGCGCTCCTCGCCTCGGCCACCAAGAACAAGGACCAAGCCGAGAAGCTGGCCCAGCAAACCGGTGTCGGAATGTCGTCGAAGGTGCTCGGCGCCGCGCTCACCACGCTCAACAGCGAGCAGGACAAGGCATCGGCGCTGGTCGTGCTGCAGGTGACCGAGACAGGCAAGGACAAGCCGCCTGCGGAGTACCGCTACACCTGGAGTGTCGACGTCGCCAAAAACGGCGATATCTGGAAGGCCGAGCAGATCTCCTCGCTCAGCCAGCCGGTGGCACTGAACGGTGGGCCGGGCCAGCAGTCGTCCGCGCCGCCCGCGGACCAGTCACCCGCCGCCCCGAAGCCGGGATCGTAGGAGGACAACCCATGACGTCTCGCCGACCGGTCAATCGGGTCACCTCCAAGCGCCGCCCCGGCGCCGAGCAACCGTCGCGTGCCGCCAGCCCACGTACCGAGCGCCCTACGCCGAGCGGTCGGCCGCGGGTGGCGGGTGCCTCACGCCCCACCATCGCGCGCGGAAAGTCGGGTGCCGAGCAGCGCCGGCAGGATAGCGCGCCGTTGTGGTTCCGCAAGGTCGTCGCGCCGATAGCGGCTCGATCGCAGGGCAGTGGCGCGGGACGCTCGTACTGGCCGCTCGTCGCAGGATTGCTGATCGCCGCAGTGTTGCTCGGTGCCTTCGCGGTGGTCGCCGCGAAGCGGCCCGGCGTGGACACCTCGAACCAGGCGTTCGTGAACAACGAGGCCACCCAGGAGGTGCGGGCGGCCGCCGACCACGCATTGCAGACCGTCTACGCCTATGACGTGAAGAACATCGACGGCTACCGTGGCACGGCCGCGCAGGTACTCACCGGAAAGATGCTGGCCGACCTGGATAAGTACGCCGACACCACAATCTCGGCGGTCAAGCAGGCCCAGACCAGCGCCGACGCCAAGGCGGATCCGATTGCGGTGTCGTTGCTCACAGAAGACCGTGCGGAGCTGATTGTCAACCTGGTGGTGAGCGCCACCAAGGACGGCGTCGCTCAGCAGAGCGTCGCGGGCCCGGTCGTCCTGCACATGCGGAAGGTGGACGGTCGTTGGCTGGCCAGCGACATCGTCGACCAGTGAGTGCCACGGGCATACGCCGGGATAGCGCAGCGCGCCAGGCGATCTCGCAGGCACCTCGGCCGGTCCTGCCACTTGACGAGTTTCGTCCGACCCGTCACGCTATTCACAACAGCGGCAGCTGTCACGGTGGCTTCAGCGCACCACGGGCTCGGGACGCAGCCAGCGAATTCGGCCCGGCGCGCCAGCCACGCGGACGTTCGCACGGGTGGTACTTTGACACCCCCGTGTACATGGGTGTAGGTTTGGACGTTGCGCTGGCTGCCTCCTGTCCATACCTCGATTTGCACACGTAAGTTCCACCCCTTCGGTGTTGCTCTCGTTCGTGCCTGTTCGAGTTTCGTTCGGGTTGTAACCAGCGGAATTCGTAGCAGACAAGCGACGGTCGCGGACCACCACGCGACGCGCGTGAGGTGCTGGAAGGACGCATCTTGGCAGTCTCCACCCAGACCAAGGCAGTTGCCGGAATCCCCGGAGCCCCGTTGCGGGTGTCTTTCGCGAAGATCCGTGAACCCTTGGAGGTGCCCGGACTTCTCGATCTACAAACAGAATCATTCGCCTGGTTGATCGGTTCGCCGAATTGGCGCGAGCGTGCCGCCGCTCGCGGTGACGTCGGCCTGGTCGGCGGACTCGAGGAGGTGCTCGAGGAGCTCTCTCCGATCGAGGACTTCTCCGGCTCGATGTCCCTGTCCTTCTCCGACCCACGCTTCGAAGAGGTCAAGGCCTCGATCGACGAGTGCAAAGACAAGGACATGACCTACGCGGCGCCGCTGTTCGTCACCGCGGAGTTCATCAACAACAACACCGGTGAGATCAAGAGTCAGACGGTCTTCATGGGTGATTTCCCGATGATGACCGACAAGGGCACGTTCATCATCAACGGCACCGA
>NZ_JBFRFQ010000019.1:0-113635 GCF_052114905.1 Nocardia sp. 2TAF39
AACCCGGCACGCCGAAGACGATCCAACCCCCGCGTCGTCAAACGCAAAATCCTCAAATGGGCAGCAAAACGCACCCATCACACCCAGCACCCGCAACCGACTCACGACCCGAAACTCACAATCAACGGACCTTAACTGAACGGTATTGATGCTAGCCGCGATCCACTGCACCTCGCCTGTGGCCGCCGCCATTCCGTGCAGGCGGCGCGCGCACCAGAGGGCCGACGCGACCACCACTCCCACCGACTTTCAGCGCGACCGTCGGGTGCCGCTGCGCGCGTTCGCACGGTGCACCGGGGCACCTAGACCGCGCTGCGGTCAGCCGCCCGACCGATCACCTCATCGAGCACTTCGCGCGAGCGAACGAGATCGGCGATGGTGCGGGTGATGCGATCCCGTTCGGTCTCCAGCTCGGCCACCAGCTTCGGGGTGGCGTACTCGTTGGGGCCGCCGTCCGCGTCCCGCATACACGGCAGAATCCGTGCGATCTTCTTGCTGGTGAGGCCCGCCGCGAGCAACTCCTGAATGTGGATGACCCGATCCACCGCCCGTTCCGGGTAGTCGCGATGGCCGCCGGGCGTGCGGTCGGACACCAGCATCCCCTGTTCCTCGTAGTAGCGCAGCGACCGCTCGCTGACGCCGGTGCGTGCGGCAAGCTCCCCGATTCGCATCTCCCACCACGCCTTTCACGTTCCGGCTTGAACCTCACATTGATGTGAAGTTTTACCATACCCGCATGACGAACGCAGTAGCCACCGATCTCTTCCAGCCCGCCAGGCTCGGCCGACTCGATCTGCCTTCGCGCCTGGTGATGGCCCCGATGACCCGCAACCGCGCCGCAGCGGACGGCACCCCGACTCCGCTCATGGCCGCGTACTACGCACAGCGCTCCACCGCCGGCCTCATCATCGCCGAGGCAGCCACCCCGAACCGGGTCGGTCAGACCTACCCCAACATTCCCGCTATTCACGCCGACGCACACGTCGCGGGCTGGCGCGCGGTCACCGACGCCGTCGCCGCGGCGGGCGGGCGGATGTTCCTGCAAGTCCAGCATGGCGGCCGGGTCGGCCATCCGGACAACAGCGGGCTGACTCCGGTCGCGCCCTCGCCGATCCCACTGCCCGACCCGGTCCACACCCCCACCGGGCAGCAGGACGCGGTCGTCCCGCACGAGTTGTCGGTCGCCGAGATCCATTCCACGATCGCCGATTTCGCGGACGCCGCGCGCAATGCCATCGCAGCCGGGTTCGCCGGAGTGGAAGTGCACAGCGCGAACGGCTATCTGCTGCACCAGTTTCTGGCGCAGAACACCAATCACCGTACCGACACCTACGGTGGATCCGTGGCCAATCGCCTCCGTTTCACTGTCGAGGTAGTCGATGCGGTCGCCGCCGCGATCGGTCCAGAGCGCGTCGGCGTACGGATCTCCCCCGGAGTCACCGTCAACGGCATCGACGAGGGCGACACCGACGACCTCTACCCCGCTCTCGTCTCGGCGCTCGCCGGCAAGGACCTCGCCTACCTGCACTACGTCTTCGCCGATCCGGATCAGCCGCTTTTCCAGCGCATCCGGACGCTCTGGCCGGGCGCCCTGATCGCCAACCCGAATCTGGGCTGGGGCGTCCCGCTCCCCGAGGACGGCGGCAAACAGGCCGCCGAACGCCTGCTCGCCGCGGGCGCCGACCTGGTCTCGTTGGGCCGTTCCTTCCTGGCCAACCCCGACCTGGTCGAGCGGCTGCGGAGGGGTGCGCCTTTGAACCCGGTCCGCGACGCGCACCTGATGTACGTCGGCGGCCCCGAGGGCTACACCGACTATCCGACGCTCGGCGCGGAACGGACAGCCGGGTGAACTCCGGCTCAGCGCCCCATCAAACGGCGCCAGTGCGCGATGAACGGATGCTTGGCGGTCACCGACCCGAAACGCATCCGACCGTGCACCACCAGGTGCAGCTGCCCCAGCGGCGGTCCGGTGCGGACCTTGTTGTTCACACTGGAGCCGAGCAGGTCCAGACCGTTGAGGTCGACCGTCGCCGCCGCGGGCACGATCAGGTTGAGCGAACTGCAGTAGTCGTCGACGCGCAGCTCGACGACCTGGGTGCACATGATCGCCTCGGTGAAGTCCAAGGTGACGCCGGAAAGCCAGGTGTTCAGGTACAGCGAGGGCGCCACCTGCCACGGGCCGCGCCGGTTCACTCCGGACATACGCGCACGGATCACGCCACCCGCGTGCACGCTCGCGGGCTGGTTCTTGACCAGCGACGGTGAAGTGTTCACGAAGGTCGGGGCCGGTACGACGGGCCGGCCGACCAGGCGGACGCCGGGCAGATCGATGAGCACGGCGTTCAGTTCCCCACGGGTCTTGGCGACCAGCGCGGTGTCCATCCGCTCGGTGAACTCGCCGAGCGAGAGCATGCCGAGCCCGACGGCGCGCTGCAGCAGTTGACCGACGTGTTCGCGCTCCGCGTCTGATACGCGCAGTTCCCGGTCGCCCACCCCGCCGCCGGAGCCGACCGCATTGGATACCGATTCGAGGCCGCCCATGCTGTCGAGGTTACCGAGCGTCCGGCTCCGGACACATCAGGGCGATCCCCGATTCACGGCTGACGCGCCGTCATCGGGTTCCGGACCGGTGGAGCCGGATTCCGCCTTCTTCTCCGCGGCCTCGACCAGCGTCGCGGCCACGTCGAACCGGCCGGGATCGGGTTGATCTGGTTCGGCCGAATACAGCTTGCGGTATTCGTCGCCGGTCTGCAGTTCCTCGAACAGCTCCTCGGGACTGTCCGCGAGCAACGACCGGATCGCCGTGTTCATCACCGCGACGAACGGCACGGCAAGCAGACCACCCGCGATCCCGCCGAGCACCACGCCCGCGGTGATCGCCAGCACCACGGCGAGCGGATGGATGCTGACCGCCCGGCCGAGCAGCAGCGGCTGCAGCACGTGGCCCTCGAGCTGCATCACCGCGATGATGATGCCGAGCACGATCAGGGCGGTGACCAGGCCCTTGGTCACAAGCGCGATGAACACCGCGATGAACCCGGCGAGGAAAGCACCGATGATCGGGATGAACGCGCCGATGAACACCAGCGAGGCCAGCGGAAGCGCCAGCGGCACACCGAGAATGCCGAGCCCCGCACCGATGCCGATGGCGTCCACTGCCGCGACCGCCACGGTCGCGCGGACGAACCCGACCAGCGTCCCGAACCCGAGCTGCCCCGCGGTGCGCACCCGCTCCCGCTGCCCGGTAGGAATGATCCTCGTGACGAACCGCCAGATCTGATCGCCGCTGTAGAGAAAGAAGATGAGGATGAACAGTGTCAGAAAAATACCGGTGAGCAATTCGCCGATGACGGTCGCGGTGGTGAGCGCCCCGCTGGTCAGGCTGTCCTGATTGGACTGGATGGCCTTGACGATGGTGTCGCCGGCGTTGCGAATTTGCTCGTTGCTCAGTTGCAGCGGCCCGCTGATCAGCCAGTCCTGGATCTGATGGATGCTGTGGGTGAACTCGTCGGTCAGCTGCGGCACACCGGCGACGAACTGCTCGACGACGAAGGTCATGATCCCCGCGACCACACCGAGCGACCCGACCAGCGCGACGAAGACCCCCACCGCGCGAGGCACCCCCAGCCGCTGCATCCAATCCACCAGCGGTGCGAGCAGCGCGGCCGCGAGCAGCGCGATGGCGAGCGGGATGACCACCGTGGCCAGTCTTTGCACGATCGTCGCGAGCGTGATCGCCAGCGCGAACAGCACCAGCAGCCGCCAGCCCCACTCCGCCGAGACGCGCACGATCGGATGCACCGCTTCCGCGGCAGGCCCCGCCAGGCCGCCCTTCCGCGCTGAACTTGACTTCGGGTCGGTCATCTCCGTGAGCCTAACGGGCGCAGCCGGACTCTGTCCGCCGGCAGCCGCGCGGGGCCGAGCGAAGGCGCGGCAGCGCCTGATGGGCGTCCAGCGCCGCGAACATACTCACATGATCGAAACGCTAGATTGGTCTCGTGTCGGCGCCTTTGGAAGCGGTCAAACAGACCATGCGAACGCGCTGGCCGCTGTACCTGACATCGATGCTGCTTGCGAATGCTTTCGGCGCAGTTCTGGTGTGGGCGTTCATCCAATACGGGCTGCCGGTCCCCGAGGGTGAGGCCTCTGGTGCCAGGCGCACCGGCCTGCTGATCCCAGCCCTGGTCTTCGCGACCGGCGGCCTGCTCAGCATGGCTGCTTCCGCGCTGATGCTGCGTCCGGTGATGCGCTGGCAGATGCGCGGCGGACCGCCCAGCCGCCAAGAGCAGATGGCCGCGCTGCACGCTCCGCTACGCCAGGCGATCCTGCATCTGGCACTGTGGCTGATCGGCGGTGCGATCCTCGCGGCGGTGATCATCAAGGACACCCCCGCGCTGGCGGGCGCGGTCATCATCACCGAATGCATGGCCGCCACCATCGTGTTCGGCTTCACCTACATGCTGGGCGAACGCATCCTGCGCCCGGTCGCGGCCCAGGCGCTGACCGAGGGGATCTTCGACCACACCCTCACCCCGGGCGTCGGCACCAGGATGGCGATGACCTGGGGCATGGGTACCTTCGCTCCGACCATCGCCATCGTGCTGCTGTGCGTCACCCAGATCTCCTCGGAGGTGAAGTTCTCCGCGCAGTCGCTGGCCATCTCCATCCTGCTGCTGTGTGGCGTGGTGATCATGCAGGCCCTCGCGCTGTCCATGCTCACCGGCTCCAGTATCTCCGACCCGGTACGCCAGCTCAGCCAGGCCATCGACCGGGTGCAGGGGGGCGCACGCGACGTGCAGGTCGAGGTCTTCGACGGCAGCGAGATCGGGCTGCTGCAGGTCGGCTTCAACCGGATGATGGAAGAGGCCGCCAAGCGCCGTCAGCTGCAGGAGTTGTTCGGCCAGCATGTCGGCGAGGAAGTGGCGCAGCGCGCGCTCGACTACGGCACCGAACTCGGCGGCGAGACCCGTTTCGTCGCGGTGCTGTTCGTCGACATGGTCGGTTCCACCGCGACGGCTGCCGAGCGCCCACCCACCGAGGTGGTGAGCCTGCTCAACGAGTTCTTCCGCATTGTGGTCGATGTGATCGACCGACACAACGGCTTCGTGAACAAGTTCGTCGGTGACGCGGCTCTGGCCATCTTCGGCGCGCCGCTGGACCGGCCGGACGCGCCGACCGCCGCGCTGGCCGCCGCGCGCGAACTGCGCGAAACTCTGCGGGAAGTTCCGGGTCTCGATATCGGAATCGGTGTTTCGGCCGGTCTTGCCGTCGCTGGAAATATCGGTGCCGCAAACCGTTTCGAATACACCGTGATCGGAGACCCGGTCAACGAGGCGTCCCGACTCACCGAACTGGCCAAGGACCGGCCCGGCCGGACACTTGCCTCAGGCAGCGCACTGTATTTCGCCGATGAAAGCGAGCAGGACCAGTGGGAGACCGGCGACGAGGTGCAGCTGCGTGGCAGGCGCAGAAAAACGCTGTTGGCCTGGCCGAAAGAAGGGGCCGACGCGCGCGACGATGCAGACGTCGAATCGGTGCGTTCGTTAGGCTGACGGCGTGACGGCCAACGGGGAACTGGCAGGACAACCTGCGCCGCCGCCCACGGCGGATTCCCGCCGTGGCAAATTCTGGTGGCTCAAATGGCTGCTCGGGGTCGCCCTGCTGGCGTTGCTCATCGCCGAGGGCGTGTATCTCTGGCCGCGCCTGCACGAATCCTGGCGAAAGCTCACCGAGATACATTGGGGCTGGGTAGCGGCCTGTATCTGGATGCAGGCGTTGTCGATGAGCGGTTTCGCGAGGGTGCAGAAACAACTGCTCAACGCGGGCGGCGTCGCCGTCAGCCAGCGCAAATCCGTCGCGGTGGTCTACGGCGCGACCGCCATGTCGGTGACCCTGCCCGCGGGCCAGGTGTTCTCCACCGCCTTCACTTATCGGCAGACCAGGCGCTGGGGCGCGAGCCCGATCGTCGCGTCATGGCAGCTGGTCTTCTCCGGCGTGGTCGCCGCGGTGGGTCTGGCGCTGCTCGGCGTGGGCGGAACGCTGCTGGCCGGTGGCCGGGTCGGCCCGTTCAAGCTGATCCTCTCGCTGGCCGCCGTCGCCGCGCTGGTCTGGGCGGGCAACTATGTGTCGCACCATCCCGGCTCGCTGGACACGCTGCTGCGCAGATTACTCACGCTGGCCAACCGGTTGCGCAAGCGCCCGCCGGACCAGGGCGCCGGCAAGATCGCCGATGTGCTCGGCCAGCTGGAATCGGTCGACCTCGGCAAGCGTGACGGCGCATGGGTCACCGTGTGGGCGCTGGTGCACCGGTTCGCCGACGTAGCCTGCCTCGGTGCGGCGTGTTACGCGGTGGGCGCCGACCCGCGGGTCGCCGGACTGCTGCTCGCGTTCACCGTGGGCAAGGCGGTCGGCTCGATTCCGTTCGCGCCCGGCGGCATCGTCTATGTCGACGCGACGCTGATATACGGCCTCACCGCGGCCGCCGGACTGCCCGCCGCACAGGCAGTCGCCGCGGCGTTCGTGTACCGGCTGGTGAGCTTCATCCTGGTCGCTATAGTCGGCTGGATCGTCTTCCTGTTCCGGTTCCGCACTCGGCAGGCCGACGACGCCGAGTTCGAAAAGGAATTCGAGCAGCGGCGACTGTAATCTGATGCGGCAGCGTTTCGGCGATCGACCACCGGCGAGCAAGCCCCCGCGACCGTGTCGGCGGGTGCGGTTCCGGTGCGCCCACTACGCTTTCCCGCGTGAGGAAACTGGTGCCGCTGGTGGCGGACGCGCTACTCGTCTCCCTCTTCTGTGTGATCGGCAGGCACAGCCACGACGAAGCGGTACTCGCCGGACTGCTGCGGACCCTGTGGCCCTTCGCGATCGGACTCGCGGCCGGCTGGACCGCCGCCGCCGCGGTCGGCCGACAAATCGGCAAGGTCGACCGTGAGCGGTTCGACGGCATTGCCCCGTGGCCCACGGGGGTCCTCGTCTGGCTCGGCACCCTCGGCGGCGGCATGCTGCTGCGTGTGGTCAGTGGTCAGGGAACAGCACTCGGTTTCGTGCTGGTCGCGAGCGCGGTGCTCGCACTGTTCCTGCTCGGCTGGCGCGCGGCGATCAAAGCCTTGAGCTGATCAGGGTTCCGGGGTAGCCAGCGCCTGCAGCATCCTGGCCGCCATGCGGGCCGTCGCGTCGCCGCTGTCCACGTCGCTGATGTGGATCGCGAAGGCCAGGTCGCCCATGGTCCCGATGAGCCAGCCGTCCTGGCCTGCGGTCGCGGCGAACGCGTTGACGTCCCGGTAGCGCCGCACGCTTGCGAGTTCGGGCACGTTCGTCGAGTCGCGCAGTCTTCCACGCAGCCGGTCGGTGGCCTCGGGCGACAGCGGACCGAGCTGGGCGTCGGTGGTGCTCGGCCGGGCGACCTCGATCATCGGCGGCGGCACCGAGCCGCGCGCGACGGCTGCCGCGGCGATCGCCATTCCGAACGGGCTGGCCAGCACCGCGTCCGAACCACCGCCCTGGCGCACTTGCTCGGCGCTGCGTCCCGCGATCGCGAGTCTGCCGGTCACCTCATCGAGACCGGGCACTTTGAAGTCGATGCCGACCCCGAGGGTGGTCGCCGCCTCGGCCGCGTCCTGCACCGAGACGTCCTGCGGCGGCTTCCCTTTTGCCACTGCGGCGACGAGACGGAACAACTCGATGTTCCCGCCGACCGGGTAGAGCCCGGTGAACGCCACCGGACCGTGCTCGGTGGCGTAACTGTTCTGCGCGACCGCCACCACCGCGCCGCTGGAGGGCTGGATCGCCACGATCGAGGCGGGTGTACCCACGCTGACCACCGCGTCCTCGGCAGCGCGCTGCAGGCGCTGGTCCATGGTGCCCGCGATATCCGGCCCCGGTGGGCCCTGCTGGCCGGCGAGCTGACCGACGAACCGTCCGTCCTGCTCGAAAAGTTGGACACCCCACCCGGAGTGCGCCTCCTGGCTGTCCTGCTGCACCTTGCGCAGCGCGTCCAGCATCGGCGACCAGACCCGGCGGTCGGCGGAGATCAGCCGCGGCTGCTTCTCCATGACCACGCCGGGAATCGGGGCCATCCGCGGTTCCAGGATGGCGAAATCGCCCTCGCGCAGATTCACCGCGACCACCGGTTTGCCCTGCGAGGCGGCCAGTTGTTGCATGAGCGATGCCCCGGTGATCAGCGGCGCCACCGGCTCGATGGCCTTGGCCAGCGCGTCGGTAGAGGCGACCAGGTCCGGCGTCTTCGCGGGGTCGAGCTTGATCACATTGATGGTCTGCTCGGTCATCAGCGGCTCACCGGCGATGTCGTTGACCCGAGGCGCGGGCGACGGCAGCGTCCGCACCAGCTGGACGGTGCGATTGTGCGAAAGCTGCGGCATGGCGAGCGTGGGCTCCCAGGAGATCCGCCAGCCGATGGCCAGCTTGCGGACGTTGCCCTGCAGGCTGTAGTTCCAGGTCTTCTGCTCTCCGAAGCTCCAGTCGACGTCCATGCTGAAGATCGCGGACTGGGCATCGAGCCCGATGAATTGGGTCTTCCGGTAGTCGACCTTGCCCGGATGGAGGCCCTCAAACATTTGCTTCAATGTTGCTGAGGCCGCCGTGGGGTACGACGTCAGGTCCGCCGCCTTGGCGTAATCCTGATCGTCGAGCAGATCGGTGAAGCGTTCGACAACGGTCTCGGCTTCACTCTGCTTCTCGTGTATCCCGCACGAGCCGATCCCGATCGCGAGCGATGCCACCCCCATGAGTGCCATTGCGCCCCGAACGCGAAAGCGGCGAGATCCCCACACATCCATATCGCCCACTCTTCACTCTTGTCACTCCAGTAACAAGACCACCGTACCTGAAAATACCTGTCCGTTTCGCCTCCGTCATCCGGACGTTATCCATGCTCAGCATCCCAATTGTGTCCGAAACCTTCCATCTCGGGAGACCGTTCACGATCTTGTCCACCTACCCGGCGCCGCTACCGTACCGGCCTTCGCGCGAAGTCGTGCAGTTACTCAGGCCGTGTCTTCGGGGGTACCCCGACCGCGCCGTTCCAAGCGCCGCAGTCGAGGACCGCATCCTGTTCGCGCAGGGCGGAACCACAGGTGTGCCTTGCGACGTAATCTTGTAATCAATGGAAGCGCAACATCACAGTAAGTAGGTGATCCTCATGAGAAACGCACACCGAGGACGGGGTTTCGGGCGCCCAGGAGGCTGGCAACAGGCCGACCTTCCGGATCCAGCAGATGTGCCCGACTGGTTCGCCGGACGGTTGCCAAACGACTGGTTCACCGGTCCGCCAGTCATCGAGGTGGACCGGGACGAGATCGTCGTCATAGGCGAGTTGCCGATCCCGCAACCCGAGAAGCCACCGGCCGCCGACGAGGGCGACGCGGAAGCGCCGACCGACGAAGTTCCGCGCGCGACCAAAGAGGGCGCTGTCGCCCGGTTCCGCGAGTCCACCCGCCCGGCCCGCATGCAGATCGCGAACGAGGCGCAGCACCGCTACCGACGCAATGTCGCCTGGGGCGTCTCGGTGGACGGGGAACGGATCATGTTCACCCACCTGGCCGTTCCCGTCATGACCCGGCTGCGTCAGCCGGAACGAAAGGTACTCGACACCCTGGTCGACGCGGGCGTTGCCCGCTCCCGCGCCGACGCGCTGGCCTGGACCGTGAAACTGGCGGGCAAACACGCGGAGTCGTGGCTGGCGGAGTTGCGCGACGCGATGCGCAAAGTGGACGACCTACGTTCGGAAGGGCCGCAGGGGCTGTAGGTCGGGCGGGTCTAGTGTTGCGTGCATGGCTGCGACTGTCGACGCGACCCCGGGCCCGATCCTCGTCCTCAACGGCCCTAATCTGAACATGCTCGGCACCCGTCAGCCGGAGGTGTACGGGTCGGCGACGCTGGACGACGTCGTGGAATTGTGCAAGCAGACCGCTGCGAGATTCGACAGGGAGATCGTCGCCTTCCAGTCCAATTCCGAGGGGGCGCTGATCGATCGAATCCATCAGGCGCGCGGCGCCGAGTCGGGCATCGTCATCAACCCCGGCGGCTTCACCCACACCTCGGTGGCGCTGCGAGACGCACTGGTGATTCCGGAGCTCCCCATCATCGAGGTGCACATCAGCAACGTGCACGCGCGAGAGGAGTTCCGGCACCACTCCTACATCTCCCCGATCGCCACCGCGGTGGTCGCGGGGATGGGAATCCAGGGTTACGCCGCCGCGATCGAATTCCTCGCCCGCTCGGCGTGAGCCGGTCGAGTTCGCCTCGATCGGGCTTGACGACTCCGGCGATTCGTCACTTGATCTGGAACACCGGAAAGCCGGGCGCGATGGCGGCAAGCTCCCCGTCGGTGGCGTTTTTGGTCACGCCCTCGAAGAACTTGCCGACCTCCCAGCCCCACTTCTGCAGGTAAAGCCGCAGCAGCGGCACCTTGTCGGCGTCGGCGACCTCGGCGGCGGTGAACGCCTCGACCTTGCGACCGAGCCGCAGCTCGCCGCCGCCCGCCGCACGCAGGTTACGCACCCACTGTGTGTGCCCACGCGGTGCGACAAGGAAGCGGGCGCCATCCTCCCGCACCATCAGGTTGACCATCGTGGTCCGCCACTCGCCACTCTTGCGTCCGCGAACCGCGAGCAGGCGCGATCCCATCACGCTGATCCCGAGCCTGGGCAGCAGGTTAGCGATCCGGTTCGTGATCGGATCGATGCCAGAGGGGCCGATGTAGCGGGTGCCGAGATCCATGACTTACTCCTTGTTGTGAGCACTGCTCTCTATAGAGAGAGATGTTCCACAGATCCCGACCCAAAGTCAAGAGCACCGCTCTCACTTCTTCCGACCATGCATCACCTCCGACGAGAGGCGCACCACGGAGGCCTTTCGCGCACCCCACCTCCGCCATGCGCCATTTGCACGAATTCTTCAGTGGCTATCGGCGGATCCGGTTGCCGTGGCCAGGATTTCGGTGGCGGCGCGGTGAATCTTCGCCAAGGCGGTAAACAGGTGCTTGCGTTCGGTCGAAGTGAGGCCTGCGGTGAGAAGGTCCTCGAGGGATTGGCGTTCCGCTTGAATCGGGCGACGGAGGCGACGGCCTGCGTCACTGAGCCATAGGCGGACCAGGCGGTTGTCATTGTCGTCGCGGCGGCGTTCGAGGAGTCCGGCATCGGCCATGCGGGTGGCCATCTTGACCACGGTGGGCGTGGTGACGTTCAAAGCGGCGGCCACCTCCCCGGGCGTCCGGCCGTCGCGCTCCCACAGCACCGCCAGCAGATGATCCTGGCCGAGGTGCAGGCCATGACGGCGGACAGCGGCACCCGCAGCGGCGCGCACGACCTTGTTGGTCTTGCCGTGCAGGTCCAGAAACTCGGGCATCACGGACCCCCTCCAGGTCGATTGACGGCTAATCATTAGCCGGCTAATGTCCTTCACGATCACTAGACGGCAAATGAAATCTGGAGAAGCAATGCTACTGATCACCGGATCCACGGGGAACGTCGGCAGAGAACTCGCGCGGGAGCTGGACGCCAAGGGGGTGGAATTCCGGACCCTGGTTCGTGATCCGCTGCGCGCCGCAGGCCTACCGAACCGGACGCGGCCCGCAGTCGCCGATCTGGACCAACCATCGACGCTGACAACGGCTTTCGACGACGTCCACGCGTTGTTCCTGCTGACGCCAGGTATCGGTACCGCACATGCCCGGCACGCGATCGACGCCGCGCTGGCGGCCGGTGTACGCCGGATCGTGCATCTGTCCTCGACCAACGTTCTCGGCGATCCGATGCCCGCCATGGGTCGCTGGCATCACGAGCGAGAGGAACTGATCCGTGCGTCGGGCATCCCCGCGACGTTCCTACGCCCCGGCGGGTTCATGACCAACGCACTGGAATGGGTCGGCACCATCCGCGACGAGGGATACGTGCTCAACCCGATCGGTCCCGGCAGGCATGCGCCGATCGATCCGGCCGATATCGCCGCCGTCGCGGCGGTCGCCTTGACCGAGGACGGACACGAGGGCCACGAGTACATCCTCACGGGCGCTGAGGTGCTCACCGTCCCCGAGCAAGTCGAGATCTTGGCGAAGACGCTCGGCCGAACGATTGCCGTACGCGATGTCGCCAACGCGGAAGAGGCGGTTCGTGCCCGCTTCCCCAGCGGCGCGCCAAAGGTCCTGGCGGATGCCATTGTCGAAGGATTCGCCGTGATGCGAGCCGACACTGTGGGGCTGCGCACCGAAACGGTTGAGCGACTGACCGGCCGTACGCCGCGCACGTTCGCCGACTGGTGCACCCGCAACGTGGATGCGTTCCGGAACTGACCCGAGGGTCAACCGGTCTACGGTTTCAGCATTCCGAGCTCGGCCGCAGCAGCAGGCCGTAGCCGAATCGCCTGGCTCGTGTGCATCGGGCGCTTGCCAGAGTCACGATCTTCGCTCGCAGCTCGCCCCCTGACTTGTAGTCGTACGGGGCTCGTCGACCGCCCCAGCCCACCAGTCGGATTCGGCTAGATGAGTAATCGCCATTTCCTGCTCACTGGATCGGCAGCAGCAGTCCACGCTCGCGGGCAGGGCGAGGCCCGCGAATTCGCCGGTCGCTCTCGGTAATGGCGACGTCGTTGATGCTGGCCTCGCGGCGGCGCATGAGCCCGTCGTCGGTGAACTCCCACAATTCGTTGCCGTAACTGCGCCAGTACTGCCCGTCGCGGTCGTGGCACTCATATGTCACCACGGGAAACATACACCCTGCTATGTCACCATGCATCAGCAAGACCTTTGTGGACCGCGGACCAGGAGGACACCCGGTATCCGCCGGAGCGCGACCGTCGTGTTGCACGGGCGCATCGACGTGCCTACAGCAGCCAACGTACCTCGATAGTGATTGGTCGGTCGATCGAGTCCAACGCCGTAATGAATGACTCCTGGTCCTCAGATTGCCCACTGCGCTCACGAAACATACTGTTTCGCCGCTGATTACGCATGGAATCCTGGCGACGCGAGAGCGCACGACGCGGAGCCGCACGGAACTTCGGTAACCGATTTCGAGACGGCATGGCTCAAATGCTGGGCCGTACAGACGAAAATGGCTGGAAATCCGAAGTACATCAGAACTTCAGGCTAGCGGTTCGTCACCGGCTAGTGTTCTGCTCCGATGGGGTGGTCGGGCACTATCACCCGTTCTTCGCTGCTGTTGAAACAGAACCAATACCAGTCGCCGCTGAGGTGATGTAATGCGCCTGTCACGGGCTGGTGGCCAGAAAGATTGGCAAAGCCACTTCCCATCGAGCAATAGGCCACCATGGGGCCAGTCCTGAAGTAGACGTCGTCGCCGCGACGTTCCACACCGCGATCGCCGTTGAGTTCCACACCGCGAATGCGAAAAAGGCCAAGGCGGTCACCTTCGAACGTTCGTGGATCGACACCGGCGCGCACCTGCCGTGCAGCATCGTCGAATGCGTGCGCCGAGAAGTGCCAGCGCACAGCCATTGGCAGGTCTGCGCTCCATAAAATCGCAGTGAGCGCGATTATCAGTGCGGGAGCAACCAGGGGGCCGAGCTCAGCTACCCGAAGCCGCCGAGATCGGACTGCCATAATCGGGTAGACGATGACCACGCAGAACACCGCAACAACCATGAATGCCCACGCGAGGATCAAGAACGGCGACAACGACATCAGCTCGGCGCTCGCCGGCTTGCTCGCCGAGACGAGTATCCCAAGGCAAGCCACGACGGTGCAGACAAGCAGAAGATACCTGCGAAGCTGTGACCACAATCGTCGGTTCCCCGGTCGGCTGTCCTCGGTTTGCGCCGCGCTCATGCCGGGAGCCTAGACTCAGCAGTAGATCGTGACCAGGCGGGCGGCCCGATCACGATCGGGTTCTGGGTGTCGGCGTGTCGGTACCGGTGAAGGGTGGTTACCACGTAATCCTGTCGTATTTGTGTGTAAGACAACTGAATTCGCGGTGACCGCCGCGCACAGCGCGGCGGGTGACCGGTGGCAGGACGGCTTCGAGGACCTGATGGAGCGTGTGGTCGGGCGGTTCCGACGTGTCGAGACGCGCCGCACCGCACGGGACATGGTGGCCGGTCTGGTCTCGGAGCTGCCGGACAAGAACTGCTGGACACTGTCGGAACAGGCTGGCTACGACCACGTCGGATGCCGTGCAGCACTTGCTGTCTCGTGCCAGCTGGGACGCTGACGGGGGTGCGCGACGATCTGCGCGACTATGTCGTGGAACAGCTCGGCGATACCGACGTGATCCTCATCGTGGACGAAACCGGCGATCTCGAGAAGGCCACGGCCACCGTCGGTGTCCAGCGCCAGTACACCGGCACCGCAGGACGTTTCGAGAACTTGCAGGTAGCGGTGTTCTTGACCTATTCAACCCCGCACGGGCACACCTTCATCGATCGTGCCCTGTACCTGCCGAAGTCCTGGACCAGCGACCCTGGGCGATGTGCTCGGGCCGTGCCGGAATCGGTGGAGTTCGCGACCAAACCGCAACTGGCGCAGGCAATGATCACCCGCGCCTTGGACGCTGGCGTGGCCGCACCATGAGTGACCGGTGACGAGGCCTACGGCGCTGATCCGAAACTGCGGGCCGCTCTGGAGGCCCGCGGCATCGGATACGTGCTGGCCATCGCCTGCGACCGACGCGTCGGCATCGGCCCCGCCCGCGCAGACCGGCTCGCCGCTGGTCTGCCGGCCACCGTGTGGCAGCCGCTATCGGTTGGCGCCGGCACCAAAGTCCCCCGCATCTACGACTGGGCCTGGATCGGCATCGACGCCGACACCGAGGCACCGGGAGCCCGGTGGAGGCCGACACGAGGCGGCGGCGCGGTCGTCTTTTCCACCGCCACCTCTTGTCGAATCCAGCTGGGACTCTGGTGTTTACATGTCCCCGCGCATCAACGCATAGGTGGAGACCGCCGTACCCGCCTGCTCACTGGCGGCAATGGCCTTGCGCCAGAACGCCTGCGCCGTATGCGAGAAGGTGGCGTCGACGCCGACTTCCTCGCTCGCGTCGATGATGTGCTGGGCGCCGGCGTCCATCATCTTCAGGCTTGCCAGCGTGGCCCAGCCGCCATTCTGGTTGGCGACCGAGTGCTCCTCCATGAAGTAGGGGAATGCGGCGGCCGAGCGGATCGCGAACGGAATGAACCTCGCGATGTCGTGGCCGGAGCGATCGATCACCGCGGTCGCCTGGTCGAAGGCGAGCAGCCAAGGATGGAAGATGGTCAGCAGGGCCTGGTAGAAGACCTGCGCAAGACCGTCGTCGGCCCCGAGGTACTCCTGCGGGCTCAACGGGCGCAGCAGCTCGGCGTGCGCGTCGAACACCTCCTGTGGACCGCTGTAGAAGATGTACGACGCCGGGTGCGTGATGTTGTCACCCGCCGACATGACGCCGCCGGAGAGAAACTGTGCGCCGTGCGCGCGGACCCACTCCGCACCCTTTCGTGCCTTCTCGGGGGAATCCGAGGACAGGTTCGCGATCACCTTGCCCTTGAGGTGGTCGGTCACCTGGCCGAGCACGTCGTACATGGCGGCGTAGTGGGTGAGGCTGAGCACTGTGACCTCGTTGGCGTCGAGCGCGTCGGCAACGGTCGTGGCGCGCTTGGCACCGAGTTCGGCCATGGCGTCGATCTTGTCGGGGCTGCGGTTCCACACCGTCACCTCGACACCCGCGTCCAGGAAGGCTCGGACCATCGCCTGGCCCATCGGACCGAGACCGACGACGGAGACGGATCGGGGGGTCTGTTCGGACATGAGGTGTCCCTTCAGTTCTCGTTCGGTTGTTGTCGGCGCCGGGATCCATGGTCGTTGCCGCAGGTAGAGTCGGGAAGACCGAACGTCGGGGTGTGGTTGCTTACCTCGAGGTTCGACATGAGGTCAAAGGAGTGCGGTGGGCATGAGCAGTGACACGGATCACGATGTATGCGGCATGACGCTCGCGATCGATGTCGTCGGCGGCAAGTGGAAACTGCATCTGATGTGGGTGCTCGGCGCGGGCCCGCAGCGCTTCGGCCAGATCCGCCGCCTGCTCGACGGCGTCAGCGAGAAGGTTCTCACCGAAAACCTGCGCCAACTCGAGTCCAGCGGTGTAGTCCACCGCGAGGTCTACGCCGAGGTCCCTCCGCGCGTCGAATATTCCCTCACTCCACTCGGCGAGGAATTGGCAGTCGCCCTGCGTCCGCTCGAGGAGTGGGGCGAGCGGCATCGACACGAACTCGCCGCGAACCTCCTGGCGTCCGCGGGTTAGACCGGATTGTCGACCGCGATCCGCGCACCGATGCGCTCGAGCAGCGCCGCCGCGTCGGCCATCGAGCGGCCCGGATCGGATTCCAGGTCGGCGAGCGCATAACAGCGCGTGAAGCCCGCGTCCCGAACCTCTTGGGGCGCAAGCAAAGTACGGCCGACAACGGCAATCGCCGGGACGTCGGCGGCACGGGCCGCCGCGCATACGCCGACCGGCGCCTTGCCGTGCAGACTTTGCCGGTCCAGTGATCCCTCGCCGGTGATCACGAGGGCGGCGGCGGCGAGCAGCGCGGGAAAGTCGAGAAGTTCGAGCACGACTTCGATGCCGCTGCGCACCCGCGCGTCGAGCACTGCGAGTGCGCCGAAACCCGTTCCGCCCGCAGCGCCCGCGCCGGGATGGAGTGCGAAGTCGGGGCCTGCGACGCGCGCCCAGGTGGCGAGCGCGGATTCGAGGACATCGAGCTCGGCAGGGCCCGCGCCTTTCTGCGGTGCGTACACCGCGACGGCGCCGGTCGGCCCGAGCAACGGATTGTCGACGTCGCAGGCCAGGGTGAAGGTCGTGCCGGCGACCGCAGGATGCAGCCCGGAGCGGTCCACACGTGCGGCGCGTGCCAAAACGGCTCCGCCGGTGGGTAATTCCCGCCCGTCGGAGTCCAGGACGCGGACACCGAGCGCTTGCAGCATGCCCGCGCCGCCGTCGGTGGATGCGCTGCCGCCGAGACCGAGCACGATATCGGTGACGCCGTTGTCCATGGCATGCGCCAGGACTACGCCGAGCCCGTAAGTGCTCGAGTCGAGCGGATCGTGCCGCCCCCCGGGCAGTTTCGCCAGACCGACCACCGCGGCCAGTTCGACGACAGCGGTCGCTTCATGCCTCGCGTAGGCGGTGCGGCACAGCACACCGGTGGGCCCAGGAGCGGTCAGTTCGACCCGCGTCCAGCCCGCGGCGACGAACGCCTCGACCGTGCCATCACCGCCATCGGCGACCGGCACCTGCCGGATGTCGGCTTCCGGCACGACCCGCGCGAAACCCGCGGCAAGGGCCGCCGACACCTGCGGTGCGCTGAGCGATCCTTTGAATTTGTCCGGAGCGAGAATCACCCGGGGTGCGGACGTGCGCGTCATCCCCATATTGTCGGGTGCCGCCGGGACAACCGCACGACGGCCCTCGATCAGCTCGCAGGCAGCGGAGCCTGGTCGGCCTGGGTGATGGTGACCTGGCCGGTCCGCAGATAGGTCAGCACTGCCTCGTCCACAGCGGCATTGCCGCGGCCGAAGGTTCCGTGGTCGCCGCCATCTACCGTGATCAGCGCACCGTTCAGCGCCTTCGCCATGGCCGGGCCACCCTCGTATTGGGTCAACGCGTCGTGGCGGCTCTGCAGTACCAGCGGCGGGGTGCGCAGACCGGCCCCGGTGATCCGCACCGGCTTCGTCACCGGCTTCCAAGCACCACAGGCCATCCCGGACCGGACCAGGTCGGCGCGCGCGTCCATGGCGTCACCGCCGGAGGCGATGGTGCCGACCGCGGTGCCGAGCAGCTCCGGCCTGCCAGACACGGCGTTCTCGTTGCAGGTGACGGCGGCGAAGACGAAACGGCCGGTGGGGTCGGTCGAGGTCGCGCCCTCGATGGCGCGCAGCCGTTGCACATTTGCCGGGTCGGCGGCCACGTCGGCCATCGCGCGGGCGAAGATCGGCCAGAACGTGCGTGTGTAGGTGGCGACAGCGGTCGCGCCGAGCAGCGGCACCTGCGCCGATACGCCGCCGGAGACCAAGGTGCGCAGCAGGTTCTGCAGTTTGCCCAGCTGTTCGACGCTGCCGTTGTAGCCGTCACGCGCGATCTCGGCGAGCGGCTCGGGCAGCGCGCCGGGCAGATCGGCGACACTCGCGGGCGGCGGGGTCAGGTTGGCGTACCAGCCGCCGCCCTGATCGGCCGCCAGCCGGACCCAGTTCCGGTAGACCTGCAGCGCCGTCTCGCCGAGGTGGTATTCGCTGTCGTGTTCGCCGATCCAAGCGAACAGGTCGTCGAGGCGCTGCTTGCCCGCCACCTGTTGCTGGGCGAACTCCTCCGTCCACACCCAGTCCGGGTTGACATTGGAGTCCAGGATCATCCGATCCACCCGTTCGGGGAACAGCGCCGCGTACACCGCGCCGAGATAGGTGCCGTAGGAGGTGCCGAGGTAGCTGATCCGCTCCAGCCCGAGCGCGGCGCGCACGGCGTCCAAATCGCGCGCGGTGTTTTCGGTGGTAATGGTGTCCAGGTAGCCGGGGCGGGCGGCGTCGCAGGCCTTCTTGATGGCATCGCGGTCGCCGCCACCAATCGAAACATGCTCGCCCTCTTCGGTTTTCGCACCCGCCGCGCAGTCGAGCGGCGTGGCCCAGCGCAGTCCACGCGGCTGGACGGCGACGAGGTCGTAGTGCGCGCCGAGGTCGGTGGGGAACATATCGGACCGTCGCGCCCAGTAGTCCAGTGCGTCGGCGCCGGGGCCACCGGGATTGGCGAAGAGGACGCCCGCGCGCTTGCCGCTCGCCACGATCCGGCTGACAGTCAGCTCGATCTTCGGCCCGGTCGGCTCCGCATAGTTCATCGGCACGCTGACGACAGCGCACTGCACGCCGCGGCCGGCCGTCACGGCGCGGTCGGGACACACCCCGAACACCATGCCCGGCTCGGCGTGTGCAAGGCCGGTGACACTTGATCCCCCGAGCAGGCTCGCTGCGACCACGGTTGCCGCGACCCGCGAAATGCGCAGTGTCCTCATCATATTGCGTACCTCCCCGGGCCTGCCCCGCTCGCGAGAGGACGCCTCGATCAACAGCATTCTGCGCAGACCTGGGCCGACAGACAAGTCGGGGCGGGATTTCGCCCGGTCGACCTGGTGGTTACCCGGTTGCCGACCCACCGGAGTAGCGTCGAGCCATGTCGACCGAGGTCAGCAACAACACCGCACTGGAACGCTTCGAGATCTACGTCGACGGTGCGATCGCAGGCTATGCCGAATACCAGGACACAGCGTCCGAGCGGGCGTTCGTGCACACCGAGATCTATTCGCGCTACGAGGGCCAGGGCTATGCACGGCTGCTGGTCGAAACCGCGCTGAACAGCACCCGCGACGACAAGCTCGGCGCGCTGCCGATGTGCCGGACGGTCCATCACTTCATCGAGACCCGCCCCGAATACCTGACGATGGTGCCGCACTGGGCCAGAGACCGGCTGAACCTGCCCCTGTAAGAGGCGAATATCGGCACACCCACCGCGCTCATGCTGGAGCCGAGCGTCGGCGAGGTGCAGGCACGACCTCTCAGTACGCCGCGACGGCGCCGTCCAACGCCTGTTGCAGGTCCGCGCGCACCAACCGGGCGATGTCACCGGGCCGGGTCGGCAGGTCGAGCACCGGCACACCGAAGTAGAAGCTGGCCGACTTCGCCTCCTCCCTTGTCGGCTGCACCGCCGGATCCGGGCGCGGCCCGTAGCTCAGCCCGATGGACAGCAGCACCGGCTCGGCATCGAGCTTCATCGCGCGGAACGCGATGTGCCCGATCCCGCTGCCCACGGTCTGCACCTTGGTCGGGTCGACATCGTTGCAGGTGCCCTCGGGAAACACCGCGACTCCGTCGCCGCGGGCCATCCGCTCAGCGCAGATGTCCATCATGCGCTGACCGGCCGCGTTCACCGCGCGGATGCCGTGGTCCTTGCCACGGAACACCGGGATGCCGCCCATCATGTCGATCTTGCGCCGCTGGTCGGGTTCCACGAACAGTTCGTCCTTGGCCAGCACGCGCACCCGCCCGATCACCGGCCGCAGCCCGCTGCGCCAAGCCGCCGCCGCGACGGTGTACGGGTCGTTCTCGGACAGGTGGTTGATGGCGATCAACAGCGGACGCCCCTGTTTGATCACCCTGCGGAGAACTTCGCGCGCGCCTTCGGCGTAGGCGACACGCGGATGGTATCGGCGGCCGAGAATGGCGTACGCCCCCCAAGCCTGCAGTCGATTCTGGCGATGCTCGCGATAGAAGTCGTACACGCTGTCGCTGTTCTCGAGTCGCACCTCGGGCGGTTCCATGGTCTGGACTCTACGATGCCGGAGAATGGGCGCGACGGCCGCCGACATCCGCTGGGCAAATCTGGAAGACAGAAGTCGGTCGCAGAAGGCGCATTGTGGGCGAACAGCTGAGATGATGTCGGGGTGGCACGCGCAGAAGACCCCGACGATCGGCAAACTCGCGGCGGGCATGGTGACCGCAAACGGCGCGATTTCCGGCACGGCGAGCAGGTGGTGCGCGCGGGAACTCTGCTGGTATCGGCCACCGAACTGGTCGAACCCACCTTCCGGCGCACCGTCGTCTACATCATCGAGCACAACGAGGCGGGCAGCCTGGGGGTCGTGCTGAACCGTCCGAGCGACACGGCCGTGCACGACGTGCTACCCCGATGGACCGACGCGGTCGCCGCGCCACGCACGCTGTTCATCGGCGGCCCGGTGAAACGAGACGCGGCGCTGTGCCTCGGCACCGTCCGGGTCGGCGCGCGGATCGAGAACGTACCCGGACTGCGCCGGATCGACGGCCGGGTCGTCCTGGTCGACCTGGACGCCGACCCCGAACGGATCGGCCCCTTCGTCGAGGGCATCCGGGTCTTCGCGGGCTACGCGGGCTGGACCTTCGGGCAGCTGGAAGGCGAGTTGGAGAACGACGACTGGATCGTGCTGTCGGCGTTGCCGTCCGATCCGATCAGCACCGGCCGCCCCGACCTGTGGGCACACGTGCTGCGCCGCCAGCCGCTGCCCCTCTCCTTGCTCGCGACCCACCCGATTGAACTCGAACGCAACTGAGTACGTGTACTCCTCGAAGGGGCAGCAGGAGACACGGTATGAGACATGACAACTGATCCGGCAAAACATGAGTAACTTATCGAATACCAGCGATAACCAGCCCCGCAACACAAGCAGAGAGGCACCTACTTGTGCGCAGAATACGCGGAGCGGCGGACAAGCCGGACGATCAAGCGGAGTTGATGCGGGTCCTCTATCGCGACCATGCCACCGCGCTGTGGCGGTACACGCTTGGTTTGGTCCGAGACCCGGGGCGGGCCGAGGACATCGTGCAGGAGACATTGCTGCGGGCGTGGCAACGCCCGAACATCTTGGATCAATCCACTACGTCGGCGCGCGCGTGGCTGTTCACCGTGGCCCGCAATCTCGTGGTGGATGAGCATCGCAGCGCCCGCAACCGGCGTGAGCTCCGCACCGACAGTCCGCCCGAACAGCCGACGCCGGACCAGTCGGACCGCGCGCTGGACGGCTGGCTGATCGCGGACGCCCTCGGCAGGCTCAGCGGCGACCACCGCGAGGTGATCGTGCGGGCCTACTATCGAGGGCTTTCCACTCACCAGATCGCCGAAGAACTCGACATTCCGGCGGGCACGGTGAAATCCCGAATGCACTACGGCATGCGGGCGTTACGACTGGCACTTCAGGAGATGGGGGTGACGAATCAATGACGGATCTCACCGACGACTACACCACGTGGGATGCACCGTATGTGCTCGGCTCCCTCACCCGGGCCGAGCGCCAGAAGTACGAGGAGCACTTGGCGGGCTGCCCCGACTGCCAGGCTGCGGTGACCGGACTCGCCGGCCTGCCCGGCATGCTCGCCTTGGTCGACACCGAGACCGCGCTGGAAATGATCGGGCCCCCCGAGGCCGCCGAGTCCACGCCGCCGATGCCGCAGCTGCTGCCACGGCTCGCCGACGCGGCCGAGCGGCGCCGACGCCGCAGCCGGTGGGTGCCCATCGGAACCGCGGTGGCGGCGGCCGCTGCCGCGGTGGCGATCGCGGTGCCCATCGCCGTCACAGTGACGGGGTCGGACAAGACGGGCACCTCCGAGCAGGTCTTCGCCGAACGCCGGATGGAGCCGCTGGAGCCGACGCCGGTCTCGGCGAGCTTCAAACTCGTTCCGGCCGGAGACAAGACACGCGTTGTGATGTCCTGCAGCTACGCACCGAGCGATCAGCGCTACAACTGGCCCCTCGCCCTGTACGTCACCCGCAACGACGGACAGCAACAGGAGCTCGGCCGATGGCCCGCGTCCCCCGGCACCGAGCTGACCGTCGATTACACCATCGACGGGCCGCCCGACCAGGTCCGCACCGTAGAGATCCGGTCCGCAGCCAGCGGCAAGGTGTTGCTGGCCGGAACGGTCTGAGGGATCGAACGATCCCCCGCCGATACTTTCGGCGGGGGATCGTCGGTGCGGCAACCGATCAGCGCGTCTGCCGCCGGAAGATCGCGGACGCATGTTTTACCTACGCCGCTCTCCCGGTGCGGCGTTTCGATGCGTTATCCGTTTGTCGCGCCAGGCGATTCGACTAGATGTCGAGATCCTCGATCTTCGGCCCCGCGGCCACGTCCACCACCCGCCGGTAGAACTTGCCGGGCAGTCGCCCCTTCAGCTCGTCGAGCGAATCCACCACGACGAAGAGGAACTCGCCCCAATCCTGCTGTCCGACGCCGAGCAGACGGCGCCAGCTCTTCGGGTCCTTCCAGTCCTTGAGTAAATTCGCGCCCGCGTCGGTGGGATACTCGTCCCAGTTCGAGTACTGGGCGTGCATCACGTATTTGCCTTTGCGGGTGCGATACACCCGGACATGCTCGATGCGAGTGTCGTTGACGTCGCGCCACTCCCCGAGCAGAGTGCCGGAGAACCGGACCTGCCGCACGCCATCGCGACCCACGCCGAGCACAATCTCGTCGTAACCCTCCAGCCGGCCTTCTTCGAGTTCGATGAACCGGCGCAGCGCCGTGACCACCGCCCCGGAGAGGTTGCCGCCGACCAGCTCCTGCGCGCGCTGGAAGAGCGGGAGGTCGTCATCGGCAACATAGATCGTCTTGTTGGGCATGGGCTCATTATACGTAGATGTATACGTACACACAAGAACTGTTTCGGTCCAGAGTTGAACCATCCGGCGTTCCCACCCGTATCCACTCGTGTACGCAATCTCGCGTGTGCTCGGCAACAGGCCGTGTACGGGAAGGAGCGCCGATGCCGACCCGGGTAGTCGACTATCTGGTGCAAGCAGTTTCAGCACTGGGCGTGCGCCATATCTTCGGGGTCGACGGCGCCAATATCGAGGACCTGTACGACGCGATATTCGATGCGTCAGGCGATCTCACCGGCGTGGTCGCCAAGCACGAGTTCTCCGCGGCCACCATGGCCGACGGCTACGCCCGCTCAACCGGCGGAATCGGTGTGGTCGCGGCGACATCCGGCGGCGGCGCCATGAATCTCGTTGCCGGACTTGCCGAATCGTTCGCCTCGCGCGTTCCGGTGCTCGCGCTGGTCGGGCAGCCGCCGACCGCACTGGAGGGCAACGGCGCCTTTCAGGACACCAGCGGACGGGCAGGCACCATCGACGCGGTACGCCTGTTCAGCGCAGTAAGCACCTACTGCGCGCGCGTGGAGACCGGCGCCGACCTACCCGATCAGGTGGCCAGGGCGGTCGGCGCCGCCCGGCGCGGCGGACCCGCCGTCCTCCTGCTGCCCAAGGACGTGCAGCAGGAGGACATCGGCGACGTTCCGCCGCTCCGGTTGCCCGCCGAGGACTATCGGCGCGACGAGGCCGGACTCGCCGAGGTGCGCGCCGCGCTCACGGCGGCCCGGCGCACCGGGAAGATCGTGATCATCGCCGGTGACCAGGTCGCCCGCGACAACGCGCGTGACGCGCTCGCCCGCCTGGCCACCGTCCTCGACGCCGCCGTAGGAGTCGCGCCCGACGCCAAGGACACCTATGACAACACCGACCCGGGGTTCCGCGGCGTCGCCGGCAGCATGGGCCATCCCGAGCTGATCGTGGCCGCCCGCTCCGCGGCACTGTGCCTGCTTGTGGGCACGCAACTGCCGATCACCGCACGTACCGGACTCGACGGCACACTGGCAAGCATCGGCGTCGCGCCGCCCTATCCCCCGGCCATCCACGCCACCAGTACCGATCTGTCGCGCACGCTGGCCCACCTGGCTGACGAACTGGACACTGGCGCAACGGCTTCCGAGCGTGATCGCGTCGCACCTCCACCAACGCCGCTGCGGGTGCCCGAATCCTCCGGTCCCGGCCTGCGCTATCGGGACTTGGTCGAGACGATCGACGCCGCACTGCCGGACGGCACGGACGTGTTCGCGGACGGGGGCAACACCGGCGCCTCAGTGGTGCACCACCTCCGGGTACCGCCGGGCGGACGGTTCACCGTCGCGCTCGGCATGGGCGGGATGGGTTACGCGTTCGGCGCCGGGATCGGCTCGGCCTTCGCGCGGCACCGGACAGCGATCGGAGTGCGCCGCACCGTTGTCATCGCGGGCGACGGCGCGTTCTTCATGCACGGCATGGAGGTGCACACCGCGGTCGAGCACAAGCTGCCGATCACGTTCATCGTGCTCAACAACAACGCGCACGGCATGTGCGTGACCAGGGAACAGCTGTACTACCGGGACCGCTACAGCTTCAACAGATTCCAGCCGGCGCACATCGGCAAGGGTGTCGGCGCCATGTTCCCCGGACTGTCCACGTTCTCCGTGCGGGCCACCGACGAACTCGCCGACGCGCTGCGTCGCTGCTGGGAAACCGAAGGGCCGTCGTTCCTTTCGATCGACTGCGACCCCGACGAGATCCCTCCTTTCCTTCCGTTCCTGACGACCATCGAACAATCCAAGGCCTCCTGATGAAACACACTCGCGACGCCTCAGCAGGGGCCGGTCGGCTACGGGAGTCCGCCACTGTGAGGAGTATCGCCGTGACCACAAGTTCCCTGCCCGCACTCAGTGACATCCCGAAAGATGTCGTTCCCGGCGTGCTGCGCATCGAGAACTCCGATAAGGACGCGACCACCCCGATCATCATGGACATGCTGCGGTCGGTGTATCCGCACGACCAGATCTTCGGCGAATACTGCCCGGTCCAGGCGTATATCGACGCACCACCGCGCGAGGTGTACGAGTACCTCGCCGACACCCGCTCGCTGGAGGAGTGGACCTACAGCCTGCGCGGTTTCGTCGAGACCGAGGAACCAGGGCTGTGGCTGGCCTACGACCGGCTCGGCGACGCGACCAAGATCTTCACCCGCACCGTCGCGAACCCGGAAGCCATGACGGTGGACTATCACTGCGCCTGGGACCAGGGAAAGCACCTGTGGATGATCTACCTGATGCGCGTGGTCGACGCACAGGTCGTGTTCAACAAGCCGGGTTCGGTTGTGGTGTGGATGAATTGCAAGCATCCGTTCTACGACGAGAACCCCTACCCCGAGACCGCGCCGCCGAAGCGGCCGGTGTGGGTGGGCGACTTCTGGGACATGTTCTCGGCGGGCCACCAGCTGGAGATGGACAACCTCAAGGCGATCTGCGAGTACCGGGCATCGCACAACCTGCCCGTCAAGCCCGACTGGATGAAGTGAGCGCAATCCGATGAACCCCTTGAACCTCACGAGCCTGCCCACGGTCAGCCTGGTGGACGTAGCCAGCTACCTGCCCGGCGAGCCAGTCGGCACCGAGTACTTCACCCAGTTCGCGGGCTCGGACTCGATGGCGAAGAACGTCATGTTCCGGGCCCCCAAAGGCCGCCACCATGTGACGCGAGACGAGACGGCGGTGGACATGGTCGAGCGGGCAGTCGCACCGCTGATCGAACGCCACGGCGCCGACACGATCGCGAACATAGACGTGCTGATCACCCACACCCAGCTTCCGGACAACCCGGTATACGGCTGTGGCGCCGAGGTGGCGCGGCGGCTCGGCATTCGTCCGACGTTCGCCTACGACGTGCACAACGGCGGCTGCGCGGCTTTCGTGCACATGATGACGATGGCCCGCATGGTGTTACAGACCACCAACGCCCGCACCGCGCTGATAGTGACGACGCAGAATTGCGCCGGACAAGTGTTCACCCAGACCGAAATCCGCAAACTGGCCCAAGCGCCGGTGCCCGGCGACGGCTGCGGTGTCGGCCTGCTCGTGAAAGACGACAGCGCACCAATTCTCGACACCGAATGCCGCACCTATCCCGAATTCGCCGGAGACATGTACTTTCCCACCAACGGCGAGCGCAAGTACTGGGAGCCGGGCGAGGGACAGGGCTGCGTCAGCTTTACCGAGTCCAAGATCACCAGTGTGTTCGCCCGCGGCAACCGCTTGGTCCCCGAAGTCGCGTTGGCGGTCTGCGACCGCATCGGCGTGAAAGGGCGCGACATCGACACCTTCGTCACGAACCAGCCCAACCGCATGTTCTTGCGCAACTGGCACGACGCGCTGGAGCTTCCGCCCGAACGACACCCGGACACCTTCGACTCCTGTGGCAATCTCTTCGCCGCGGGGATCCCGGTGACCCTGGACACGGAGAACCGGGCGGGCCGGCTGCGCAACGGATCGCTGGTGCTGATGGCGGCGTTCGCACACGCGGGCGACTTCGCCGGCGCGGCGGCCGTCCGCTGGGGAGCCGCGCGATGAGCGTGCGCCTCGCCGACGACAGGCCGTCACGTCACCAACGATCCCCGCGCATGCAGCCCTATTTCGACTTGAATTTGAGCGAGAACCCGTTTCCACCGCTGCCTTCGGTGTTGCGAGCGGTGAATACCACGCTGACGCAGGCGAACCGGTACCCGGAGTTCCTGCCTCGACGGCTGCCGGCGGTGATCGCACAGCACGTCGGGGTGCGGGCGGATCAGGTGGTGGTCGGGTCGGGCGCGACCGGTGTGGCAATGCAGATCCTCCAATCGCTGGCCACGCCGGGGGCCGGAATCGTTTACGGCGCACCGACCTTCGACGGCTATCCGATCCTGGCCGAGATGACCGGCGTCGAGGCGGTACCGGTACCGCTGGACGTCGCGGGCAATCAGGATCTGTGGGCGATGCAGCGGGCCATCGACAAGAGGACCGCACTGGTGGTGGTGTGCCGCCCGCACAATCCGACCGGCACCGCGATTCCGGCGAGCGAGCTGAGGGCGTTCCTGTCCGGCGTTCCTGCTCGGGTGCCGGTCATTCTGGACGAGGCCTATGTGGAATTCCTCGGTGCCGCCGAACACGTCGACCCGCTGGCGCTGATCAGCGAATACCCCAATCTCCTTGTGCTGCGTACCTTCTCCAAGGCGTACGGGTTGGCCGGACTGCGTATCGGGTACGCCTTCGGCAGCAGCGAGCTGATCGCGCGGGTCCGCAGGCTGCAGTTGCCGTTCGGGATGAGTGCGGCGGCCGTGGCTGCGGTCTGCGCGTCATACGCGGCCGAACCCGAACTCGCCGAGCGGACCATGCGGATCACCGCGGAGCGGGACTCCCTGCACAGAGCGTTATGCGACCGCGGGATGGCAGTGCCGCGCAGCCACGCCAACTTCCTGTACCTGCCCGGCCCCGGCGTTGCGACGGCGCTGCGCCGGGCCGGTATCGCCGCGAAGTCCTACCCCGACGGGAGTGCGCGGATCGCGGTCGGCAATCCAGAGGCCGGTCATGCGGTATTGCGAGCGCTCGATGCACACGCCTTTCGCACGGACATCTGCTAGGGCAAGGGACATCGACTGGTTGCGGAGGTCGTCCGGGGAGCGCTGGTCTGGTGGGACTCGCTGTGGGGCGTGCGAGCGGGTTCTTTAAGCTGCTGCTCCTATGGCCCTCAGCGCAACTCTGCACAGCTTCGCCGTTCACCTCGCCGACGTCGACCGTGACGTCTATCAGGAGTTGGAGTTGCGGGTAGCGCGCCACCCGTCCGAAACAGCCGAGTTCATGCTGACGCGACTGTTGGCCTACTGCCTCGAGTACGAGGAGGGTATCGCCTTCAGTGACGGCGGCGTTTCGTCTACCGACGAGCCCGCGGTACTGGTGCGCGATCTCACCGGACGCCTCACCACCTGGATCGAAGTCGGCGCCCCCGACGCGGAGCGGGTGCACCGAGGCAGCAAACTGGCTGAACGCGTCGCCATCTACACCCATCGCGAGCCAGCCAAGGTGCTGGCGCAACTCCGCGGCAAGCGGATACATCGCGCCGACGCGATTCCCCTCTACAGCTTCGATCGTGACTTCGTCGATTCCGCCGTCGCTGCGATCGAACGTCGCAACACCGTGACTCTGTCCGTCACCGAGCGCCTGCTGTACCTGGACGTCAACGGTACGGACCTGAACACATCGGTCGACGAGCATCGACTCTGATTGTCGCCGGCCTGTGAAGGTCGCGATCAGCCGCGTCTGCCACGCAGGTAGTCGCTGACCACGGCGGCGCCGAGACCGTTGAGGTCGGGTGCCACGACACGGCCACCGCTGCGGCGGGCCACCAAGTCGACGAACGCGGCCAGCCGGGGGTCCTCGCCGAGCATGAAGACCGTCACCGACGCGCCGAGCTTGGCAAGGGCGTCGACCTGGGCCATCGTCACAGCCAGGGTCCGCGGCTGCGGCGGCCAGCTGAAATACGCCGCGCCTTCCGGCTCCAAGTGGGCCGTCGGCTCGCCATCGGTCACGACAAGCACGACGGGCACCGCGTCCGGATGCCTGCGCAGGTGCTGCGCAGCCAGCAGCAGTGCGTGGTGCAGGTTGGTGCCCTGTTCCCACACCGCTTCCAGCGCGGTCAGCTCGCCGATATCGACGGTTGCGGCCTGCCGGCCGAAAGTGATCACACTGAGCGCGTCGGAGCGGAACCGCGTGCCGATCAAGTGGTGCAGGGCCAAGGCGGTGCGCTTCATCGGCACCCACCTGCCGTCCTGCACCATCGACCAGGATGTGTCGACGCACAGTGCCACCGCTGCCCTGGACCGCTGCTCGGTTTCCATGATCTCCACATCGGACACGTCCAGCGCGACACGACGACTGCGCGTCGACGCCGACCGCAGCACAGCGTTGCGCACGGTCCTCGCCACATCCCATGGCTCGGTGTCGCCGAACCGCCACTTCCGCACAGCACCCGTCGGCTCGCCCGCCGCACCCGCCAAGGCGGTATCCCGCTCACCGCGCCGCGACCGCAACTGCCCGACGACTCGGCGCAGCGCCACCTCACCGAGCCGCCGCAAAGCCCTGGGCGTCAACCGAAGCGAGCCGTCCTTCGCCTGCTCGAACAGGCCCTGCCTACGTAGTTCCCGCTCCAACTCCGCCAGCCGCGCCGCGTCCACGCTCGCGTCATCACCGAGGTGGCGGGCCAATGTGTCCAAGTCGATGTCCTCCAGCCGGGCACCCGGGTAGGACTGGCCGAGCTGCTCGGCGAGCGCATCCAGTTCGCCGAGGTCCTGCAGCGCCTGCGCGGCGGCACCGAGGCCGAGCGGGTCCTGGCCGCGGAACCGCTGCTCGGAGTCCCAGTCCTCGCCAGGACGCAACGCCCGCAGGTTGGCATCCAGCGCGGCGATCTGCTGGGCAATGCTCGGATCGCCGAATGCCTGGCCGATCAGCTCGGCCAGCTCCGCTCGCTGCTGTGCGGACATCGAGTTCATCATGCGTTGCGCGGCGGCGGCACGGGCGGCGAGCGCATCGATCAACTCCTCGGTGCTGCCGGGGTTCTCCGGGAAGAACTCGCCGTGCTCGGCCATGAAGTCGGCGAACCGCTGCCTGGTGTCCTCGCCCCTGGCATGTGCCGCGAGCAGGTCATTCAGGTCGGACATCATCTGCCTGACCCGCTCGACGTCTTCGGGTCCGGTGTTCTGCAGGGCCTCTTTCATGCCCTGGAAGCGGGATTCCATGAGTTCCTGGCCGAGCAGGTCGCGGATTTTCTCGTAGTTCTCCCGGCCAGTTTCCGACCGCCAGTGGTAGTCGGTGAGCTCGTTGACGGCGGCCGCTGTGCTCGATGGCAGTGCGTCCAACTGCGCTTCGGCGAACCTGGCGTCGTCGGACGGGTCGGGGAACAGTGCGCCGCGCTCGGCTTCCAGTGCCTGTTCCAGCAGTTCGCGGACCTGTTGCAGGGTGCCGTCCAGCCGGTGCCGCCGGGATATCTCGGAGCGGCGCTGCCACAGCCTGCGGGTCAGCTCCTCCAGCCCCGGCATGGTGCGGGTGCCGCGCCGCAACAGCTCCTGCAGTGCGGTGCGGGGCGAACTGCCTTCCATCACCTCGTTCCCGATCTGGTCCAGCGCCTCCCGCAGGTCGAGCGGTGGTGCGAGCGGATCGGGCCCGTCGTGATAAGGCCCGTAGGAGTAGCGGTCAGGGGTTGTCATGGTGCCTCGCCGGGATCAGGTACGGCGCCGGTCACCCGCCGTACACCGCGATGTCGTCGTCGGAATCCTTGGCGATCTGACGAGCCAGATAGAGGGCTTCCAGGGCGAACTCGACGGCTGCCGCGATCCGGGCGGGCGGGTCGGCGGCGTCGACGCCGAGCCGGCCGGCGACCTCGTGCAGGACCGGCAGTTCGGGCAGCGCGGACAGGACCTGCGTGCCTGGTACGCGTTCGCCGGTGGTGACCAGGTGACCTTCGCCCACCGCCTGGGCCAACGGCCGCAGGTTGAGACCGCCGAGCAGTTCCCTCGCGGTCTCGGAGAACGAGCGCCGCAGCAGGTGGGTGAGGTGCTCCTGCTCGCGTCCCTCTTCGCCGGACTCGAACTCCAACTTGCCGCGCAACACCGCGGGCACGGATTCGAGATCGACGGGCCGGGCGACGGCGGGATGTTCCCCGGTGAGCGCGGACCTCCGGAGCGCGGCGGCGGACACGGTTTCGGCCGCGGCGACCGCGAACCGCGCGGACACCCCGGACCGCTGATCGATCGCGGACGACTCGCGCAGTTGGCGCACAAACCGGGCGAGCACCTCGATCAGCGGATCCCCTACCTCGGCTACCAGTTCGGCCTCCTGGCGGACCAAGGCGACCTCGGCCTGAACGCTGAGCGGGTAGTGGGTGCGGATCTCCGCGCCGAACCGGTCCTTCAGTGGCGTGATGATCCGGCCCCGGTTGGTGTAGTCCTCAGGGTTGGCGGTCGCGACGAGCAGCACGTCCAGGGGCAGGCGGAGGGTGTAGCCGCGAACCTGGATATCGCGTTCTTCCATGACGTTCAGCAGCGCGACCTGGATGCGTTCGGCGAGGTCGGGTAGCTCGTTGATCGCCACGATGCCGCGGTGGGCGCGCGGCACGAGTCCGAAGTGGATGGTTTCGGGATCGCCGAGACTGCGGCCCTCGGCCACCTTGACCGGATCGACGTCACCGATCAGGTCACCGACGGACGTGTCCGGCGTGGCGAGTTTCTCCGCGTAGCGCTCCGAGCGGTGCCGCCACGCGACGGGCAGGTCGTCACCGAACTCGGCGGCCAGCCTGCGACCGGCCGGGCTGATCGGGGCGAGCGGGTGCTCACCCAGTTCGGCGCCGGCGATCACGGGTGTCCACTCGTCGAGCAGTCCGACCATGGTGCGCAGCAGCCGGGTCTTGCCCTGGCCGCGCTCACCGAGCAGCACGACGTCGTGACCCGCGAGCAGCGCGCGTTCCAGCTGCGGAAGGACGGTCCGGTCGAAGCCGACGATGCCGGGCCACGGGTCGCTGCCGGAACCCAAAAGGGCCAGCAGGTTCTCGCGAATCTCGGTCTTCACGCCACGCGGCAGGTAGCCGGCCGAGCGCAGCTCGCCCGCGGTCGTGGGCAAGTGTTCTGGAACTGTCACGACTTCGACGCTACGTCCAATCGGCGATCCGGTCGACGTGAAGCAGCCGAAGGAAACATGCCGGAAAAAATTCATCCGCGACCGCGCCCGTGCCCGAGTCCACTCGATGGCCAAGGCAATCCGGCGCGATCCTTACGTCGTCGAAACCGGCACTGGACCAGAACCGTGAGCTGTGCGTGGCTTCGACACCGCTATTCGGCACGACCTGCCTGGGTGTACGGCACCCAGCTGAGTTGCGTCCTGTCTGCCCGGTCCGAGCCTCGCCAGAATTAGGTCATCAGGTCGGAGGAGAGGATCGAGATGGAATCGAACAGAACCGTCTACGCTGAGGGCATCGTCGGTATGTGGGTTACGGCCGACGGATATATCCGGCAGGAATTGCGCGCCGACGGTCGCTATGACGAGCACGTCACCGATCCCGACGCCAGCAAGCTCATGGCCGACCTCATCGACCAGATCGACGTCCTCCGGTCCGAAGACGTCGCCGAAACCGTCGCCTTCGTGGCCGCCGTCCCCAAGCACGTCAACCTCACCGAAATCACGATCCTCCCCACCGCACAAGCAATCTGACCCACCGTTCCCGCCCTCTCCAGCGGAGGGCGGACAGCGGAAGTCGAGTGCCGAGGTGTCCAGCGCGACGGGGCGGACTCCTCGAAGACCAGAACCCGGCATCAACCCATGAGCTACTCCCAACCGCCCTGGGCACCAACCCCGGATACCTACGACCTCGGGGAGGCGGTGTCGCGCCGCCGGAGTGCGTCGAACCAGGGGAGTCAGCTTGCGGGCTGGCAGGCGTCGCGGAGCGAGCACGCGCCGCAAGCGCTGCCGCAGCCGCCGACCTCGACGGGCGGGGCAATCGCGTCGGCCGCCTGCGCGGCGGCGTTGGCGCCCGCACCCAGAGTGAACAGGGCGACGGCCGCGGCGACGACCGCGACCAGAAGCGCGGCGATCCCGCTCGCGGCCAGCGCGACGAGACCACCGGCGAACAGTAGGGCCCCGGCAGCAATCGACGTCGGAGCGGCGACGCGGTTCGCCACACGGAAGGCTTCGTCGTTCGACAGCGCGGCCTCGGTGTGCACCCCGACGAAACGGTTGCGGGGCAGCCGACCGGTCAGGCCGAGTACGCCGGTTGTGATGGCCACGACAGCCAGCACGAACAGGACGAGAGCGACGACGAACACCCATGCAGGCTAGCGCATCCGTGCCAACCGGCGGCTGCCGGGCCGTTCACCGAGCGACACGCAGGGAAGTCCAGGCCAGCCCGATTTTCGGTCTTGGAGACCGGACGTTCTACGCTGATAGATGAAGTTTGTCTGGAGATTCGGCGATCACAAGAAGGCAGGACCGTGCAGGACACACGTGCAACCGAAAGCGCTGTACCAGAGCACCGGTACAGCGCGGAGCTTGCCGGCCGCATCGAGCGCCGGTGGCAGCGGACGTGGGATGAGCGCGGAACCTTCCACGCGCCGAATCCGGTCGGCCCGCTCGCCGGGACGACTCCGGCCGACAAGCTGTTCGTGCAGGACATGTTTCCCTACCCCTCCGGCGCCGGTCTGCATGTCGGGCATCCGCTGGGTTACATCGCCACCGATGTCTTCGCCCGCTACCACCGCATGCACGGCCGCAACGTGCTGCACGCCCTCGGCTACGACGCGTTCGGCCTGCCCGCCGAGCAGTACGCGGTGCAGACCGGCGCACACCCGCGGGTGACCACCGAGTCGAACATCGCCACCATGCAGCGTCAGCTGGACCGGCTGGGTCTCGGCCACGACCGGCGCCGTTCGTTCGCGACCACCGACCCGGAGTACTACCGCTGGACCCAGTGGATCTTCCTGCGCATCTACAACGCCTGGTACGACGAGGAGTCCGGTCGCGCCCGCTCGATCGCCGAACTGGAAGCCCAATTCGCCTCCGGCGCGCGGCCCGCCCCGGACGGGCAGGACTGGGCCACCATGACCGCCGCCGAGCGCAGCGCGCTGCTGGATTCGTATCGCCTGGTCTACCAAACCGATTCGATGGTCAACTGGTGTCCCGGCCTCGGCACCGTGCTGTCGAACGAGGAGGTGACGGCCGAAGGACGCAGCGAGCGCGGGAATTTCCCGGTGTTCCGCAAGCGGCTGTGGCAGTGGATGATGCGCATCACCGCCTACGCCGACCGGCTGGTCGACGATCTGGACGACCTGGACTGGCCGGAGAACGTGAAGGCCATGCAGCGCAACTGGATCGGGCGCTCGCGTGGTGCGCAGGTGAAGTTCGACGCCGACGGCGAGCAGATCGAGGTGTTCACTACCCGGCCCGACACCCTGTTCGGCGCGACATACGTCGTCCTGGCACCGGAGCACGAGCTGGTCGACAAACTGACCGCCGCCGCGTGGCCCGAAGGCACCGACCCGCGCTGGACCAACGAGGGCGCCGCCACTCCCGCGGATGCCGTCGCGGCCTACCGCAAGTCGATCGCGGCCAAGTCGGATCTGGAGCGCCAGGAGAGCAGGGAGAAGACCGGCGTCTTCCTGGGCACCTACGCCACCAACCCGGTCGACAGCGCCCCCGTGCCGATCTTCATCGCCGACTACGTACTCAGCGGCTACGGCACCGGCGCGATCATGGCGGTGCCCGGCCACGACCAACGCGACTGGGATTTCGCCACCGTGCTCGGCCTGCCGATCAAGGAGGTCATCTCCGGCGGCGACATCACCGCCTCGGCCCACTCGGGCGAGGGCGAGCTGGTGAATTCCGACTACCTGAACGGGCTTTCGGTAGAGGAGGCCAAGGCGACGGTGATCGCCCGGCTGGAGGCCGACGGTCATGGCACCGGTACCATCCAGTACAAGCTGCGCGACTGGCTGTTCGCCCGCCAGCGGTATTGGGGCGAGCCGTTCCCGATCGTCTACGACGAGCAGGGCGCACCGCATGCGCTGCCGGAATCCATGCTGCCGGTGCGGCTTCCGGAGCTGGACGATTTCGCGCCGGTGACCTTCGACCCGGACGACGCGTCCTCCGAACCGTCGCCGCCGCTGGCCAAGGCCACCGACTGGGTGCACGTCGAACTGGATCTGGGCGACGGGCCGAAGAAGTATCGCCGCGACACGAACGTGATGCCGAACTGGGCGGGCAGCTCCTGGTACCAGTTGCGCTATGCCGACCCGACCAACACCGAAGCGTTCTGCGCCAAGGAGAACGAGGCGTACTGGCTCGGCCCGCGCACCGAGGTCGGCGGCCCGAACGATCCGGGCGGCGTGGACCTGTACGTCGGCGGCGTCGAGCACGCGGTGCTGCACCTGCTGTACGCGCGCTTCTGGCAGAAGGTGCTGTTCGACCTCGGCGATGTCACCGGCTCGGAGCCGTACCGGCGGCTGTTCAACCAGGGCTACATCCAGGCGCACGCCTACACCGACGAGCGCGGCGCGTACGTGCCCGCGGCCGAGGTGGTCGAGCGGAACGGCACGTTCTTCTGGACCGACGCCACCGGCGCCGAGATCGAGGTGTTCCAGGAGTACGGCAAGATCGGTAAGTCGCTGAAGAACGCCATCTCCCCGGACGAGATGTGCGACCTGTACGGCGCGGACACCTTCCGCTTCTACGAGATGGCGATGGGTCCGCTGGACACCTCCCGTCCATGGGCGACCAAGGACGTCGTCGGCGCGCACCGCTTCCTGCAGCGCTTCTGGCGACTTGTGGTGGACGAGGAGACCGGCGGTGTGCGGGTCACCGACGCCGTGCCGACCGACGAAACGCTTCGCCTGCTGCACAAGACGATCGCGGGCGTGGACGAGGATTTCGCCGCGCTGCGTGACAACACGGCGGGCGCCAAGCTGATCGAGTTGACCAACCACCTGACCAAGACCTACCCGGACGGTGCGCCGCGCGCGGTGGTCGAACCGATGGTGCTGATGCTGGCTCCGCTGTCCCCGCACATCGCCGAGGAACTGTGGGAACGCATGGGCCACACCGCGTCCCTGGCGCACGGCCCGTTCCCGGTCGCCGATCCGGCGCTGCTGGTGGATGAGTCGGTCGAGTATCCGATCCAGGTGAACGGCAAGGTGCGCAGCCGAATTCAGGTGGCCGCCGATGCCGATAACGCGACGATCGAGGCTTCCGCGCTGGCGGACGAGAAGATCGCCGCGCTGCTGAACGGGGCCGCGCCGCGCAAGCTGATCGTGGTGCCCGGCCGCCTGGTGAACATCGTCGCCTGACAGCGCGTCCGAGAGCGCCGTGAGGAGCGTGTGACGCCGCCCCTTCTCGAGCCGTCCGGTGACCGCTTCCGTTGGGGGTCGGTCGTCGGTTCCCACGTCATCCCGTCTGGTTTCACACACCCTCTGATGGGTGTGTCAGAGCCGTCCCGTCAGTGAGCGTTGCCAACCGGGACTCGCACTCGGGTTCCCGAACTCGGCACAGATCCAGCTGTTCGCGCCGCGTGGCGAGGTTGACCGGGGGGTTGAGGTCACGATCCAGCCGTGTCCCGAAGCCGCAGGTCAGCAGGGTAGCAGGCTGGCTCAGTAGGGACGAAGCACGATCTCGGTGGGGTGCCCGTCGCGCGGAGTGTCGATGGCGGCACGCACCGTACCCGCGACCGTTTCGGGAGTGAGGAATTCCTCGGGTTCGTACTCGCGGCCCTCGTCCGCGACGATCTGGCGCTGCATGTCGGTGTCGATGCGCCCCGGGTGAATCGAGGTCACCCGCAGCGCGGGTTCTTCCAGCCGCAGTGCGTCACCGAAGGCGCGCAGCCCGAATTTGCTCGCCGCGTAGGAGGCCCAGCCGGCGTTCGCGCGCAGTCCGGCACCCGAATTGATCAGCACCACATGACCATTGCCGGCTCGCAGCGCGGGAAGCAGCAGCCTGGTCAGCTCGGCGACCGCGATCAGATTGGCTTCCAAGGTCTTTCGCCACTGATCGACGGTGGAGTCCGCGATGGTGCCGAGATCAGCGACACCGGCGTTGTGCACCAGCACATCCAGGCGCCGGATCGGCGCGACCGCCGCGGCGACCGCGGAATAGTCGGTCAGCTCGACCGGCCACCCGGTGGCGTCGGGCAGTTCCGCCAGGATGTCGCGCAACGCGTCCGCCGAGCGGGCACCGAGCAGCAGGCCGTGCGTCGGCGCTAGTGCACGCGCGATAGCGGCGCCGAGCCCGCGGCTGGCGCCGGTGATCAACGCGGTCGGTTTCGCGGCGGAGGTCATGGACCCAACCGTAACCATCCGCGAATGTGCGGCGTAAACCCGCAGCACTGGACACCGGTATGGCGGTGCGGGCATAAATCGATCTGACGATCTCGACCAGCTGATCGAGGAGGGGGCATTCGAGAGCGCGGACCGTCGAACATGAGCCGGCCACTTCCCGGAGTGACGAGGGCGACTCGGACACCGCTGAGCGGGCATATCTGCGAGTGACATCGCAGAATAGGGGCATGCAACACGCGGGCTTCACCCCAACCCAGCTCGCAGCCCGCGCCGCCTACCTGCTGCGTGGCAACGATCTGGGCACGATGACCACCGCCGCGCCGCGGCTGTATCCGCACATGTGGAGCTGGGACGCGGCGTTCGTCGCGGTCGGGCTGGCTCCGCTGAGCGTGGAGCGGGCAGTGATCGAGCTGGACACCCTGCTCTCGGCGCAGTGGAAGAACGGCATGATCCCGCACATCGTCTTCGCCAACGGTGTCGACGGCTACTTTCCCGGCCCGTCCCGCTGGGAGTGCCGCAAGCTGGCCGCCAACGCACCGGATGGCCCGGACACCTCCGGGATCACCCAGCCCCCGGTGCATGCCATCGCGGTGCAGCGCATTCTGGACCACTCCCGCAGGCACGGCCGCAGCACCAGGTCGGTGGCCGAGGGGTTCCTCAACCGGCGCTGGCCGGACCTGGTGCGCTGGCACCGTTGGCTGGCGCACGCCCGAGACCCCAAGGAAACCGGCCGGATCACGCTGTATCACGGGTGGGAGTCCGGCATGGACAACTCGCCGCGCTGGGACCGCGCCTACGAAAACGTGATTCCCGGCGACCTGCCGCCCTACCACCGCGAGGACTTGCTCGTGGTCGCCGATCCGACTCAGCGGCCCACCGACCGCGAGTACGACCGCTATCTGTGGCTGGTCGAGCAGATGCGCCGCGCAGGCTACGACGACTACCAGCTAGCCTCCACCATGAGCTTCGCCGTCGAGGACGTGTTCGTCACCGCGATCTTCGCGCTGGCCTGCGAAGTACTGGCCAACATCGGCGAGGAGTACAAGCAGCCCAACGCCGACGTGCGTGACCTGTATACGTGGGCCGACCGGTTCCGCGCGGGCGTAGTCGCGACGACCGACGCCCGCACCGGCGCCGCGCGCGACTTCGACGTGCGGTTGGGGCGGTGGATCGGCACCGAGACACTCGCCATGTTCGCGCCGCTGCTGTGCGGCGGCCTGCCGCGCAGCACCGAACGCAGCCTGCTGCGACTGTTCGAGGGCCCGCGCTTCTGCGGACATCCAGACCTGCGCTACGCGCTGCCGCCCTCCACCTCACCGGTGTCGAAGGACTTCCGCTCCCGCGAATACTGGCGCGGCCCGGTCTGGCCGGTGATGAGCTGGCTGTTCTCCTGGGTCTTCGCCCGGCGCGGCTGGGCCGAACGCTCGTTCATGCTGCGCGCCGAGGGATTGCGCCAGGCCAGCGACGGCAGCTTCGCGGAGTACTACGAGCCGTTCACCGGGGAACCGCTCGGCAGCATGCAACAGTCCTGGACCGCGGCGTCGGTACTGGACTGGCTGGGCTGAACCGCCTCCGGTGCGGAACGTGTGCGTGCTCTGTCCAGAGGACTTCCCCGGGAGGAGAGATTTTTGACTGGCCTCAGCAAGTAGGAGCCCGGGTCGGCGATTTTCTGTGGGCTAGCTCCCGTCTTCGCGTCGTGGATGCGTGCGGACTGCTTCCCAGGCGCTGCGCCAAGGGAACAGGTGTCGCGCGCTCTCGCCGGTTCGCGGCTCGTGTCCGGTTCGGTCGCCGAGCACGGTCACGCCCCATTCGGCGAGGTTGCGCATAGCGTTCTGGATCGGTGGAAATCCGAGTTGCGCCCGGTTCGAGTAGGGGACCGCGACGACCGGCAGCCCAAGGCCGACAGCCTCGACCAGCAGACCGAGGGGCAGCGTGTCGGAGATCCCCGCGGCCCACTTCGCCAGAGAGTTGGCGGTGATCGGGGCGGCGATCATGGCGTCGGCGGGTGGAAGCATGTCCGGTGTGCCGGGTTCCTTGTACTGACTGCGCACCAGGTAGCCGGTCTTCAGTTCGAGCGCTTCGGCGTCGATGAACCGGTAGCCATATGGCGAGGCGATCACGCACACGTCCCAGCCGTCCGCCTGGGCCAGATCGACCAACGTGCCGACATCGCGGGCCAGGGGCGAGCCGGTGACGATGGCGTACAAGACGGGGTCTCCGTTGTCGTTCATCGACCTATCCTGTCAGTTGCGGCGCAGCACGTCCGGTGTCCGCGGTTATGCCGGAACAGCCCCGACGCGTTTGGCCAGTCGCCCCAGATCACCGGTCGTCAGCTCACGGCGAGCCGTCCGCATCATGTGCCCGACCAGCTCGCGCACGTGGCTCATGCCTCGAACCTGTTGCGGTGCAGCGTGTTCGGCACGCAGCAACGCGTGCAGCGATTGCCGGTAGTCGCGTCGGAGGGCATGGGCGCGGCCGATTTCCACGAAGTACTGCGCACGGCGTCCTTCGGCGGCAATCGTTTCCGGCGCCAGGGTGGGTGCCAGCTCCAAGACCTGATCCGGCTCGCGCCGTTCCATCGCAGCCGACATCCGCCACAGCGTGACATTGGCCGCACCGAAGGTGGGGTTACGCAGTATCGACGCTCCGGTCGCCGACCGCTCGAGCCGGTCCACCTGCTCGCTTGCCTCGTCCAGGTGTGTTGCGGGATCGCCGCCGAGTGCCGCGGTGGCGAGAGCGGCTTGCAGGTGCAGCATTCCGTAGGTTTCGACTTCGCCGAGCGTACATACGTCCGGCGCGAGGCGCTGCGCCGCGCTCACCGCGCAGTCCAGAGCGGCGGGCAACGAGCCTGGCCGTGAGAGAAGAATCTGACTGTGGGTGAAGGCCGCCGTCGCCTGGCCTGATGTGCCACCGATGTTCGCGGTTGCCCGCTCGATCTCCTGCGCGGCGGTCCATGCCAATGCCGGATAACCGCGACGCGACGCCGACTGCGCGGTTAGGTACGCAACGGTGGCAAGCACATCCCATGCCGTATCACGATCGGTTCCGGTTGCCTCGCGGGTTTGCTGGTAGCAGTCAGTGAGCAACGGCGCCAGCATCGGCCCGAGCGCCGCGTAATCACAGGCACGTCGCAGATGGGCAGCATGCTGCGCCGTCACCTTCAGCTGTTCGAGACTCCGCAGCGGGCTCGTGCGCGTCGTATTCCCGGCCGTCCACAGCGCGGTTTCGATATCCGGCACAGCGGCGTGGAACCCCGCCGAAGACGGATCGAGCCGATCCTGTTCGTGTCCGGTCAGGTCGCCGATCGAGACACCGAGCGCTTGTGCCAGCGCATGCAGCGTCCGTCGGGAATCAACAGGCCGTTCACCATTCTCGTACTTGGCGATCGCGCCGCGGCTGATACCGACTCGGTCGGCCAAGACCTGTTGAGAGATACCGCGCCGGGCGCGAATCACGCGCACCTGGCGGCCCACGTATCGGCCTTCGTCGTGCCTCTGGTGTTCGCTCATCTGCTCATCCTCAACGAGTGCAGGCAAAACCCAATGCTAGATGGGTGGGCAGCAGTCCCGCAGCGGGACAGTTTCCGTCGACCAGACCGTCACTGTTTCCCCGGCACCCGGCGCCGGGTCGATGCCGTTGCCCGTATCGGCACACCGACCAGCAGTGAGCCGCCAGTCGGTGGCGAAAGCCCTCGGCGTCGGGTGCCACCAATGACAGCGAACACGGCAGGGGTGAAGCGGTGGGGTTCAACTGGTGGCGAGAAGCCGAGTCGGACGGCACGTCGGCGCAAGAGATCGTGGACCGTGTACAGGCCGAGTGGAGAGCCGAACGTCAACGTAGCCGGGCCGACGATCAGCCCGCCAACGCCGGGCTGTGGCCGCACGGGTGGCCGCACGAGGCACCCGACCAGCCGCTGAGCGTGTCCGAAGCGCACTGGACCATGCAGCGCCATCGTGGGTGTCGGGTACAGGACTGCCCGCGTAAGGCAGCGGCACGGCAAGCGTTGATCGCCGCCGGGCGCATGAAGCCGGACACGTCGCGGGAGTACTGAGCGGCACCGGTCGCTCATGGGGAAGAAGGAACAGGGGAAAACCCATGCATTACAACAATTCTCGACTCGGCATCGTCGCGGCAGTGGCGGCCGTTCCGGCGACCGGTGCCGGGCCGGTCGCCGCCGCACCGAGCAGGACCATATCCACGGCTACGACGCGGCCTTCGCGCCTGGACAGGTCTTCGCGCTCCGCACCTGTCCCGGCCGCACGGGCCGGTCGATTCGCCAGCGCCGAACAGAGCAGCTGGCCTATGGTGCGCAACCCCGCAGGACAAACGTAACCGTGTCCTCGAGGCCCTGCTCGACGGCATCGGCCGGAATCCCGCCGGCGATCGCGAGGGCGACGAATCCGTGCATCGCGGCAATGACCGGCAGGCCGATCTCGTCCACTGGACCCGCGCGGACCTCGCCGCGAGCTCGTCACGCAGACAATGGCGTGGGTTCCGCAGGGCGCCTTGGTCGAATTGTTCGCCAGCGCCGGCGTCACCAAGTCCACGCAGCCACGCGAAAAGCTCACGAATTCCGCTGCCACAGGCACGCGGGTAGGGCGTTCGAGCCGCGGCGAAACCTGAGTCGTTACGCACGTGTTCGCGAACTCAATCGGCATATAGCTAATCATTCGCAACTGTCACATCCGCATCACTGGTCACATTCAAAGCAAGTCGCTATCGTTAATCGCCATGGACAACTCTTGGTGGGGCCCGACCATCCGTCGCCGGATTGCGGTGCTATCGCTGACCACACTGATCAGCAGCCTTGCAGCTACTCTCCCCGTTGCCGCAGCCGCCCCGAGCGGGCCGGATGTGTCGTCCTGGCAGCATGTCGACGGACGGCTGATCGACTGGTTCGCGGTCAAAGGTTCCGGGCACGACTTCGCCATGGTCAAGGCCACCGAGGGCCTGAACTACATCAACCCGTACTTCGTGCCCGACAGTCTGCTCATGCGCGCGGCAGGCATCGCTCGCGGGACCTATCACTACGCGCGGCCGAACCTGCCACCCGAACCACAAGCCGCGATTTACGCGGCGGTGGTGCTCGGGCAGAACGGCCCGCTCGATTTGCCGCCGGTCCTCGACCTGGAGGACTCCGGTGGGCTGAACCCGCCCGCCCTGATCAACTGGACGCACCGGTACCTGAACACCGTCCAGGCGCTGACCGGCCGCCTCCCCATCATCTACACCTACCCCCGGTTCTGGCAGAGCGCGATGGCCGACAACACCGAGTTCACCAGTTACCCCCTCTGGATCGCCGACTATCGCGGCAACGCCCAACCCGAGGTCCCCGGCGGCTGGCCAACCTGGACGTTCTGGCAGACCACCGACCGCGGCACCATCCCGGGCATTGCCGCTCGTACCGACCTCAACGTATACAGCGGCGCCCAAGGCGATTTCGCCCGGTTCGCGAACATGAGCGGGCTCACCGGAAGCGGATAGAGCGGTTCGTCTTCCGACACCGCGATCGGACTGAGGCCGAAATTCGTGCAGCACAGTCGATTACGACAAACCACGAATTCACTGGTGTTGATCGCGGGAAACGAGGCCACGCCCGAAATCGCAGCCGCAGCGGTCAATATATGGCTCATGTCCAGCATTGCACGTAGATGCGGCGTACCGGTCGGGATACAGCTGCAACATAAAGGTTTTTCGTCGCGAGACCGAATCCGCCTGTGCCAGTTGGCGCTGCGCTGTCCTCCTCACACTGGCGAAGTCGACATTGTCAGGTTGTGAACACGCAGCTCAGGTAGTTTCTCGTGAGGTACGCGCTGGTGTTGGGATACAGGTAGTCGGAGTCGCCACGACCGTCCGTTCCGGTGTACAGACGGACGGTAGCGTTGGTCTTGTTTTCGACCGAGCCGTTTCCGATGTCGATATTGTAGGTTCGGTACTCGTCAGGGTCGTTGATCCGGTCGGAGTACCCGGACGCGTTCTGGTAGATGAAGGTACCGACAGCCATGTTCTTGCCTCCGTTCATGACGCAAGTAAAACGCTGTTGCTGCACAATAGCCTTGCATTGGAGTCTACCTCCGAATCCATAGAGATCGTGACATAGATTCGCACGAATTCGGTGAGGAAAAATTCGAGCGGATACACGTCGAGAACGCGCATGAAGTGGTTGTAATTCGTTATGCGACAACATCTTTGCCCAAGTAGGCGAGTTCTAGCCGCGGTTGGCACGGATGAGTTGTTAGCCATTGGCCGAACAGTTGCTAACCAAGCTCGAAGGTGCCACAAGGTGGCGGGAACGGCCGGGGGAATAACCCGGGAGTGCTGACCGCGGTGACAGTCGTGTCGCCAGCGGTTGCGCGTGGCGACTGATGCTGGTCAATGTATACGAGATTACCTGGCGCATTGACAATTCAGGTTTCCATCGAAGAATGCGACGGACCTTGTTCCGGATGCCGGCCGAGCGTGCAGGGAATAATTCTGGTGTGATGATATCAAGTAGCTTCGAATATTCTGATGACTTCACTGGTGTAGAGATTATTTACCAAGACGGTGACATCGGTTTCCGGATAGCTTCTGCGCACGACGTCGGCGACGGTCGCGAGCCGATCGGCGACGACCGAGCGATTGCGCAAGGATTCCCGCCCAGGCCGCCTAGGCCGGGAAAGCCGTCAGCGACCAGCGTGGCGTCGGGTAACCAGCTGCGCCGGGTGCAAATTTCATCGCCGGCGTGCGTGATGGCGAGTCCGACCGCCCGTAATTGCTGATTGAAGTGCAGACCGAACCCACAGAGGAGATTTCTGGGGGTTCGTCGGTTCACCCCGTCGGCAGAAGGCGCGGTCCCCACGGCTGACGTTGCCTTAGTTCGGCGCGGAGTTCGTCGTCGGGCTCGACACCGGCGGCGGAGACCCACGCGCGAACATCGGCGGACGGCCGGATCCGCGATTGCGGTGTCCGGCGCGTGTCCCATGGCGCGATGCCAGACGTAGCCGTCGCGCGAACTCCGCGACGGCATCCGCGAAAGCGGAGCAAGAGGTCCGGACCGGAGTCAATTCGGTTGTTGCGCAAAGAAGTTACGTTGTTACGCAGAGGATCTCGGTTCGAGCTACCCAGGCAGCGTCGGCGGTTCACACTTGTCCGGCGCGCGACATGGTCGCGTGCGAATGGCCGATCGCGTTATGGGAGACAGCATGACCGAGTCCGTGATCCAGTTGCCCACCGCTGGGGAGTCAGTGTTCGACACCTATGAGCGGATCCGCCGCCGCGGTCCGATCGTCGAGATCGAACTCCCGGGAAACGTCGCAGCCTGGATGGCAGTGAGCCACCGAGCAGTGAGCGAAGTCCTCGCCGGCGACGGCACGCTGTTCAGCAAGAACGCGAAGAACTGTCCCGCGCTCCACGACGGCACCATCGCGGCCGATTGGCCACTGCGCGCGCTGACCGACATCGACCATATGCTCAACAAGGACGGTGAAGACCACCGGCGGATGCGCAAGACGATCAGCCGGGCGTTCAGCCCAGGCAGAGTGGCCGCGCTCGAACCGCGAATCCAGCAGATCGCCTCCGAACTGATCGACGCCCTTCCCGACGGGCCCGACGAAATCGACCTCGTTCCGGGTTACACGACGCCACTGCCGGTGCGAGTGATCTGCGAGCTGTTCGGAGTAGCGCCGAGCGAACAACCGCAGATCCGGAGCTGGGCCACCACATTTGTGTCGCAGACCAGCACCGGCGACCAAATGCAGGCAGCTATGCAGGGCATAATCGGCTACCTGACCGAGTTGCTCGATCGGAAACGACACACACCTGGTGAGGACCTGACATCGGCTCTGCTACAAGCCAATGTCGAGGACGGACTGACCGACAACGAGCTGGTCGACATGCTCTGGTTGGTAATCATCGCCGGGCACGAGACGACTGTGCATCTGCTGGGCAACGCGATCATCGCGCTGTGCACCCATCCCGAGCAACTTGCCGAAGCTCGCGCCCAGGACCGATGGAAAGACGTTGTGGAGGAGACCCTTCGTTTTCGCTCGTCGGCGTGCACCATGTTCAACCGGTACGCACTGCGGGATGTCCGTATAGCCGGGGTCGATATTCCCGCAGGCGCCATTGTCGGGTGGGACGCCGGTGTGGGGCGGGATCCAGAGCGGCACCAGAATGCCGACGTTTTCGACATCTCCCGCGACCACCGCGACCAGTTGGCTTTCGGACACGGACCGCACTTCTGCCTCGGCGCGCCGCTCGCACGACTGGAGAGCCGAATTGCATTGTCGACATTGTTCAACCGATTCCCGCGGTTGACTCTCGGCTGTGATCCTGCGCTGATTCCATACAGTCCGCAGATCATCACCTGCGGACCTCTCACCTTGCCGGTACTCCTGGATCCAGCTGGGTGATCACTCGAACCCTCGAGGCTGCCCGGTGCCTCATGCCACCGCATGTTGCGATGACGACCAGTCATCGCAACTGGCCGCTTGCTGAATCCCCCGATCGTTCGCCTGTCTCCCCAACAACGAGAATCAGCGACAGTAGGTAGGTACTGCCGCGTGCCGTGGCTTTGGGGGCAGCGGGCATCGTCCTACATGCGATCGAGGTGTGACAGTGCAGTATTCCGAGCTGACCGTGGACGGCGCAGACACCTGGAACACGATCAGCGACAACTTCGTCCCAATGGATCATCGGTATCGTGACCCGCTCAGCGTGCGTGTCCGCCTGACGGTTCAGGAAACAGCCGCATACACCTTGCTACAGACCGAACAGTATGCAGATCAGCTCGTCTCCCGCACTTCGTCGCACGTCCGCAGAGGACCCGATAGCTTCTACTGGATGGTTCTCCCGCATCAGGGGGCGTTCACTTTTCAGGAGGACGACACCGCTACGCCGATCCCGCCCCGTCGCGCGTTGCTGATGCGACTGGATCAGACGTGGCAGCTGCGCATGCCCCGCTCTGTCGCTTACGCGTTCCGGATACCGCGTGAAGAGGTTGATCGACGGTTGTCCTCCGCCGGGCCGCCGCGAACGGTGCTCAATATGGAGTCCGGTCTCGGCCGAGTCGTGCGGAGCATGATCACCGAAACACATGCCGAGCAAGCCACACTCTCCGCGCGGGAATTCGATGCGATCTGCGACCGGATCGGTGAGCTGCTGTGCATGATGTCGATGGGGGATATGTCACCCCAGCAGGCCCACCTGGCCGAAACGGCTGCGGCCGTCAGACGGTTCGTGCGAGAGAACGTGGGCGTCGGCGACATTCGGTTACCGGCGGTGGCACACATGCTCGGCTGGTCACCCCGCCAGTTACAGTTCGCCTTGCAGCAGACAGGCACCACTTATCGGGAGATACGGCAGGACGCGGCACTGCACGCCGCCCGTGACATGCTGTCGCAACCCGGCCCGCAGGCACTGTCCATCGGTGAGGTCGCGGCGCGCTGTGGCTTCACCAACACGTGGTTTTCCACGGCATTCAAAGCACGATATGGCGAAACTCCGCGGGATTTCCAAAAACGCCGGCTGACCGAAATGGCAGGCCAGCCGACGATGGTCACTACTCGACAGATTGCGGCCGGGCCGGAAACCTGAGCACCATGGAACTCGAGTAATACGATTCCGGGTGCATGCCGACCGGTTTTCAGACGCCGACTCGACCGCCGTGCTTCTTCCACACCACCGCGACCGAAGGACGGCTTGATTCCGGTGCCGTCGATCTTGTCCGCGTGATCTCCGCTGAGCTTTGCGACATACAGCGTGCCCGGCGCGGGGCCGCGGACGAACTTCGTCCGGCTGCGCCCTCAGGCATTGGCCGGAAGGACGATGACAACCTCGCTCTCGTTGTCGGGCAGATAACGCGCCTGCAGGATGCGCCCGACCTGCACCTGTCCGACATTGCCCGGTGCGAGGAACTTCGTCACCCGGGTAGCGAAGGCCGACCCGTCCGGCCGGGTGACCACCAGACCGAGCTCGACTTCGGAGTGTCCGTCGCGAATCGTGCCGGTGACCGACAGCGACTGCACCACCGCCTGGGTGGCGATTCCGCGCTCGGCGATGTCGAGCTTGTGCCGGGTGGTGATGCCCTTGCAGATCAGCGACTCGTTCATCGCGCGCTGCGCCGCGGACGCGTCGCCGGACAGATCGACCTCGACCTTGTCGGTCCGATCCGGCAGGTAGCGCACCGGAAGCACCACGCCGGGCCGCAGCAGCGCGAGCTGGGTGAGCGGCACGATCGTCTTGGCGCTGGAATGGAAGACCTTGCCGTCCGCGCCCTCGACACTGAATTCGATGCGGACCTGCGGCTGATCGTTGAGCGTCAGCCCGGTCTGCGCGAACGATTCGACAGTGCCGAGGCCGGTCGGGCCGTCGCGGAAACGCGCACTGTTGTGGCCGGTGAACGCGGCGGCGATGCCTTCTCCTGTGAACGCGAAGACCAGCGGGATCAGGGTCAACGCCAGGATCGGCAATGCCATCTCGAAGCCGAGCCAGCCCATCCCGGCGGGTTCGTATTTGCTCGTCGGGACGTAGGTCACGGCGTGATAGACGTAGTAGCCGACCATCAGGGCCGCGAGGGCCAAGACGAGTAACCGGATCTTTTTCATGATGTTCCTCGGTAGTTCGGTGTGTACGGGTCGGCCGCGCCCCGTCATCCCGGCGAAGCGACCGGGATGACGGAGCGGAGCAAGGTGGGACAGACGATGGATCAGGCGCCGACGATGGTCGAGCAGGCGAAGGTGATGTCGAACTTCGACGACTTCGGGCCGGCAAGCGGGTTGGCCAGATCGGGGCCACCGACGCCCTCGCCGGTGACCTTGTAGGTGTTGCCGTCCTTCACGACCTTCGCCGAGCCGCCCGGCATGCCGTTGCCGAAGCCGACCGCGTAGGGCAGTCCGTTGTCGCCGCCCTTGCTGCCCGCGATCGCGACAGCCTGCACCGTGTCCGCGTCGGTGATGGTCGCGCTCACCGAAAGGTTGCCGTACGCGCCATTTTCGGTGTCGGTCAGCGCGAGCGCCAGCGTCCCGCCCTGCTTGGCGCAGGTGGTATCGAACTTCGCATCGAAGACCTTGCCGTCCACCGAAGCGATCGACTTGCCTGCCGGACCCGCCGGCCCCGGCTTTGCCGAGGAGGGCGCGGGCGCGGCGGGGGAGCTGCCGGAGTCGTCGCTGCATCCGGTGACGAAGAGTGCGACGGCGGCGGACGCAGCGAGAGCGAGAGCGGAGATGCGGACCGAAGTGGCGTTCATGATCTGTCCTTGTGGTTCGTGGGGCGGCGCCCCGGTCTTTCGTCCGGCCCGCTGTGTGGAGCCGATACGAAAAACGTAGGAACGGTTCGCGCCCTACCGATCCCAGGTTTTGCGCGGTCCTACCGGCAGCGCACATCCAGATGCCGCAGGTGCGTCCCCGCAACACATCGGCCCAACCCCTACTTCCGAGCGAATCGAGACCGAGCATTGCCCGTTCGCGAGTCAAGAGGGGGCCGCGAACACGCAGCGCCGCAGGCGCTGCAAAATATTCGAATGCGACGACCGCGCGCCATGGTGCTCGACGAGGTGTGGCGCAGGATCGAGGGTGTCGAACCGCTCAGTGGCCCGCACGGCGGCCCATTGCGTCGCACCGTGAAGCTCGTGCTCGACCCGCTGGTGATCCGCCCCGTGCAGCATCCGTTGTGCGCGGGCGCCGTCCTCACGGCCGACGGTGCTGTGCTGCTGGAGGCGCGTGTTCAGGCGGCGGCCGACGTGCTACGCGCCACGGCGGCCTGGTTCACGGTGCTCAAGCAGGTCCGGCGGGCGTTGCGGATCACCGAGGGGCATCCGCAGGATCTGTACTTCCAGCGCTGCTTCGAGCTGGCGACCACCTCCGGGATGCCGGACCCGGCGCGGGCGCGTGCCGTCGCGGAGGCCACGCTGCGCGATGTCCACGAGTACGCCGCGGGCCGCACCACGCAGGCGCTGAAGACCTACCTGACCGACCACACGCGGGAGCGGGAGCTGACCGAGCTGCTCGACATCGCGTGGCGGCGGCGGCCGTCGACCGGCCCCGCGAGCGGCAACCATGCGGCGCAGGTGCGTGACCTGCTGAATGCCTGCGCCGCCGCGCGACTCGGCCGAGACGCGGGCGACGGGCAGCCCGCGCTGGACGGTCTCGTCGCCACGTATGCCGGAACGCACGCGGGAATTCGGTTGTGGCAGATCGAATCCAGGCACTCGGCAGGGAAGCTCGGCCTCACCGCGCATCCGGTGCCGCGACAGCCCGCGATCGGCGCCTCCGCCTCGAAATCCACGTTGGGACTGCCGTTCGACCGCACCGTCTACGAGCGTGTGTTCTCCGTCCTGCAGGCATCCAGCGACCGCGCCGAATTGCCGCCGATCCCGGAGCTGGTCGCCGCCGAGGTCGCCAGGAGCTGTGCACCGTGGGCACTGTTCGACGAGTCGCTGCGCGTCGCGGCGACGGTGGGGATGAAGCTGGCTATCGGTCTGGTGCCGATCGATCGTCGGCGACAGCGGCTTTCGAACGACCGGCATCTGCACCTGGCCGAAACCGAGTCGGGCACCGCAGCGCATCAGGTGGTCAACAGTCGCTGGCAGCGGGAGGCCTACGTACTGCAGGCGCGACGGCTGGTGGTGTCAGCGGACGATGCCGGAGCCCCTGCCGGACCGCTCGCGGCCATCGCCGCCGAGCTGACCACGCCATGGCGCCCGTACCTGCGCCGGCTGTGGGTTCGTCTGCACGGCAGGGATGTCCGGGAGTTCGCGATCTACGATCCGGACGAACTGTGGGATCTGCTCGACGGCGTGGCGCGCTCGGTCATTCTGGACCATCGAACGCGGGTCAAACAGGCGCTCAGCGTGCGGGCGGGCACCGGTGAACCGGAGGCGGCGGAATCGAGGGCGAGCTGATGAGCGCGACCGTACGCATCCGGCATCGAGACGGCCTGTGGATCATCGCGGCCGACGGTGCGCCGACGGTGCTGGACAGCGCGCCCGGAATCGACGTGCTGGTGCTCGAGGTGACGGGCGGGCACCTGGCCTGGAGCCTGCTCGGCGGACAGGTGACACCGGCGGCGGTGATCGACGACCGTACGCTCGCGCAGGACTGGATCTGGGCCGTGTTCGGCGCGGAGGTGGCCCTCGCACTGGACGAATTCACCGGGGGCGAAAAGGAATTCACCGCCGCGCCCGCACTGCCGGAACTCGCGGCGCGCGCATGGCGGCTCGGCTACGCCCACTGGGCGGCGCGCTGGTGGCCCGCGTCGACCCTGGACGGCATCGCGCCGCTCGACGCCCAGCTGCTCGCGGACGAGATCGCCGCGTTGAGCGAGGAATGCGAGCTGATCGTCGACGGTGCGGACGCGCCGTTGGTCGAGGAGCGCGAGGTCGCCGATGTTCCGGCGCGGGCTGAGGACTACGCGTTGGCCGCCGGACTCGCGACCGCCGCGCATGGCGAACTGGTACTGGCCAGCGGAACCGGCGGGTGGAACTGGCGCCGATGCCCGCCCGGCCTGCTCGATGCCTCCGAGCACGCGGTGTCCTGGGCGGTGGTGCGCGAGGCCGGCAGCACGATCGTGCGAGTACACGCGGTCGCCGCGCCGCTCTCGCCCACGGATACGCCGCCGCACCTGCATCCGCGCGCTGTGGTCCGGACCGCCACCGACGCCGCCGAAGTACCCCTGACTCGCGATGGCGAAGTCTGGAACGCCTCGACAACAGCCCCGGCAGGTGCGCAATCGGGCGTGACCGTGGACATCTACGTGCCCGGTGTCGGCGTGGACGAGCCGGAGCCGGACGCCGCCACGCGTCGCGAGCAGGTGCGCGAGCTGGTCACGGCGCGGCTGCGCCGCACGGCCGACGCTCCCGACAATCCCGTCGATGCTCCACTGCTCGCTGAAATCGCCGCCGCCGCTTCGGATTCGGATTTCTGACATGGCCGACGAGACTCCGGACGACGGTCGCGAACTGCTGGCGGCGGGCGGCGAGGCATACACCCGCGGAGATGCGGCAGCGGCCAAACGACTTTTCGAGGACGCCGCGAGTAAGACCACGGGCGAGGTCCGGCTCGGCGCGATCATCAACGCGGCGAGCATGGCCGACGAACTCGGGGACCACGCCGCCTCCCTCGCCCTGTACCGCTCGGCGCTGGCCGAAATGCCACAGGACGCGCCGCGATTGCGGCCGAACGCACTGGTCAATATGTCGCAAGCATTGCAGCACCTCGGCGAACTCGACGCGGCGCAGGCGGCGCTGGAGCAGGCGCGGGCACTGCTTGCGGACAACACCGACACGGACCTCGGCGTGCTGCGCGTGGCGTGTCTGCTTTCCCTGACCGCGGTCGCACTGCATGGTCAGAACTGGGCCTACGCCGCGGAGCTTGGCACCGAATCGCTCGATGCGGCAATGCGTTTCGCGCCGCAACTGGCCGGGCACCCGCTGGTGAATCTCGCAGCAACCTACTTCGAGACCGGGCGCCGCGACCTGGCCGTCGACTTCGCGCGGCAGGCACTGGCCGCGTTCGAGGTGGCAGGCGACCGCAACGCCGTCGCCGAGACCGAGCAGAATCTCGCTACCATGCTGGTTCGCGGCGAGCGGTACGACGAAGCGGAACAGCCACTGCGGTCCAGTCAGGAGTATTTCGAGCGTGCCGGGCTCGGCTATCGGGCCGGAGTCGGGCTCGAGACCATGGGATTCCTCGCGGAGGGCCGCGGCGACCTCGAGGTGGCGCAGGACTTCTATCGCCGGAGCCTGGCGTATTTCGTCGAGTCCGGCGCCGTGCTCGACGCTGCCGACCTCCACATGCGCCTGTCCACGGTCGCCTTCAAGACCGGCCGTCTTGCCGAGTGCGAGGAACTGCTCGCCGCGGCGTTCGCGGCCTACGCCGAGCGCGGCCTCGGCCTGCACTGCGCCCAGCTCGATTTCTGGCACGCGACGCTACTCGAGGGCGCCATCGCCGCGACGGAGTCGCCGACCACCGAAATGCTCACGCAGGCAGTGCAACTTGTCGTTCCCGCCGCGCTGGCCATCGACGCCGTGCGCTATACCCTGCCGAACGGCAGCCAGCGCGAGCAGTGGAACCGCCGGATCGCCGATCCCGCCATGCGGTTGGCGTTCCGCTTCGCCCATCTGTCGGGCAACGGCCTGCTACTTGCCGACCTGATCGAAACGCAGTGCGCGGGAACCACCTTGAACATCGATCGCTCCCAGCGCGACCACTCGGTCCGGCTTCCCTACGAATTGCTCGATCCGCCGGAGGATGTCGGCGATCATCCGGGCAGCGCCGCACTTCAGCTCGGCGCCGCCCTCGCCGGTGTCGCGGCGAGCGCGGGCCTGCCGGTTGCGCCGCCCCCGCGCCTGGCGCTGGCCGCGGAGGGCCGTATCGCGCTGGCGCCGTTCATTGTCGCCGCGGAACGACGCTACGGTCGCGTGATCCGGGACGATCGGGTGCTGACGGTATGACGCAGCCGACGGTGTTCGTCCGCATGGCGGACGCAGGGGACGTGTACGTGTCGTGGCGGTGGGTCGCCGACAGCGCGCCGCGGGGCGCGGGCGTGCTGCCCGAAGAAGCGGCCATGCGAGCCGTGGGCATGCTGGCCGACGCGCTTCCGCGGCCCGCCGACTCCGGCGGCCTGGAATGCGCACTGACCACGGGTGCTTTCGCCAATTACGAGAACGAGTACCTTGTCGCACAGGCTCTTTCCCGTGCTCTGCTGCCCTACGGCCTCGCTGCTCAGCTCTACGAGCTGTTTCAGCGCGGCGTACGGCCGCACATCCGGCTGCAACCGTCGCCCCGAGTCGCCCAGGTGCCGTGGGAGCTGATCGCGCCGGACCGCGACATTCGGCTGATCGACATCGCGGACGTCAGTCTCCTCGCCCCCGCGGGCATCGTGCAGGCACCGGCCAGGGTCGCGCGCCGCTGGTCGCAAACGCACGCGGGTCCGGTCGTCGCGGTCCTCGATCCGCGGATCCCCGGGTTTCGCGCCGACTCGACGCTCGGCTCGGTGCTGGGCAGGATGACCGCGCACACCCCACTCGCGCAACAGATGGCCGGCTATGCCGCGGCCGGTCGGCTGCGGCCCGCGACGCAGGACCCGGTCCAGCTCTTCCGGCGCACCGATCTCGACCGTGCCTGGCTCGGCGCCGCCCTGAGCGACGGCGCCAGCCGCCTGATCTACGTCGGTCATGTCACTGCGGCGGTGCCGGAATGCGGCCGGAGCGAGGACGCCGAACTTCACTTGGCCTGCACGGCCGATGCCGTCGGCTTCGCCGTACCTACCCGCACACACCGGCCGCTGTCGGCCAAGGACCTCCTGCTCGGCACGCACACGCTCGACCCGGAACCCGTTGCCGGGCCGGCACTTTGGCCGATACCGAGCCGGGTGGCGCTGATCGCGTGCGAGAGTGGCGGCGACCTGCGTTTCAGCGAAGCGCTCGGCCTGACCGCCGCCATGATCAACGGCGGCGCCGAGTTGGTTACCGCGAGCAGGTGGGCGCTGCCGACCGATCTGGCCTTCCAGCGTATCGCGGGCGCACCTCCCGACGCCCACCCGCTCCAACAGGCCATCTGCGCCATCGACACCGCGCACGAACAGCCCGACCCAGTGACCGCCCTCGCCGAGTGGCAACGCGCGCGGCTGGCCGCCTGGCGCGACGAGGGCAGGATCGAGCACTCGCCGGTGCTCTGGTCGGCGTTCGCGACCGTGTGCGCGTAGCGTGCGGCGGCGGTCGCAGCGTCACCGATAGGCGTCGGAGCGCTTTGCCACGGTGAAGATCGTGATGACCTGCTCGCCGTCATCGATCTCGTACACGATGCGGTACTGCCCGATGCGGACCCGCCAGTCGTCATGGCTGCCGACCAGCTTCTTCGCACCCGCCGGACGCGGGTTCCCGGGCAGATCGATGATCGCGTGCAGCGCTGCCTCCAGGACATCGCGGGGCAGTTTCTGCAGTTGTTTCAGGACGTTGGGGTGGAACGCGATTTTCACGAGGCGAGCACAGACGCCGGGTCGATCCCCAGCGCGTCGAGCATCTCCGACATCGACATGGTCGAGTACTGCTCGGCGCGGATGTCGCGGAGCCGGAGCGCATCGACGAGGTCGGCATGTTCGTGCAGCCGCTCGTAGTCGGCCATCGAGATGATCACCCCGACCTCGGTGCCACTGTCGGTGATGATCGCTTCTTCACCGCTCGCGGCCACTTCACGGACGATGGCGCCGAGCTGCATCCGCAAATCCCGCAGACTGTGTGTACTCATGTTCAACATGTTACACATTTGGCGCTGGAGGCGGGGCGGATGTGCCCGGTCATGCTCGAGTGAGGGCTACCACCGGGATGATGCGGGCGGTGCACATCGCGTGCTCGGCGAAGAACGGGTAGGTCTGCTCGAGCATGGCCCAGGTGCGTGCGCGGTCTTCGCCAGCGAGCGGGGTGGCCAGCGCCGCGTAGGCTCCCTCACCCACCTCGACTGTGACACGGCGGTCTTTCTCCAGGTTCAGGTACCAGTCGGGGTGGGTTGGGGCGCCAACGTTGGACGCGACGATCAACAAGCGGTCGCCGTCGTGATGGAACATCATCGGGGTGGTGTGCGCAGCGCCGGATCGGCGGCCCGTCGTGGTCAGCAGGATCAAGCGGTCGCGGTGCATGCCCTCGATGTCGCCACCCGCCCGGAACTGAGCGATGGTTCTTCGGTTGATTTCCTGGACGTCCATGTTCTTCACCTCGCTCGGGTGCGTCGGACCGAGTCCAGCTTTCACCCTGGTCGGGCGTCGCGTCAGGGAAACGCCCGGATTAGCACCATGACCTGCACATCTATGCGCGATGGGCGAGCAAGTGTTGCATGAGCAGTCGGGTCAGGGCCTCCGGCGCCTCCTCGGGTACCCAGTGCGAGACGTCCTCGAGCATCTCGAAGCGGTACGGCCCCGACACATATTTCTGCGTGGCCAGCGCTGCAGTGGACCCTACCGTCACATCCTCGGTGCCCCACACATAGAGGGTGGGAACGCTCACCGGGCCGGTCGGGCCCGCGAGAGGCATCGCGCGGTACCAGTTGAGCGCCGCGGTAAGCGCCCCAGGCAGCCCCAGGCGGCGCACATAGTCCGCGACGCGCTCCTCGGACACCTTCCATTCGAAGATCCCGCGCAGGCGGGCGCTGTCGTCCGCGAGGAGGATCCGCTCGGCCGTGCGAGGCTGGCGCAGCGTCCTCAGATGGTGCGCCCGCTGCGCCTGGTCCTCGTCCTCGGCCATGGCCTGCTCGAGCGCGGTGGGATGCGGATGCGACACCGCACTGAGCGTGCGGACCCGACCCGGCATCCGGTCCGCAACCGCCCATCCCACCAGGGCTCCGCAGTCGTGGCCGATCAGATCGAACCGCTCCCACCCCAGCCGGTCGGCGATCGCCACGACATCGCCGACCAATTCCTCGAGCCGATACTCGGCGGTCCGCTCCGGCCGCACCCTTGGCGAATACCCGCGCTGGTCGGGCGCCACGGCGTGGCATCCCCCTCCGCCGAGCGCGTCGAGCTGGAACTCCCACTCGACCGCGGCCTCAGGGAATCCGTGCAGCAGCAGCACTTCCCGGCCGCCGGGCGCTCCGGCGGCCAACGCGTCGAACGTCCCCGCCGCGGTCTGAAGCTCGAGTTGTTCGATCACCCGCCCGACTCTAGGGCCGGATACCGACAGTCAGTGCTCGTCGTAGTGCCCGTCATGGGGCGCGTGGCGGTGGCCGTCGTGCAGGTAGTCCACATGATCGCCGTGCTGGACCGCGTCGTGGCCGCAGTTGGGCCCGTGCTGGTGCGGGTGGTCGGCGTGTTCGGAATGCCCGGACGGCTCGCACTCGTCGTAGTGACCCTCGTGTTCACGATGCAGGTGGCCTTCGTGGGCATAGTCGACATGGTCTCCGTGCTGGACCGCCGTGTGACCGCAGTCCGGGCCGTGCTTGTGGTCATGACCGGTGTGCTCTACGTGTGCTGTGGCCATCAGACTTCCCCTCTTTCCTTGCTCGGAGAGCTGGGTACGTGACTCATGACACATTACCAGGTGCGCATCTATGCAGGTAGCCAGCGATGTGCTGGCTGAGCGGGAAGGGACGCGATTCAGAGCACCTGGGAGAGGAACCGCTGCAACCGCGACGTCTGCGCGGCGTCGAACAGTGCGTCCGGCGAACCGGTCTCGACAACCTGTCCCTCGTCCATGAACACCACGCTGTCGGAGACCGTGCGGGCGAAGCCCATCTCGTGCGTCACCACGATCATCGACATACCGCCGGAGGCGAGGTCGGCCATCAGGGCGAGCACGCCCTTGACCAGCTCAGGGTCCAGCGCCGAGGTGGCCTCGTCGAAGAACATGATCTCCGGCTTCATGGCCAGCGCCCGCGCGATGGCGACGCGCTGCTGTTGGCCGCCGGAGAGGTTGGCCGGTCTGCTGTCTGCCTTCTCGGCCAACCCGACGATCTCCAACTGCTCGACCGCGAGTGCCCGCGCCGCGTCCTTGGACAGGCCGCGCAGCTTGCGTGGCCCGAGCGCGACGTTCTCCGCCACAGTCTTGTGCGGAAACAGGTTGAAATGCTGGAACACCATGCCGATGCGCTGACGCAGCTTGTCCGGGTCTTCGGTGAGCACGGACTCGCCGTCCAGCAGCACGTCGCCCTGGTCCGGCTCGTGCAGCCGGTTCAGCACGCGCAACAGGGTCGACTTGCCGGAGCCGGACGGTCCGATGACGGTGACGGTCTTGCCCGCGTCGACATGGATGTCGATGCCGCGCAGCACATGGTTGTGCCCGAGCGTCAGGTGCAATCCGGTACCGGTGAGGGAGGCACTCATCTATCCGCGCCCTTCCGTGATCGTGGCCGCCTCGACCGGGTCGATGGGCCGGTCGGGGCGTCCGGTGCGCATACGGCGGTCGATGTAGTTCACCAGATGGGTGAGCGGGACGGTCAGCAGCAGGTAGACCAGGCCCGCGGCCACCAGCGGCGAGAGATTTCCGGTCTGCGCGTTGAGATCTCGGCCCACCGCGAACAGCTCGCGCTGGGTGGCGAGCAGACCGAGGAAGTAGATCAGCGAGGAATCCTTGATCAGCGCGATGAACTGGTTCATCAGCGCAGGCAGCACCCGGCGCACGCCCTGCGGGATCACCACAAGCGTCATCGACTGCCGGTAGCCGAACCCGATCGCGCGCGCCGCCTCCAGCTGACCGGCCTCGACCGATTGGATGCCGGAGCGGAAGATCTCGCCGATGTAGGCCGAGGCGAGCAGCGCGAGCGCGACGGCGCCGAGCCAGTACGGGTTGTTCCCGGTGACGTTGCGCGCCACCGGACCGATGCCGAGGCCGATCAGCAGGATGATCACCACGGCGGGCAGACCACGGAAGATGTCGGTGTAAACCCGGGCGGGCCAGCGCAACCAGCGGGTCCGGGAAATACCCGCGACCGCGAGCAGCATGCCGAGGACGGTGCCGAGCCCACCCGAAACCACCGCGAGGATCAGAGTATTCGGCAGCCCGGTCTTCAACAGATCGGGAAAAGCCTTGCGGTACAACGACCAGTCGAAGAACGTGTCCTTCAACTGACGCACCGTGAATTTCGGCGCGTTCTGCGCAGTGTCACCCTGCTGTTTTCCGGCGGCGAGCGCGGCGAAGTCCGGCAGCTGTGGCGGCGGTGCTGCCTTGGATCCCGGCTTCCAGCCCGGCGGCAGCTGGCGCGGTACCCAGTCGCTGTAGAGCCTGGCGTAGGTACCGTCGGCGATCACCGCGTCCAGGCCGCTGTTGAGCGCGTCGATCAGCGGCTGGTTGTTCTTGGCGACCGCCCAGCCGACGAAATTGTCCAGGCTGAAGGTGTTCTGCGATACCGACGTTCCGTCACCCGGCGCGATCGCGCCCTCCGCCTGCGCGGATGGCGCGACCCAGGCGTCCACCTGGCCGGACTTCAGGTTGGCGTAGGCGGTGTTGTAATCCGGGAACTTCACCGGGTCCAGGTGCAGCTGGTTCACCACGAACTCGTCCTGGACGGTGCCCTGTACGACGGCGATCCTGGTGCTGCGATTGAGGTCCGAAAAACCTTTGACCGCACCGCCGTTCGGCACAACGAGGGAGAAGTAGCCGAAGTCGTAGCCGTTGGTGAAGCCGACCAACCTGCGGCGCGCGTCGGTGGTGGTGATGTTCGACGAGCCGACGTCGAAGCGGCCGCCGGACACCTGGGCGAGCAGTCCGGCGAACTCGGTACCCGAGAATTCCACCTGCAGGCCGAGCTTGGCGGCGATCGCCTTCAACAGCTCGTTGTCGAAGCCGGTGAACGTCCCCTGTCTGTTGACGCAGATACTCGGCGGTGCGTCCGACAGGGTCCCGACGCTGAGCTTGCCCGGGGTGATCAACCCGAGCTTGGTGACATCGATCGATGGCAGCGGCGCGGTCGTGGCGGTGGTGTAGCGGTCGCTGCCCGCGGCTTCCGACGAGGCCAGGTTGGTCGGGGCGGCCGATGCGGCGGCCAGGCCGGGCGGGGCGCACAGGTTGCGCTCCGTGGACGCGTCATCGGAGCCGGAACCGCAGGCCGTGACGCTGAGACCGACAGCAAGCAATATCAGGGCGATCAACGAACGAGACCGCACAGCGGGCAGACGAGCCATGCTGGAACCCTAGCCGGATGAACCTGTTGATCCTCGGCTAGCCGAATGACTACGGCGTGAGAACCCTCGGCGCGCACGGCGGTCGATAGTTCGAATCACCCTGATTCGAACTCCGCGCCGATGTGCGTCCGCCGACCGGCGATCCGGCTCAGGCCAGCCCCCTGACCGGCTCCGGGTTGACCTCGTCGCGCCAGCGGACAGCGCGCTCGACCTCGCTCAGGTCGTAGTCCGGTCCGCTCACTCCGATGGTGAACGTCGTCACGCCCGCCGCCACGAACTCCGGCGCCTTCGCCGCGCCCGGCCACTGCACGGAGCGTTCGATACGCCCCTGGTCGGTGCCGACGGCGGCGCAGTGCTCGGCGAGCACCTTGTTCTTGTGCGCGAGCGCGTCCAGGTCGGCGAAGGTGTGCCAGATGTCGGCGTACTCGGCGACCAGCCGCAGCGTCTTCTTCTCGCCGCCGCCGCCGATCAGGATCGGGATCTCGCGAGTCGGCGGGGGGTTCAGCTTCCGCAGGCGGGCGGTGAGCCGGACCAGATTGTCCTTCAGCAGGGTGAGCCTGCTGCCCGGCGTACCGAACTCGTAGCCGTACTCGTCATAGTCCCTCTGGAACCAACCCGCCCCGATACCGAGTACCAGCCGACCGCCGCTGATGTGGTCGACAGTGCGCGCCATATCGGCGAGCAGGTCCGGATTGCGGTAGCCGCCACCGGTGACCAGCGCGCCGATTTCGACACGCTCGGTCTGCTCGGCCCAGGCGCCAAGCATCGTCCAGCACTCGAAGTGCGCGCCGTCCGGGTCGCCGGTGAGCGGAAAGAAGTGATCCCAGTTGAACACGATGTCGACACCCACGTCTTCGGCGCGCAGAACCGCGTCGCGGATGAGCCCGTACTCGGGCGCGTGCTGCGGCTGCAGCTGAACTCCGATACGAACTGGACGACTCATGACGTGCTCCTCGTCGTTCGATGAATACCCCGATCGAGGCTACCGGCGCGGTGGTGTTCACGCAGAGGCCCCGGCGAACACCGCACCCCGGGTGGACTGCCGCGGATTAGGTTGAGACCTCGATGGGCCCGAGATGGCGGACGGAGGTGTCGGGTGTGGCCGGGAGCAGCGGCGATGTGGTGCGCGGAGTCGTGCGGGAGATTCTGCGGAATCGCGACCAGTTGATCAGCGATCTGTCGTCGCAGATTCGCGCACAGGTGGAGGCGCTGGACCTGGACACACGAATGCGGGCGCTGTTCGAAGCAGCCACGACCGACAACCTGATGGCGGTCCTCGACTTCGTACAGAACGATGCTGCCGAGAAAGACGTGCAGGCTCCGACCAGGGCGCTGGTCTATGCGCGAACCCTCGCACAACGTGATGTCCCGGTGTCAGCGTTGATTCGGGGCTACCGCATCGGGCACGCCGAGTTCCTCGATGTCGCGATGCGGTTGGCCGTGGAGTTGGGTGGCGCCGACGGCGCAGCAGCCATTGTCCGCCTCGTCAATCGCACCGCTGTCTACATCGACCGGGTCTGTGAGCAAGTCGGGATCGCCTACGAGCAGGAACGCGACCGGTGGGTGGGCAGCCGCGGCGGGCTGCGTCACGAGTGGGTGGCGCGCGTGCTCGACGGCTCGGTCGCCGATATCGGTCAGGCCGAGCAGGTACTGCAGTATTCGCTGAGCGGCAACCACGTCGCGCTGAATGTGTGGACCGATCCCGAGATCTCACCGCGGGCAGCGGTCGATGTCCTGGATGCCGTTCGCGGTGCGCTGATTCCGCTGTTCGACGGTTCTCGGCGGCCGTTGCTGGTGCCGACCGACGAACGCGAGGTTCGGCTGTGGTTCTCGGTTCCCCGCGAGTTCGCGATCGACGTGACCGCCATCGAGCGCGCGATATCAGCGCTGCCAGGACGCGTGGCGATCGGCGATTGCGGAGTTGGTGTAGCGGGTTTCTGCCGTAGCCTGCGCCAAGCCGACCGGGTTCGGGAGATCGTGCTCCTGGCCGGCGAGAGCGCTCCCCGAGTGGTGTCACACGCCCAGGTGGCGGCCGTCGCACTGATGGTCGGGGATCTCGAGGCGCTGCGCGAGTTCGTAGCCGACTGCCTGGGTGAACTGGCCGTCGACAACCATCGCAACGTGTGGTTGCGGGAAACCCTGTGCGTCTTTCTGGCCAACAACCGCAGTTTCGCCGCCACCGCACAGGAATTGGCCGTGCACCGCAACACCATCCAATACCGCGTGCGGCAGGCGCTGGACGTGATCGGGGACGTGTTCGACGATCACGACCGCACACTTCATCTGCATCTAGCGCTCCAGGCCGCACGCTGGCTCGGGCCCGCGGTTCTCAGACCGACCGCAGCTCGCTGACCCGACAATCGACGAACCCGTCGGTGCGGAATGCGAAAGAGCGACCGTCAACTATGTGCTCTCCGCACAAAAGATGGACGAACTTTCATTCGCACAGGATATGGTCCGGCTCACACCACGGCCTCTAGCATGTCATACACCCAGCTCAACGTGGGTGCGCAAAGGAGAAGCCATGCATCACCCAGCACCGTGAGTTATGCGTTCCACCCAATTACGGGCTAGGCGATCCGCCGAACTGAATGCTCTTTCATTCCGCGAACCATTCGATTCGGAGGGGCAAGCGCTCGTGGAGTTGGGCCTTGCCCTGCCGCACAGCCGGCGGCTGGTAGAAAACCCTTTCCCCTAAGGAGACAACCGCTGTGACACGGATCGAAACCGTCCGCGGAGCTATCGACACCACCAATCTCGGCGTGACGTTGATGCACGAGCACATCTTCGTGCTCACCGGGGATCTCCAGCAGAACTACCCGGCGGAATGGGGTTCCGAAGACGAACGCATCGCCGACGCCGTGCAGCGCGTGCGCAGCGCCTACGACGCGGGCGTACGCACGATCGTCGACCTGACGGTGGTCGGCCTCGGCCGCTACATCCCGCGCATTCGGCGGATCGCCGAAGAGGTTTCGGTCAACTTGGTGGTCGCGACCGGCGTCTACACCTATGACGACGTCCCGTTCTATTTCCACTACCGGGGGCCGGCCCTGAACGCGATCGTGGGCGCGCGGGTCCCCGACCCCATGGTCGACATGTTCATCGGCGACATCCGTGACGGTATCGCAGGCACCGGGGTCAAGGCAGGCATGCTCAAGTGCGCCATCGACCAGCAGGGGCTGACCTCCGGAGTCGAACGTGTCATGCGCGCGATCGCCAAGGCCCACCTCGAAACCGGCGTGCCGATCACCGTGCACACCCACCCGAACTCCCGCACCGGCCTCGACGTGAAACGTGTCCTGTGCGACGAAGAAGGCGTCGACCCCGGCCGAATCGTGCTCGGCCACAGCGGCGACACCACCGACTGCGATCACCTCGCCGAACTGGCCGACGCGGGCTTCGTCCTCGGCATGGACCGCTTCGGCATCAACCTCGACACCACTTTCGAGGCCCGCGCGGACACCCTCATCGAAATGGTGCGGCGCGGCTACACCGACCGGATGGTGCTTTCGCAAGACGCGAGCTGCTACATCGACTGGATCGAACCGGCCGCGATGGCCGCCCTGCCACAGTGGCACTACACCCACATATTCGACGACGTGTTCCCCTACGTCCTCGAACGCGGCGTCAGCAAGGAGCAAATCGACACCATGCTGATCGACGTGCCACGTGCGTTCTTCGAAGGCCGCTGAACGCGCCTGACCGAACGAGAGGCACCCGGGCCGCGAGCGGCCTCTCCGTGGTGTACCGAACGACGTCCGGATGTCACCGTTCCAGGAACAGCCGTTCATTTGCCATCCGGGGCAACCCTCCGGTGTCACCGGGGAGCACTTTCACGTCGTCAGCGTAACGGCAGCGCAGATGCTCTTGGATGAACACTTTCGCGGCGGTCAGGCGGGCGGCGAAATGGAACTGGATACCGCGCAGAGACACGCACAGATGTACGTCCGGCTCGTCAGGCAGTGGTGAAAATTCGGTACTCAACTGCTCTCCTGCTCACCGCGCACGGCGGCCGATCAGGGACCACACCCAAGTCGGCGTGCCGGCGCCGACTTCGTGCGCCAGTGTGTCACGCATTGCGATCACGTCCGTTCGAACACGTCGGATGATGGCCGTACAGTGCCCGCCTCGTCTTCCTTGACGCAGCATCGTGTCGGCCACGACCCGACACTTCCACATCGCTGACCAGAGCGGCATGGGGGAAATCCCTACCCTTTCCCCGCGACCGGACACCTGAGCCGGGATCAGGTGCGCGGGCGGTGCCCAGCCCGAGCGTTGGCCAGCCGTATGCGCGCTACCTCGGCGGTAAGGTGAAATAAGAAATGTCGGTCGGTGCGTCGAGATCCTGGTCACACGACTTCAGGATCGGCGTCCGAAAGTAGGGATCGCTGAAAGGGTCGGCCACGGTCGTTCCGCATAGCTGCATCGTTCGGGAGTCTCGATGGCCCTGAGCTTCGTTGGCGAGGATCCGGACGCGAAGCTGGTCGGCAGGGCACCCGAACTGCTGAATATCGCAGAGGTGCTGGCTTCTGCCGGAGCGGGCTACGCGGAGGCTGTGACCGTGCTGGGCGAACCCGGCATCGGCAAGACGCGCATGCTCGGTGAGCTGTGTGAGCAAGCCTCCGCGGCGGGGTTCGACGTTTTGGCGGGGCGTGGGTCGGAGTTCGAGCAAGAGGTGCCCTACGGTCTGGTGGTCGACGCCCTCGATGAGCGGTTCCGGGTACTCGGGGCCGAGATTACCGCAGGCTTGGGGCAAGACCGATTGGCGGAGCTCGCCGCGGTACTGCCATCGTTGTCGGGACGTGGTGGCCGGTTGGCGACCCGACTGGAGGTGGAGCGATTCGAGTTCCATCGCGCGGTTCGAGCCACGTTCGAGCAGCTCGTGCGCGATCGGCCACTGCTGTTGGCGCTCGATGACGTGCACTGGGCAGACCCGGCTTCGGTGGAGCTGATCGGCTTCCTGCTGAGACGCCCAGTGCCCGGCGTTGTTCTGGCGCTGGCCTACCGGCCGCGACAGGCGCCGCGCCTGCTACTCGGTACCGTCCAGCAAGCCGGACGCGAAGGTCTGCTGCACGAACTCGATTTGGCGCCGCTGACCATGGACGAGGCGGCTGACCTGCTGGGGCAACGGTCAGGCTCGGCACTCGTCCGGTCATTGCATGCCGAGAGCGGCGGAAATCCTTTCTACCTCGAGCAACTAGCACGGTCGGCAAACAAGCCTGCGGCACCGACACCCCGAGCGTGGATCGGCGGCAAGCCCGAGACCGACATTCCTGCCGCAGTGCGCGCGGCGCTCGCCCAAGAATTGGCCATCCTGCCTCCGCACACGCTCGAGGTGCTTCAGGCTGCCGCCGTCGCAGGCGATCCGTTCGATGTGGACCTGGTAGCCGAGATCGTGGCTACCGACAAGACTCCGGTGTTGGAACGCATCGACTCTCTCGCCGCGGCCGACCTGGTCAGGGCAACCGATGTGGCAGGGTGGCTCCGCTTCCGACATCCGATCGTGCGCCATGTGGTGTACGACGGTGCGATGCCGGGCTGGCGCTTCGGTGCCCACAAGCGGGCGGCACGCGCACTGGCCCGCAGCGGTGCTTCCCTCGGCGTACAAGCGCACCATGTCGAGCGCTCGGCCACCGTCGGCGACGAGAAGGCTGTGGCGATCCTGACCGAGGCGGGGCACGCGGTGGCGGCCCGTGCGCCCGCGGCGGCTGCCGACTGGTTCGAGGCCGCGCTGCGGCTCCTGCCGGAAACCAGCGGGTCCGAACGGCTATTGCCGTTGGCGATCGCGCGTGCCGGTGCCCTCGCCGCCGCCGGCCGTTTGCGCGACAGTCGCACGGTGCTGGAGCGGGCACTGGAGTTCCTTCCGGCCGACGCGCTCGAGGACCGAGTGCGGATCATCGGGATGATCGTCCGAGCCGACCACGGATTGGGACGGGCCCAGGAGGCCCGCCACCTCCTCACCACAGCTCTCGAGCAGGCGGCCCCAGGCAGCCCGGATGCCATCGCCCTGCGCCTCGATCTCGCCGAGAACCACCTCATGATGGGCCGGGGGGCGCAGGCGGTCGAGACGGCTGCGGCGGCCCGCACCCAGGCGCAGGCCCTCGGCAAGCCGATGCTATTCCTCGCCGCGACCGCAAAACTTGCCCTGTTCACCAGCCAGCTGGGCACCATCGCCGAGACACAGGAACTGGTCGACTCGGCCGCCGATGGCATGGACGCACGTGATGCAGAGCTCACTCCTGCGCTGCTCGACGCGCTCGCGGACCTGGTCTACACGGAGCTGTCCACCGACCGCTTCCACGACGCGTGCCGCCATGCCGAACGCGGCCTGCACGTCAGCCGTACCACCGGCCACGGATACTTGTACGGCCGCTTCACCATCGGTGTGGCCGCGGCGAAGCTATGGCTCGGTCAGCTGTACGACGCGAAGTCCGCCGCGGAGAGCGCGGTGGAAGCGGCGGTCTTGCTGGACAATGATCAACTGCTCGCGACCGCAGAAGGCACGCTGTGCTGGATCGAGACCACAAGAGGCGATCTGTCTGCCGCGCTGGCCGCCGGGCGCGCTGCGGTTCGCGCGACCGATCGCCAGCCGAAGGCATTTTTCGCATGGGTCGCACACGCGTGTTACGGCGAAGCGCTCATCGAAGCCGGCGAGTTCGAGCGAGGCCGCCAGGAGATCTTGTCCATCGGCGGACCAGAGTCCTTCAACCTGCCCCCCACCGCCCGCCCAATATGGCACCAAGCGCTGGTCACGGCCGAACTGTCCGCCGGCCGGATCGACACGGCCGAGACGGTGGCCCAGCGCATAGCGGACGCTGCGCCGGGGCTGGGCTCCCGTGGGGGAAGTGCACGCTACGCACAGGCCCGCATCCAACTCGCTCTGGGCAACTTCCAGACAGCCGCAGCGTTTGCCTATGAGGCCGTGCAATGCTTCGACGCCCTGGGGATGCGTGTATGGGTCGGTCGCGCCCGGCTGGTCGCGGGACGCGCCCGCGCATTGGCCGGTGAGCACGCGGCGGCGGTACGCGAACTCGAACTGGCTCACGGCATCCTCAACGACACAGGGGCCGAACGGCTGCGGGACGAGGCCGCGAAAGAACTCAGGACCTTGGGAAGACGTGTGCGGCGACAGTCCACCGCCGACGAGCCGGCAGACGCGCCGATCTTGACCGAACGCGAGCAATCCATCGCCGATCGGGTCGTGCAGGGGTTGACAAACCGCGAGATCGCCGCAGAGCTGTTCGTCAGCCCGAAGACCGTCGAGAAGCATCTCGGACGGATTTTCGCCAAGCTGGGTATTTCCTCCCGCGCCGGTGTCGCCACAGCATTGAACCGCCGTCACACCGGCGCACGGTAGTGCCGATCGCCGAAACCAGACTCCCTGCGAGCGGCAGCTCGGCGAAATCACCTGTTCTTCAACAGTCAACGCGACCACGGATCGGTCATGGCCTTCGTCCGATGTGACGGCCGCTCCGAGCCGAGCCGACGAGCGCTCGCCGAAACACCGGCCGCCCAGTAGTATCACTCCCCGCCCTTACTCGGATCGTCCGGCACGTTCCTGCCGGGATGGGATGTGCATTCATCATGGCCACTGTGACCTTCGACCGTGCGACGCGGCTCTACCCCGGCGCTACCAAACCGTCCGTCGACCAATTGGATTTGGAGATCGAGGACGGTGAGTTCCTTGTTCTGGTCGGTCCGTCCGGCTGCGGCAAATCGACCTCGCTGCGCATGCTCGCCGGGCTGGAGGAAGTCAACGACGGGCGCATTCTGATCGGCGCCAATGACGTGACACACTCCGAACCCAAAGAACGCGACATTGCGATGGTGTTCCAGAACTATGCGCTCTACCCGCACATGACCGTCGCGGAGAACATGGGTTTCGCGCTCAAGCTGGCCAAGGTCGCCAAGGCGGAGAAAGAGAAGCGGGTCCTGGAAGCGGCCAAACTGCTCGATCTGGAGCCCTACCTGGACCGCAAGCCGAAGGCGCTGTCCGGCGGTCAGCGGCAGCGCGTCGCGATGGGCCGGGCGATCGTGCGTCAGCCGCAGGTGTTCCTGATGGACGAGCCGCTGTCGAACCTCGACGCGAAACTGCGTGTGCAGACCCGCACCCAGATCGCGCAGCTGCAACGTCGGCTCGGCACCACCACCGTGTACGTCACGCACGACCAGGTCGAGGCGATGACCATGGGCGACCGGGTCGCCGTGCTGAAGGACGGCCTGCTACAGCAGTGCGCGACGCCGCGCGACCTGTATCGCGATCCGGCCAACGTGTTCGTCGCGGGTTTCATGGGCTCGCCCGCCATGAACCTGTTCACGCTTCCGATCACCGACGGTGGCGTCGAGCTGGGCGGACACGCGCTCCAGGTGCCACGTTCGGTCGCGGACGCGGCCGGGAACACCGTGACGGTCGGCATTCGGCCCGAGCACTTCGAGCTCGGCGAGGGCTCCGGCATCGAGATGGAGGTCGACGTGGTGGAGGAGCTGGGCTCCGACGCCTACATCTACGGCCGCACCGTCGCCGAGGGCACGACCAGTGGCGCGGGGGAAACCATTGTGGCGCGCGCGGATTGGCGCAACCCGCCGGCCAAGGGCACCAGGCTGCGACTGTCCGCCGACACCGAGCACATCTACTTCTTCGGCACGGACGGCGCCCGCCTCAACTGAGTTCGTCGCCGAACGGCCCGTTCGCCCAACGCCATATGGGCGGGCGGGCTCGATCGGAACAACGCTGCCCGGCTGATCGGCGTGCAGGCGGCTCCGGCTTCCACGCCGGACCGACCGCGGTCAGCGTGGTCCGGCGGCCCAAGGCGGTCGGACTTCCACACCGGATCGACCACGGTCAGCGTGGTCCCGCGGCCCAAGCCGGTCGGACTTTCACGCCGGACCGACCGCGGTCACGTCTTCCGGCGCGCAGGCGGGTCGGTTTTTCGTGCCGGAGCGCCGCCGCACCTCCCTGACGTACTCTTCGTTGAGCCGCACGCCCAGCTCCTCCAGCTCGAGCGCACGCCCGGTCTCGCTGCGGACCTGCACCCGCACCGGAGCGCCGGTGGCCTCCTCGACCAGCAGTAACGGCGCGGGGCCCGATTGCAGATAGGCGTCGCCCCACTGCATGAGCGCGAGCACGGCCGGAAGCAGATCCCGTCCCATTGCGGTGAGCACGTACTCGTGCCGCGTGCGTTTGCCCTCCTCCTGGTACGGCCGCTTCGTCAGCAATCCGGCCTCGGTGAGTTTGCGTAGCTGGCCCGCGGCGGCAGCGTCGGTGATCCCCACCCGGCTGGCGAACCCGTCGAACCGCCGGGTCCCGTAATACGCCTCGCGCAGGATGAGGACCGCCGAGCGGGTGCCGACGATCTCGAGCGCCTTCGCGATCGAGCACTCTTCGGCTTTCCATGAGCTGAGATCGGCCAACGGTCCTTCCATCACTGCTGCCATGACGAACATCATACCGATGCTGACTTGCCTTAACTATTGCCAGAGGTAATCTGACTATGCGTTGATAGAGCCAGGCATCGTCGCCCGGCTCTCGGTCCGAGAGGAAGCACCATGAGAGACGCGGTGATTGTCGAAGCGGTACGCACCCCGATCGGCAAGGGCAAGCCGAACGGCGCATTGCACAACGTCAACGCGGTAGACCTGCTGGCCCACAGCCTGCGCGAGGTGGTGGATCGCAGCGGCATCGATCCCGTGCTCATCGACGACGTGATCGGTGGCATCGTCACCCAGGTCGGCGAGCAGGGCGCCAACATGACCCGGCGGGCCGCACTGGCCGCCGGATATCCCGAGTCCGTCCCCGCGACCACCGTGGACCGGCAGTGTGGCAGCAGCCAGCAAGCAATCCACTTCGCCGCGCAGGGCGTGATCGCGGGCGCCTACGACATCGTCGTCGCCGCGGGCGTGGAGTCGATGGGACGGATTCCCATGGGCGCCAACCTGATCGGCTCCGAGGACATTGCCGGCGTCGGTTTCGCCGAGCGATACCCGGAAGGTCTGGTGCCGCAGGGCATCAGCGCCGAGCTGATCGCGGCCAAGTGGGGCCTGACCCGCACGCAGCTGGACGAGTTCGCGCTCGGCAGTCACGAGAAAGCCGCACTCGCCACCAAGAACGGGTTGTTCGCCAGGGAGCTGGCGCCGATCAACGGGCTCAGTACCGACGAGGGCATCCGGGTCGGCAGCACGCTGGAAACCTTGGCCCAGCTACGCCCCGCCTACTACGACCCGGCTATGGCCGCCCGCTTCCCGCAGATCGGCTGGGAAATCACCGCGGCGACCGCGAGCCAGGTCAGCGACGGCAGCGCGGCGGTGCTGATTATGACCAGCGACCGCGCCGAGGAGTTGGGTCTGAAGCCGCTCGCCCGGCTGCACAGCTTCGCCGTGGCCGGTGACGACCCGCTGCTGATGCTCACCGCGGTGATCCCGGCGACCGAGAAGGTGCTGCAGCGCGCCGGACTTCAGCTCTCCGATATCGACCTGATCGAGATCAACGAGGCCTTCTCGCCGGTGGTGCTCGCCTGGGCGAACGACACCGGGGCCGACCTCGGCAAGGTCAACGTCAACGGCGGCGCTATCGCGATCGGGCACCCCCTCGGCGCGTCCGGCGCACGCCTGATGACCACGCTGGTCCACGCGATGCAGGATCGTGGTGCCCGGTATGGCCTGCAAACCATGTGCGAAGCAGGCGGACTGGCGAACGCCACGATCCTCGAGCGGCTTTGAGTTCTCGCGCGGTACCCGTAGCGGGTCGGGTACCGCGCTCAGATCGAGACGAGCACCATCGCGATCACGAATCCGACCAACCAGGATTCGACGATCAGCGGCACCGCCACCAGCGGGGTCCATGCGATCGGCCTGCCGTCGCGCATCTTCTCCACCATCGAGACCGCCGCGGCGATCACCGAAGCCACGATCCCCGTCCACGCGACGACCTGCGCCCACGGCAGGTACCCGACGCAGCGAGAGCCGTCCGCGTCGCGGGCGAGCATTTCGTAGAGCGGGACAAAAGAGGCGATCAGCCAGCCGAATCCGACGGCGATCACCGAGCCGAGCGCCGCGCGCAGGATATCGGTCAACCGCCGCCGTGGATGCCGCGCCATACCTTCAGCATGACTTGTCGACGGCCGCACGGCATCTCGACCATTCACGGTCCAATGTGGACCTGGGCAGCCAGCGCGACCCCGCCGAAGAACGAGCCGACGATCAGCAGTATCGCCAGCACCGGCCATAACCAGAGGTACCAGCGCTTGGCCACTGCTACGACGAGCAGCGCGAGAAAGCCGAGCAACGCGAGTGCGGTGCCGCCCCAGGACACGACGAAAGCCCAGGTGAGGTACTCGGTGCAGCAGTTGTCCTGCGTGCGCGATATCTCGAATAGGCTGGGCGGCGATGAGCGATTCCGCAGCGCAGAGCGTCGTCTACGCCATTCCGATGCGCACCCGTTTCCGTGGCATCACGGTGCGCGAAGGGATGCTGATCCATGGCCCGCTCGGATGGGGCGAATTCTGCCCCTTTCCCGAGTACGACGACCGGGAGGCCGCGGGCTGGCTGTCCACCGCGCTGGAGCAGGTCACGGTGGGATGGCCGAAGCCGATACGGGATCGGATCCCGATCAACTGCACCGTGCCCGCGGTCGATCCGGAGCGGGCGCATGCCATCGTCGCCGGGTCCGGGTGCCGCACCGCCAAGGTGAAGGTCGCCGACCATCCCGAATCGCTCGCGGAGGATGTGGCCAGGGTGGAGGCGGTGCGCGACGCACTCGGCCCGGACGGTGCGATCCGCGTCGACGCCAACGCGGTGTGGGACATAGACACCGCCGTCGCGCACATCAGCCGGATCGACAAGGCCGCGGGCGGTCTGGAGTACGTCGAACAGCCGTGTCGGACCATCGAGGAACTCGCCGCCGTGCGTCGCCGGGTCGAGGTCCGCATCGCCGCCGACGAATCCATCCGCCGCGCCGAAGACCCGCTGCGGGTGGCGGTCGCCGGGGCCGCCGATATCGCCGTACTCAAATGCACGCCGCTGGGCGGCGTTCGCCGCGCCCTTCAGGTGGCTGAGTCCGCGGGCCTGCCCTGCGTGGTCTCCTCTGCCTTGGAAACCAGCGTCGGCCTCGCCGCCCAGCTCGCGCTGGCCGGTGCGCTTCCCGAACTCGACTTCGCCTGCGGCCTCGGCACTTTGAGCCTGCTCACCGGCGACGTGGTACCGGACTCTTTCCGCCCAGTGGACGGCTACCTCACCGTCCCGCGCACCCCGCCCCAACCGGACCCAGCACTAGTGGAGCGCTACCGCCACCCCGACACCGCCCGCACCGCCTGGTGGCAGGAGCGATTGACCCGCGTCTCGGCACTGGTTCGGCAGAGCCCGAAGGCATAGCGCTGACGACACACAACCCGGCCAAACCACAAACGAATCGACCTTCAGGAGGCGATATGGCGTCCGTTCCGTCTGCGCCGGGGGTTTCGCGCGCCTGGTAGAAGGCTTCGGATGGACACCCTTCGGCGAGCTCAGTCCTGGCCGTCGTCGTCCGCGTTGGCTTGGACGTTCCAGTCGGTCCAAACGTCGATCGAGGCACCATCAGGACCAAGACCATAAAGCTCGTTCATGCGGTCTCCTAACTCGGTTCTTCACTGAATCCCGACCATTGCCGGGACGTTCTATGGAGGGCTGCCGAACTCAGGCGTTGGCGGTCCGGTATTCGCGATAGGGGCGTGTCGCGGCGAGACGTCGGCCGCAGTCGGTGATCTGCCAGTAGGTCGGAACCCTGTCGGTGCTGCTCGCCCACCCGTCGTAAGCGAGGAATGCCGCCGCGGCCCGTGCAGTCGCCGTCGCGAGACCTGTCCGGAGGCTCAGTTCCTGCGTAGTCATCGGCTCGCCCTGGGTCAGAGCGCCGAGCACCTTCGCCTGCGATCTACTGAGCGCCATCTGATTTCCTCGCCAGCGCGCACAGAGCGTCAGAGACTCGTTGGAGCAGCTCCAGCGACTGGCCGCCGCCGGTGTCCCTGATCAGCTCGGCGGTTTCCTCGGGGCTGTACGGCCAGCCGTCGGCGCCGATGATCGACCATGTGCCGTCGATGTGGCTCTGCCTGATGCCGATTGGCTCGTTGTCACTCGGCATGTTCGGCTCCGTCCCCGGAGCCCATGATGTACGCGGTTGCGGCGAAGTACTGGAGGCAGGTGTGCCCGTGACCGGCGTGGACGTTGGTCACGAATCGGGCCTGGTCCAGCGAACGAATTGGGGTCTCGGCGTAACAGCTGCGGTGGAAGTGCCGCCACTGTTCGGCGTCGGCGAGGGTGGTCATCGGACGGCCCGCCATGGCTTGACGATCTTGGCTTCGATGAGGACGTCGAGTGCGGCGGCTTTGTCGGCGCACGTTTCGGTGTCGCAGCCGATCCGCGCCTGCCACACCAGATGTGCGTCATCCGGGGTGTACGGAGTATCGGGTGCGGTATGGCACGTTTCAGTGCTTCTCACGGGCCGATCGAAGAAACAGATCGTGCCGTAGAAGACTGCAGCAACGGTGAAGGCGATCAACAGAGCTATAGGCATTTGGTCTTTACCCCCAGGCGCGTCGTGTGTGTTCTGTTGGTGGGCACCCGACGCCGGACCGATCGCACGGAACCTCTCTCCGCCAACCGGTTTCGTGTATCCGGGATGACGGATCGCCCGCAACTCCCGGCGACGGATGCTGATTCAGCGTGGTTGACGGCGGTGGAAGCAACCAGAACGTAACGGTGCAGTCCCCGTGCAGTTTCAGCCCGCACGCATCTGCCGAATACATGACGTACTTGGTTGACCGGGTGTAGCTTTCGATCCACAACGGCGGCACGAGCAGGGGTGGAGCTGGGTCGATGATTGTGTATCGCTGGACAGGCATTGAATCCAAGGCGCTGCGTGAGGCCATGCTGCTCAGCGTCGACAAGTTCGCCGAGAAACTGAGGATTGCGCCGCGAACGGTCAAAACTTGGGAGCTCGAGGGGAAGGCCGCGAGATTGCGGCCCTCCAGCCGCCTCATCCTCGAAGATGCGCTCGCGGCGGCATCAAGCGAAGCTGTCGCACGGTTCGAGCAGGCATTGACGGGCTACGGCGAAGACCACAACGAAGTCGATCCGAGTTCGCCCGGGCCGGTTACGCTGGCGAGTGACACTCTCGGTCAGCTCGCGCCGACCGTGTTGGGTGTCGATGATGCCGACCAGGTCTGGGTTCCGGCCCGAACCGCCTCTGGAGAGGTCGTCCTCGTGTCACTATCACGTCGCACGGTAGTCACTGGTATCGGAGCCGGAGCCCTGGCCGCCGCCGTCGGCACCAAGCCTGCGCAATCGCCAGTCGATGAGCAATTAGTGGCGAGCATCGAAACTGTATTGGAATCCGCGAAGCGGCAGGATGACGCACTCGGAGCAGCTGCGGCACTCGGTACTGTCCTTGCGCAGGCACGTCTCGTTGATTCGCTGCTTGGCGACTGTCCGGTGCGGTTACGGGCGCGACTGATCAGCTTATACGCTGACCTGTGTCGATTTGCTGGATGGCTCCATTTCGATCTCGGAGATTTCACTGCGGCCGGTCTCTTGTATGAAAAAGCACGGATCGCCGCTCACGAAGCCGAGAATGTAAACGTTGCGGTATTTGTTCTTTCGCACATGAGTCATCTAGCTACCTGGCAGGGGAACTACCGGGTGGCCGTGGATCACGCCGCTGCTGCGATGCACTGGGCAGAGCTAAGCGATGATCCCCTACTTCGAGCAGATACCGCCGAGATGGCAGCGCGTGCGTACGCGGGTATCGGCGCGGAGCATGCCTGTTTGGCCGCCTTGGAGATAAACGCCGCAATGACCGACGTTCCCGATCATGCACGTGCGACATCGCTTGCCTATTTTTACAGCCCAGCGTTGAGCTCGGCCGCCCACAGCCATTGCTATCTCAAACTTGGAGATGCACACAAGGCGGAGGAATCCGCGAAGCTATCAATGGCAATAACCGATAATTCATTCATTCGCGACCGCGCGTTCTCCATGCTTGATCTGGCCCAGGCTCAGGTAGCACTAGGTAACGTCGACGAGGCTGTCGATAATCTTGGAAAAACCGCGGAAGTTGTCGCCGCAACCCGCTCAGCTAGGCTCGCCGCCAGTCTTCGGCAAGCACGGTCGAGCTTGAACAATTGTGCTGATGCAACCGCAGTCAAGGAACTAGACAGTCTGCTGGCCAGTTACAAGTTGGACAGTTTGATCGAATAGATCTCAAGGAATTCGATTGGCGACGGGGGAGCCAAGTGTTTCCGGCCGACGAACCGCCACCCGATGCTCGAGTAAAAATGTTGTGCCTCAGTAGCGTTCGGTAGAACGGCCACGGCGGCCCACTCCTTGCCGCAACTGTCGAGAAGTTGAGCAAGCATTCGGCGGCCGAGTCCGTGTCGACGCCAAGGCACGTCCACCGCTATCCCACTGACCGTAAATGTGTCCTTTTCGGAAGCACTCATCGGATGAACGTCCTTCCACCAGCGGCCGTCAGCGGGAAACCCATACGCGGCTGCCACCATACAGTTCGCTGCGCGAACCACGATCAACATGAACCCGGGCTCCTCTGCGCGCGAGGCCAATACCGCGCGGTGCCGCTCCGACTGGACTAGGCCCCAACTGTAAGGCGGCTCGGCAAACACTCGATCGAACAGTGCACACACCTCATCGAATGATGTGAGTTGACTGCTCGCTGTCCAATCGATATCCACATCATCGAGCATGCTTCCCACGATAGAGCCGAAAGAGGCTGTGCTCGGTAACGACAACAAACTATTCTATGAGCGAGGGCAGGCTAGGGTCAGTAGCGGTCGATATCAAGCAGCGGCAGTGGGCCGCGTAACCGGTCGCAGCTTCCTCGAGCATCTCGAGGATTCGGGAGGACGAGGCGGGCAGATTCGCCCACCTTGTACGCGACGTCGTCCACGAGGATTCGCAGCACGGTCTCCATCCCACCCCGCAGCTCCGTCCAACCGAACCCCGGGCAACCACACGGCCCGGCCGGCCGAAGGCGCGGCTCGGCCCGACACCCGTAGCTGCGGCGAACCGCACAGCGCGGCAACCAGTCCGCCCGACGCGCAGCCCACCCGACTCGTGGATCCAGACGGCCCAGCCAAGCACACTCACCCGAGTCGCACGCCGCAGCCGAGCATGGTGGCGCGCAAGAGCAGCGCCGCTTCGGGGCCGACGACGCCGTCGACCAGGTCCAGGTACCGGCCGCAGAATTCGGGACCGTGCGGGGCCACCGCGGCGGGGGCGGACTCGAGATGATGCGCCAGTTCGTGCAGAACCACCAGCTCGCGCAGGGCCCAGGCAGTACCGCCGGTGTGCAGCGGCACCGCGAGGACCGCGTCGCCCGCCTCGTAATGGGCGGCGGCCGCTCCAGCACGGGAGCGGACGCGAACAGAAACGGCGGCGCGAGGCCATTGCGCTCGAACCCAATTGAGGGCAAACACCTTGTCGGCATAGCTCTGCACCGACTCGACGGAGGCGAAGCGGCGCTCGATCGGCAGCGTGAGCTGGGAGCCGTAGAGCTCGACAGTGCGGACGCCGTGCTCATCCGCGCGGTCGAACATCCCGCGCACCAGCTGTTCGGCGTCGTACACCTTGGCGCGCTGGCTGTCGCGCACGGTCACCGGCACTGCCCTGCGCCTGTCGCGACCGACTCAGGACGAGTCGCCACTCGCGAGCCGACGACGAACACCCGAGGTACACGCGCGGCGGACCGTGCGGTCGTCATCGCGGAGTACTCGCAGCGTGACTCGGGATCGGCACCCGTAACGAACGGCTGCCGGGGCCAGCCGTGCTGTCGCCGTCATGCACAGTACTCACGCGGATCCACCGGGCGAGTCAGGCGTAGCCAATTGCCCACGGGCAGCGGGAAGTTCGGGCGACATACCAATCCGTGCGGCCTTTCCCGCGCGGTCACCCGCCTGTCGCGCCGCCGCGGAATGCCCGGCAGAGGCCTGCGGCCCGCGCCAGGTGCCGCGGGCCTCCGAAGTCCGTGAGTAGAAGTCGGTGAGCTGGATTTCCTTGTCGCGCAACGCCAGCGCGGTACCGGTCGCCGTGCTGTCCTCGGGCAACGCCTCCGCTTCCACCTCTGCCTTCACCGCGGCCAACCGCTGCCCGATCCGCGCCGCGAACGCCATCTGGAAGTTCAGCCGCGCCGTCACTCCCGCGAGCGGAGCCTGCACCCGGCGTCGTACCTGCCGCCCCCACCGCTTCTCCACGACAACCTTCTCCACGGTTGCCGACCGGTAGGCCCCCGACTTGATGTACTGGTCGGACGCGCGCACCATCTGCACCAGCAGGCTCGTGTACAGCGCCTCGCAAGTATTGATGTCCGAGTCGAAGCCGAAGGCGTAGACCTGCGTCGACGTCCTGGCGACATCGCAGCGCACGTCGTTGGCCGACGCGATCGCGACGAACAACTGGACGTAGGTGCGCAACCCGCGTTTGCCCGGCTCGCCGATCGGGATGATCCGCTGCACCGGCGTCGGTCTGCGCTCACGTCCCGCGACGTGTGCCCGCGCCACCGCGAGGTCGATGGAGGATCTGGTGGCCAGCCGCTGGGCCGCCGCGAGGAACGCCTCGGCCTCGTGTTCGTTGTCGGTGGATTCGGCCTTGCGCAGCAGTCCACCGATGCGGGTGAGCATCCGATCGGGGACCGCGTTCGGCGAAATCATCACACGCAAGCCTAGCGAGGACTTCCCGCCGCAACCCCGCATGTCACATCAACACCATGTATGTTGCCTTGTGCACCGGCAGGGTGTGCTGCCGCTCACGAATGATTCTGGAGTGTCCGCGATGGCTGTGAAAAAGGTGTCGACCCTACGTTCGTCGCTCGTACCGCGCGCCGCGGTGGCGGCCGCGTCGGTCGCACTGCTGGCCACGACGTTCACCAGCGCCTGCTCCAGCGACAACAGCGGCAGCCCGACCAGCCAGAACCTCACCGGCCGCGGCCCGATCACCTACGTCGAGGGTAAGGACACCTCCGAGACCGGTGCGGTCAAGCAACTGATCGAGCGTTGGAATGCCACGCACCCGGACGAGCAGGTGACGTTCAAGGAGCAGTCGAACGACGCCTCGCAACAGTACGACGACCTGGTCGAGCACATGCGCTCCAAGCAGTCCAACTACGACGTGGTCGCCCTCGACGTTCCGTGGACTGCCGAGTTCGCCGCCAAGGGCTGGATCCAGCCGCTGAAGGACTCCTTCACGATCGACACCTCCACGCTGCTCTCCCCGCCGGTCGCCAGCGCCACCTACAACAACACCCTCTACGCCGCCCCGCGCAACACGAATGGCGGCCTGCTGTTCTACCGCAAAGATCTGGTGCCCAACCCACCCAAGACCTGGAACGAGATGCTCGCTCAGTGCCCCATCGCGCGCGAGCAGAACATCGGCTGCTACGCGGGCCAGTTCGCGCCGTACGAGGGCCTGACCGTGAACGCGGCGGAGGTGATCAACGCCTACGGTGGGAGCTTCGTCGGCGCCGACGGCAAAACACCCACGGTGAACAGCCCGCAATCGCGCGCCGGACTCAACGTCCTGGTGGACGCGTACAAGAACGGCGACATCCCGAAGGAAGCCATCACCTTCAAAGAGCCGGAGTCCAGCAACGCCTTCGCGCAAGGCAAGCTGATGTTCCTGCGTTCGTGGCCGTCTACCTTCGGTGATGTGGGCGGCGAGGCGTCCGAGGTGAAGGACAAGTTCGCGGTCGCGCCGCTCCCCGGCGAGAACGGCGTCGGTGCCTCCACCCTCGGCGGCTACAACGCGGCGATCAGCGCGTACTCCAAGAACAAGGCCACCGCCCTCGACTTCCTGCGCTTTCTGATCGGCGAGGACGCACAGCACATCGTCGCCTCCGGTGCTCTGCCGTCGGTGCGCGCGTCGATGTACGACGACCCCGCCCTGATCGCGAAGATGCCGTACCTGCCCGCGCTCAAGGACTCCATCTCCAGCGCGGTGCCGCGCCCGGTGACCCCGTTCTATCCCGCGGTGTCGAAGGCAATCCAGGACAACGCCTATGCTGCGTTGAACGGAACCAAGTCCGTCGACGACGCGATCACCGGTATGCAGAAGGGCATCGAGACCGCCGGATCGTAAGCGGTGAGCGCAACGGACCCGACAAACCCGCAGGAGAGAGAACCGGTGTCGGATCCCTCGGGAGCGGCGACCAGCGTGCCGAAAGACGAGTCCCTTCCGATCAGACCCGGCTTCGGCGCGACGGTGGCCCTGGAGCTGCGACGCTCCGGCAAGGCCTGGCTGTTCGTCACGCCCGTGCTACTCGCACTCGCGGTTGTCATCGGGTATCCGGTGTTCCGGGCGCTGTGGATGTCCTTCCAGAAAGACCCCGGGCTCGATCCAGCGACCGGCATGTTCGTCGAGGGCGGCAGCGCCGGGATTTCGAACTACACACACTGGCTGCTGCAGCAGTGCCAGGTCGTCGGCGGCGAGGCGGTGTCCTGTCCGACCGGCAACCTCGGCTCGCAGTTCTGGCTGGCCATCGGGGTCACGCTGTTCCTCACGGTCGTGACCGTGACGCTCGAGGCGACGCTGGGCCTCGGCATGGCCATGGTGATGGGCAAGACCTTCCGCGGCAGGGCGCTGCTGCGCGCGGCGGTGCTGATTCCGTGGGCGATCCCGACTGCGGTCACGGCGCGGCTGTGGGAGTTCATGTTCCAATACGACGGCGTGGTGAACCGGGTTCTCGGCACGCACATCCTGTGGACCTCCGACGCGTGGCCCGCGCGGTTCGCGGTGATCGCGGCCGACGTGTGGAAGACGACGCCGTTCATGGCGCTGCTTCTGCTCGCCGGTCTGCAAGTGATCCCGGCCGACGTGTACGAGGCCGCGCGGGTCGACGGCGCGTCGGCCTGGCAGCGGTTCACCCAGATCACGCTGCCGCTGCTGAAGCCCGCGCTGCTGGTCGCGGTGCTGTTCCGCACCATGGACGCGCTGCGCATGTTCGACCTGCCCGCGATCATGACGCTGGGCAACCCGTCCACCCGCACGGTGTCGATTCTGGTGGTCGAGCAGGTGCGGCAGGGCCCGAACAGCGCGGCCGCATTGTCGACGATCACCTTCCTTCTGATCTTCGCGGTGGCGTTCGTGCTGGTGAAGATTTTGGGCGCCAATGCGGTTCGGACCCAGGAAGAGCAGCGGAGGGCAGGATGAGACACCATCGCGCAGCGCTCATCCTGCCCGACCGGGTGCGGGTGTCCCGCATGACACCGCAGGGCAGGATGAGACACCATCGCGCAGCGCTCATCCTGCCCGACCGGGTGCGGGTGTCCCGCATGACACCGCAGGGCAGGATGAGACACCATCGCGCAGCGCTTGTCCGGTCCGACCGGATGTCTCGCATGACACGGAAGGCGCGCTGATGTCCGTGCAGACGACGAGAAAACCCGCCACTCGAACGGTTGCGTGGACCAAGCGGATCGGCTCGGTCCGGCTGTATCTCGGCGCCCTGATCGTGCTCGTCTGGGGTCTCGCGCCGTTCTACTGGATGGCGGTCACCGCGTTCCGCGACCCCGACTACACCTTCGACAACACCCCGTGGCCGACGCACATCACGTTGGAGAACTTACGCAACGCGTTCGACACCAGCCGCGGCAACGACTTCGGCAAGGCGCTGGTGAACAGCGTGCTCATCGGCGCGGTCACCACGGTGATCGCGCTGGTGATCGGCGTGTTCGCCGCGTACGCGCTGGCGCGGCTCACCTTCCACGGCAAGTACCTGGTGTCGGGGCTGATCCTCAGCGCATCGATGTTCCCCGTTGTCGTGCTGGTGACGCCGTTGTTCCAGCTGTTCACCAGCATCGGCTGGATCGGCGAGTACCAGGCGATGATCATCCCGAACATCTCCTTCGTACTGCCGATGACGGTCTATATCCTCGCGTCCTTCTTCGCCGAACTGCCGTGGGAGCTCGAGGAGGCGGCGCGGATCGACGGCGCCACCAAGATGCAGGCGTTCCGTCTGGTCATGCTGCCGCTTGCCGCGCCGGCCGTTTTCACCACCGCGATCCTTGCGTTCATCGCGGCGGTGAACGAATACCTTTTGGCCCGCCTGCTTTCCAGCGACAAGACCGAACCCGTCACCGTCGCGATCGCCCGCTTCTCCGGCAACAATCCGCTGGTGCAGCCGTACGCCGCGATCATGGCGGCGGGAACGATGGTCACGATCCCGCTGGTTATCATGGTCCTGCTGTTCCAGCGCCGAATCATCTCGGGCCTCACCGCAGGCGGCGTGAAGAGCTAGCGCACCCCGGCGGACACACCTGCCGCCAGACGAATTCCGCACGGCCCGAGACAAACGGCGACGACCGCCCACGACGACGCGAGCCACGAGCACCCGCTCCGTCCAGGCTCCCATCACGCCGGCCCGCCCTCTCGCGACAAAATCGCCAGCGGCGGAAGGACTCCGGTCGACACCCGGCGACCCGTCAATCACCGCACTACAAGCCGCCTACAGGAAAGCGCCACCATCCCACCGACCATTGCCCCACCGCAAAAACATACCGCCCGTTTTCGCCCCACCAACCCCCCCGAAGTGCGAGTCTTACGAGCACCGTTCGCGGCCCGACTCGCGTCCGAGTGGGCGAAGCGCGTGCGAAGCAATCGCGAGTCTCGCCCGCTCGAACGCGAGCCAAGAGGGGGCCGCGAACACGCAGCGCCGCAGGCGCTGCAAAATAAACACAGCTCGTTTCCGATCGTGTGTGCAGGTGTTGTCCGACGCTCCGGGAGGAGATGATCGTGAGCTCGTTCCGCAAACCGCGAGAGCATAGGCGCGGCTCCAAGGGCACTCCCCCGACCGCACCGTATGCGTCGATCGCGGGCTGGAGCGAACGGCCGAAGGCGACAAACCGGAACGCCCGGCCGATACGCGAACAGAAGGCAGCTCGCCGAAAGTCGCGACCTCCCGCCACACGACCGGCACCAGACCCGAATCGGCGGCCGCCCAGCAGAGGTGAACGCTTCCGCCGGCTGCTGCTGGCCTTGTTCATCCTTTTCGGCGTGGTGCCCGCACTGATGTCGGTGCTCGTGTACTGGAGTGCGGAGATACCGGACCCGGCCGCGATGCAGACGAATCAGGCCGCCACCATCCTGGCCGCAGACGGCAGCACCGTGATCGCGAAGGTCGTTCCGCCGGAGGGCAATCGGACCCCGATCCTCCTGTCGGAGGTGCCGCGGCCGGTGCGCGACGCGGTGCTCTCCGCCGAGGATCGCAACTTCTACACCAATCCCGGCTACTCGAGCTCCGGCTTCCTGCGCGCCGTTCGCGACAATGTGCTCGGCCGCGACGACGCGGGCGGCGGCTCCACGATCACCCAGCAGTATGTGAAGAATGCCTTCCTCGGCTCCGAACGCACGGTCACACGCAAGATGCGCGAGCTGGTCATTGCGGCGAAGATGGCGCGGCAGTGGAGCAAGGACGACATCCTCGCCGCCTACCTCAACACCATCTACTATGGCCGCGCCTCTTACGGGATCGCCGCGGCGGCACGGGCCTACTTCGACAAGCCGGTGAACCAGCTGACCCTCGCCGAGGGCGCCGTGATCGCGGCGCTGATCAGGACGCCGTCGATCCTGGATCCGGAAACCCATCTCGCGGACCTGAAGGCGCGCTGGGCATACGTGCTCGATGGCATGGTCGAGATGGGTGTGCTCGCACCGGGCGATCGCGACGCGGTGGTGTTCCCGTCGATCATCTCGATCGGGCAGATCCCCGACGACAGCGTGGCCCGTGGTCCGGAAGGACTGATCCGCAACCAAGTGTTGCGCGAGCTGCGCGCCTCCGGCATCAGCGAGCGCGAGCTGAATACCGGCGCACTGCAGATCACCACCACTATCGACGCCAGGACCCAGCAGGCGGTGCTCGGCGCGGTGCACGACCGGCTGGCCTCGCAGCCGCCGCAGCTACGTGCCTCGGTGGTGTCGGTCGACCCGCGCTCCGGCGCGGTGCGCGCATACTTCGGCGGCGACGACGGCATCGGTTACGACTTCGCCCAGGCGCCGCTGCAGACCGGGTCGGCGTTCAAGATCTTCGCGGTGATCGCCGCGCAGCAGCAGAGCATTCCGCTGACCCGCGTGCTGGACAGCTCGCCGCTGACCGACGACGGCGTCAGGATCACCAACGTGGACGGCGAGTCGTGCGGCAAGTGCACCATGGCCGAGGCGCTGAAGCGCTCGCTGAACACCAGTTTCTATCGGCTCACCATGTCGATGTCCGACGGGCCACAGTCGATCGCCGACGCGGCGCACGCGGCGGGCATCCCGGAGGAGATCCCCGGTGTCGCGGGCAAGACCCTGGCCGAGGGTGGCGGAAAGCCGCTGAATGGCGTCGTTCTCGGCCAGTACGTGGTCCGTCCCATCGACATGGCTTCGGCCTACGCCACGGTCGGCGCGTCGGGCGTCTACCACCAGCCGTACTTCGTGCAGCGGGTGGTGACCGCCGACGGCCGGGTGTTGCTGGATCGCGGCGCGCCCGACCGGCAGGTCGGCAAGCAGATGCCGCCGGGACAGCAACGTATCCCGCGCGCGATCGCGGAGAACACCATCCAGGCGATGACCCCGATCGCTGCCTACTCCAACGGGCACGCGCTGGCGGCCGACCGTCCCTCGGCCGCAAAGACCGGAACCACGCAGCTCGGCGAGACCGACCTGAACAAGGACGCGTGGATGATCGGCTTTACACCCTCGCTGTCCACAGCGGTGTGGATCGGCACCGAGCAGTCGGAGCCGATCCGGACCGCGCGCGGCGGCGACATCTACGGCTCCGGCCTGCCCGCCGACATCTGGAAGCAGGTCATGGACGACGCGCTGGACGGCACCCCGATCGAACAGTTCCCCGGCACGCCGAGCCCGGCGCAGCCACTCCAGAGCAAGCCCTCCGGCGGCGCCTACGACATTCTGAACCCGCCGCAGACGTCCGCGCGCGAACCCGCCGTCGTCATCCCGCCGACCACCGAGGCGCCGAAGGAAGTCGAGATTTTCCCCGGGCTGAGCATCCCCGTGCCGGGATAGCGATGATGCTGTGACCTTCCGTGGCCCGGGGGAACGCATGACATGGCAGCATCGTTTGCCAGAGTGAGAGCGAACAGCGAGTGCGTCGGAAACAGGCCGACGCCGATACCGCGGGAACGATGCGGGAGGATATGCGCTCGAGCGACGACGGAAGACGAGACATAGGGGCTACGCCGGTGGATTTCAATGTCGTTGACCAACCCGAGACGCTGGTGGCGGGAACTGTGCTTCGCAGCCCGGCGCTCGCGGTCGAGGGTCCGCGCCGCGCGAAAGTCGAAGAGGCGTGGAAGCGCAATCTGGCTCGCAAGCTGCCCGGGCCACCGACCACGGCGTACGTCGACCATGCGCCGGAAATCAATTCGTACCTGACCCATATCGTCGGCTACCGCTGTCACAGCCTTGCCGATTTGCTGCCTGGTGATGTGCTCGCCCGGGTGCCCGGCGGCCGGTTCGCCCGGTTCATCGCCAGCGGGGACGATTTGGGTGACACCATCGTGAGCATCTGGCGGTCGGTCTGGGACGCCGAAGCCGCCGGCCGACTTGTGCGCGCCTACACCGGCGACTGGGAGCATTATCCCGACGCCCGCACGGTGGAAGTCTTCGTGGCACTGGCAGACGATCAGGTCAACGGGTAGGAACGGACTGTGGATTTCGAGATCGTCACTTTGGAACAGAGCATGGTCGCGGGACTCACCATTCCGCTCGCCGGCCGCGAGGTGACCGCGCGCGACCTCGACCTGGTGAACTTCACCTGGGACCGGTATCTGGCGCGGGATAAGAACGTGCCGAGGGTGGCCGCCTATATCGACCAGAACGACCATGCCGTCGCCGTGCTCGGCTACGAGGTCGCGGCCATGACGGACATGGACGCGGGTGACGTGCTCACCATCATCCCGCAGGGCCGCTATGCGCGGTTCGTCGTCTCGGACAAGCCCTACGACCTGCTGCGCACCGCATGGGCCCAGGTCGCGAAGGCGGAGAACGCGGGAACCATCACTCGCTCACATACGGCCGAGATCGAGCGCTATACCGGACCCGCCTCGGTGGAGGTATACGTCTCGCTGGACTGAATTATCACCGAGCGCCTACCGGGTGGACAACGGCGTGCTGGTGATCCTCGGGGTGAAGGTCGGCTGGCGCAAAGACGCCTACCGGGGCCGGTAGCACTCGGCAAGTCGGCCGAAGGCATTTCGCCTCCGGCCGACACCTCGTGACATAGTGCGGTGAATTACTCCGCGCCGATAATGAACGACTCGAGCTGGGTGCGGGCGATGTCGTCGGCCAGCTGCTTGGGCGGAGACTTCATCAGGTAGGCCGAGGCAGGGATGACCGGTCCGCCGATACCGCGGTCTTTGGCGATCTTCGCCGCGCGCACGGCGTCGATGATGATGCCTGCCGAGTTCGGCGAGTCCCACACCTCGAGCTTGTACTCCAGGTTCAGCGGCACATCGCCGAAGGCGCGGCCCTCCAAGCGGACGTAGGCCCACTTGCGGTCGTCCAGCCAGCCGACATGGTCGGACGGGCCGATGTGCACGTCGTTGGCGCCGAGCTCCTTCTTCAGGTTGCTCGTGACGGCCTGGGTCTTGGAGATCTTCTTCGACTCCAGGCGCTCGCGCTCGAGCATGTTCTTGAAGTCCATGTTGCCGCCGACGTTGAGCTGCATGGTGCGATCGAGCTGCACGCCGCGGTCTTCGAACAGCTTGGCCATCACGCGGTGGGTGATGGTCGCGCCGACCTGGCTCTTGATGTCGTCGCCGACGATCGGGATGCCGGCCTTGGTGAACTTCTCCGCCCACACCGGGTCGGAGGCGATGAACACCGGCAGCGCGTTGACAAAGGCGACGCCCGCGTCGATGGCGCACTGCGCATAGAACTTGTCGGCCTCCTCCGAGCCCACCGGCAGGTAGGACACCAGCACGTCGACGTCGTTGTCCTTCAGGACCTTCACCACGTCGACCGGTTCCGCCTCGGACAGCTCGATGGTCTCCGCGTAGTACTTGCCGATACCGTCCAGGGTGGGGCCACGCTGCACAACGACGTCGCTCGGGGGCACGTCGGAGATCTTGATCGTGTTGTTCTCGCTGGCGAAGATCGCCTCGGCCAGATCGAAGCCGACCTTCTTCGCGTCCACGTCGAACGCGGCGACGAACGTGACGTCGCGGACGTGGTACGGCCCGAACTTCACATGCATCAGGCCGGGAACCGTCGCGGAATCGTCCGCGTCCTTGTAGTACTGCACGCCCTGGACCAGCGAAGAGGCGCAGTTGCCCACACCTACGATGGCGACGCGAACTTCTGTGGCGTTGTCAGCCTTATTGACGTCACTCATGGCCGATATTTCCCTCTTTCTGTGGTGCCGCCTTCGTCGATTGCTCCGCCGCAATCAACTCGTTGAGCCAGCGCACTTCGCGCTCGCTTGATTCGAGTCCGAGTTGATGGAGCTGCCGGGTGTAGCGATCGAAGGACCCGCTGGCCTTCTTGATCGCCTCCCGAAGCCCCTCTCGGCGCTCCTCGACCTGACGCCGCCTGCCCTCCAGGATTCGCATCCGCGCTTCCGCCGGGGTGCGACTGAAGAAGGCGAGGTGAACGCCGAAGCCGTCGTCGGTGTAGTTCTGCGGTCCGGTGTCGGCGAGCAGCTCGCTGAACCGCTCCCGGCCGGTCGGAGTCAGTTGGTAGACGCGGCGCGCACGGCGTGTCGTCGCGCCCGCCGGCATCTCCTCGGCGATCAACCCGTCCGCCTGCATGCGGCGCAGCGTCGGGTAGAGCGACCCGTACGAGAAGGCCCGAAACGCGCCGAGCAGGCCCGTCAGCCGCTTGCGCAGCTCGTAACCGTGCATGGGCGATTCGAGGAGCAGCCCGAGAATTGCCAGTTCGAGCACCGGGCTTCACCCCCTGACTGTGTACAGACCTAACCAATGGATGCGACTTTCCACTATATCGGAGCGATACATCTGTGTCTTTGGCCGCGCGGGCGCGGCGGGTTCGCGGCCCCCTTATGGCTCGCGTCCGAGCGGCCGCCGCTGGCGACTTCGTCGCGGACGCGTCGGCCGCTCGGACGCGAGCCGGGCCGCGAACGGAGGCAATGCTCGGTCTCGCTGCGCTCGGAACCGGGGGTCGGGCCGATGTGGATGCGTTGGGTGGCAGCTTGTGGTCACCACTGCGCGATGGTGTCAGGCAGAGGACGGGAGACCCGAAGTTGGCTCGCCCGTGCAGGTGGCTGTCAAGTACCCGGACGCGCCGCTCTTGTTCGGCACATAGATCTTCAGCACCGGATCGGACAGCTGACCATCGGCGCGGGGAGGTATATCAGCTCGCGGGTAGTGGCGCGATCACCATCGCGTAGCCCCGTGTGACGAGGATAACTTTCGGTAGATCCCGTGCGGCGCAACGCTTTTCGCGTGATCGACGACCGATCGACGCTGAGTTACCGAGCGTCGGCCCGCGTCTGTGGATCGGCGGTGAGTCATGCAGTTCGCCAATCGTTTCGCGACCACGTACTCCGCCATTCGGTCGTGGTATTCGTCGGCGCCGAGCGGTTCCTCGGCATAAGCGGCATCGTCAGTCCGGACGTGTTGGCGCGGTCGAGAACACGCGTTCGTGTGTGCCCTGAGGTTGCGATGGACATCGACGAATCGCAGTTCGACTGGGCGCCTGTTGCCCGTTCGAGCACGCATCTAAACCAGCCAATCTGCACAGCCTGGGGCGGGGGGATTGCAACACCGCTACTCTGGTTCTCGTGCGAATTCAGCGGCAAGTGGTCGACTACGCCCTCCGGCGCCGGTCGCTGCTGGCTGACGTCTATGCGGGCCGTGTCGATGTCGCCGAGGTGTGTGATGCCAACCCTTACCTACTGCGGGCGGCGAAATTCCACGGTCGGGGGAGCGAGGTCACATGCCCCATCTGCCGGAAAGAACAACTGACGCTCGTATCCTGGGTCTACGGCGACGGCCTCGGACCGGTGGCTGGATCGGCTCGCACGCCCGAGGAGCTCATGCGCCTCGCCGAGACTCGCGAGGAGTTCTCGGTGCATGTCGTCGAGGTATGCCGGTCCTGCAGCTGGAATCATCTGGTGCAGTCCTATGTGCTCGGCACCACGCCGGCACCGTCGCGCCGCCGCCCGGGGACGCGAGCGAACCGGCGCACTGCCGCCGAATGAAGTACCTGGTCATCAGCCCGTCGGGTGACTCGCGGAGCCGGTACGCGTCCGCCGCGATGCGTACGACCGCTAGCCACCTCGACCGTTACGAGTTATGGAGATCTTGTCAGTGAATTCGCCCTACGAGACTTCCCCCTACGGCGATGAACCGCATGGCGGCCGTACTCAACGGAGTTCACACCCAGGTCCCGACCCGTACCAGAACCCCCGTCCCGGGCCCCCGCCCGGCGCCCGGCCCGGCCCACCGCCCAGCCCGCGTCCCGGCGGACCGATTCCCGGCGATCCGCGCGGGCCGCAGCCGCCGCGTCGTCCCGGCCCTCCGCCGCATGGCGTTCCTCCGCAGCAGGGCCGTCCGCCGCAGCCGAATCGCGCCGCGCCCCCCGGCCGCCAGGAAACCCAGAAGATCCAGCGCCCCGGTTCGCTGACCGAGGCGGTGGCCGAGCGAAACCGGCGCGGTCCAGCCACCGGGCCGAGTCCGGCCACCGGCCCGCGCCCCGGTGTCGACCGTACGGCCCGTCGCGTCCCCGGCAACGGCACCACCGGCGAACGCAGACAGACCGCCGGCGGCCCCCCGTCCGGCCCACCTCCACGCCGGGGCGGCGGTAGCGGCGGCTCCGACGGGCCGGGCAGGCGTCGGCCCGCGCAGAATAAGAAGTCGCCTTGGCGCATCGTCCGCCGCACCATATACGTCTTCCTCGTGCTGGCCATCCTGGTGCCCAGCGGCATCTTCCTGGCCGCGTACACGACGGTGTCGGTGCCCCAGCCCGGTGATTTGAAGACGAATCAGGTCGCGACCATCCTCGCGACCGACGGCACCACGGTGATCAGCAAAGTCGTTCCGCCGGACGGCAACCGGACCGACGTCACGATCGACCAGATCCCGCCACATGTGCGCAACGCGGTGATCGCGGCCGAGGACCGGGACTTCTACACCAATCCCGGCTTCTCGATCTCCGGCTTCGCGCGGGCCGCCAGGGACAACGTCCTGGGCAGGGAGAGCGCCGGCGGTGGCTCCACGATCACCCAGCAGTACGTGAAGAACGCGCTGGTCGGTGACGAACACTCGCTCTCACGCAAGATGCACGAGCTGGTCATCTCGGCCAAGATGGCGCGGCAGTGGAGCAAGGACGAGATCCTCGCCGCCTATCTGAACACCATCTACTTCGGCCGCGGCGCCTACGGCATCGATGCCGCCGCCAAGGCCTACTTCGGCAAGCCGGTACAAGAGCTGACCGTCGCCGAGGGCGCGGTGCTCGCCGCCACCATCCAGCAGCCGTCCGGTCTGGATCCGGAGAAGAACCCGGAGGGCGCCAAGACCCGTTGGAACTACGTGCTCGACGGCATGGTCTCCGGCGGCAACCTGGCAGCACCGGAGCGGCAGAGCCAACAGTTCCCGCAGGTCGTCCCGGTCAACTCGACCAAGGACAAGGGCTTGGACAGCGGTCCGGAAGGCCTGATCAAGACACAGGTGCTCAAGGAGTTGGCGGCCGCGGGCATCAGCGAGCAGCAGATGAACACCGCTGGCCTGGAGATCACCACCACGATCGACCCGAAAGCCCAGCAGGCGGCCGTCGATGCGGCGACCAAGAAGCTGGAAGGCGAGCCGGAACATCTGCGCACCGCCGTCGTCTCGGTGGATCCGCACAGCGGCGCGGTCCGCGCGTACTACGGCGGCAGCGACGGCCAAGGCTACGACTTCGCCAACGCGGGTCTGATGCCCGGTTCCTCGTTCAAGGTCTTCGGCCTCGCCGAGAACCTGGAGCTCGGCATCCCGCTCTCGCAGATGTACGACAGCTCACCGATCACCGTGAACGGCATCAAGATCACCAACGTCGAGGGTGAGCAATGCGGCACGTGCACCATCGCCGAGGCGCTGAAGCGGTCGCTGAACACCAGCTTCTACCGTATGCAGATAGACATGCAGAACGGCCCGCGGAAGATCGCCGACATGGCGCACAAGCTCGGCATCCCGGACACCATTCCGGGCGTTGGCAAGACGCTCACCGAGCCGGACGGCTCCGGCCCCAACAACGGCATCGTGCTCGGTCAGTACCAGGCCCGCCCGCTCGACATGGCTTCCGCCTACGCGACCTTGGCGGCCTCCGGCGTCTACCACGCACCACACTTCGTCCAGAAGGTGGTCTCCGCCGACGGCCAAGTGCTGCTCGACCGCGGTGAGGTGGCGGGCGAGCAACGCGTGTCAGCCGCGGTGGCCGACAACGTGACGGCGGCGATGAAGCCCATTGCGGCCTGGTCGCGCAACCACAACCTGGCGGGCGGCCGCGAGTCGGCCGCAAAGACCGGCACCGCTCAGCTCGGTGACACCGGCGAGAACCGGGACGCGTGGATGGTCGGTTACACCCCGTCGTTGGCGACCGCGGTCTGGGTCGGCACCGAGCAGGGTGATGCGCTGCGCAACTACAGCGGCGGCATGATCTACGGCTCAGGCCTGCCCTCGGACATCTGGAAGGCCACGATGGACGGTGCCCTGCAGGGCACCACCAACGAGACCTTCCCGAAGCCCGCGCCGATCAAGGGCCAGGCCGGTGTCCCGGAGTGGACGGCGCCCTATACCCCGCCCTCTGCCGTCGATTCGCCACTCCTGCCCCCGGTCGTGGTCGCGCCGACCCAGGTGGAGATCTTCCCCGGAGTCAACATCCAGGTCCCCGGCATCCAACCCGCCCCGCAGCAGCAGCGTCCGCAACAGCGTGATGAGGGCCCTGGCCCGCTTCCCGGTCAACCGATCGCACCGACGGACGGCTCGTCACCGACCGTCACGGGCGCACCCCGGCCAGGCAATAACGGCAACTCGGGTCAGGACGGAACTCCACCGACTCGCGGCAGGTAGTCCGACGTCACGAAGTCGACGTCGGCCGCCTTGCCATAATGCGCAATAGCGCCGCGCAATTCGCCTACCGCCACTTCGTCACAACGACATCATCCCCGGTCTGCGCTATATGTCAGACCGGGGATCATGTCGTTATTCTTACGTAACAGCTCTACCGTAATTCGGCAACCACCGATAATGCCGTCATACGAAAAACATCAGTCCGCACGAACATTGTTCAGGCCGATCAGGGCCGTCGAGAATGTTCGGACTCACTTAGGCGTCTTGTACCAGAAGCCATTCGGATCCTGATAGCATTGCTCCAGCGCACCGGCATCGCTCAAGCAATCGGTAAACTGCCAGTAGCCCCGCACGACCACCCACGAGCCATCCGATATCTGGACGCACTTGTCCGCCACCCCCTTCCCGTTCAGGCAGTCCGCGTAAGACGGTTGCCCGGCCGCGACATTGCCGGCAAAGCCGATCAGAGCCACACCGGCAACAGCCACTGAAACAATGAATTTCGTGAACATACCCACCCCTTTATCGAATGACCGGCGCTCCCCCAATGAGGACCGATCGATCGAATCCTAACATCCGCGAAATGCTTTCGGAAGGTAATATCCATTGCATGGCCTGCCTTTGCATGGATGAGCGGAGACGACTCGCTCCGAACCAAGAGCCGCGCTCCAGGTAGCCTCGGGTGCCGTGACCGATCAGGAACTGGTGGACCAGCGGATGAACGGGAGCGTGCCGCAGACGAGTAGGGCGTCTTCCGACGGTCCCCACTATGTCGCCCCTGGCCCGCTCGCGCCGGAGCTTCGATCGGCGGACGCGCGAGATCGGCCGAGCCGCAACGATTCACTGACCGCCCAGCTGTCCACGGCTATCGGGGGGCCGGTCGGCGATCACGCCCTGATCGGGCGGGCGCGGTTCTGGACGCCGATGCGGGTGCTGATGGCGTTCGCGGTGGTGTTCCTCGCGCTCGGCTGGTTCGGCAAGGCGGGCTGCATCCAACAGACCACCGGCACGGACGGCGGCCTGACCCTCGACTGGAGTAACGGCCGCCAGTACGTGGCCATGTGCTATTCGGACACCGTTCCGCTCTACGGCGCGGAACGGCTGAACGAAGGTGCATTCCCGTACAAGAAGCAGTGGACCGAGTCGGCCCCGGACGGTGGCCTGGAGACGCGGTACATGGAATACCCGGTGCTCTCGGGCCTGTACCAGTATCTCTCGATGCGGATCGCCAAGAGCTGGGATGCTTCACCGCTGCCGGGCGCGCTGCAGGTGGTCGTCTACTTCAACGTCGTCGCGTTCGGCCTCGCGATGGCTTGGCTGGTCACCGTCGGGGCGACCGCCCTGCTGGCCGGTAGGCGGATCTGGGACGCGGCGCTGGTCGCCTGCTCGCCGCTGGTGATCGTGCACGCGTTCACAAATTTCGATGCCCTCGCAACGGCTTTCGCCGCGACCGGCCTGCTCGCCTGGGCCCGGCGTAAACCCGTGCTTGCCGGACTGCTGCTCGGTCTCGGCGGTGCCGCCAAACTGTATCCGCTGCTGCTACTCGGCCCCATCCTCGTGCTGTGCCTGCGCGCCGACCCGATGCAGCGCACGCCGCGCACCCACCTCGGCCTGCGCATCCGCGATATCGACTGCTGGTCCACCGCCATGGCGTGGGTGCGGGAGACCCCATACCGAGTGCAGTTCCTCAGCGCCCGTCCGCTCGGCGCGGCGATTGTCACAGTCGTCGCGGCGCTGACCACCTGGGTGGCGGTGAACCTGCCGATCGCCGCGCTGTACCCGAGCGGATGGCGAGAGTTCTTCCGGCTCAATACCACCCGGCACGCCGATCCCGACTCGATCTACAACGTGGTCACGTCGTTCACCGACTGGCCCGGCTTCGACGGAGCGCTCGACTACGCACAGCAGCCCGTCATCCTGAACGCGGTCTCACTGCTGGTATTCGTCGTGGCGTGCGGGCTGATCGGCTACATCGGCCTCACCGCGCCGCAGCGGCCGCGGCTTGCGCAACTGTGCTTTCTGGCGGTCGCGGCGTTCCTGCTGACGAACAAGGTGTGGAGCCCGCAGTATTCGCTGTGGCTGGTCCCGCTGGCTGTGCTCGCGCTGCCACACCGGCGCGTCCTGCTGGCCTGGATGACCATCGACGCGCTGGTCTGGGTACCACGCATGTTCTACTACCTCGGCCTGGACCACAAGGGCCTGCCCGAGCAATGGTTCACCGGCACGGTGGCGCTGCGTGACCTCGCGGTGGTCGCCTTGTGCGCAGTGATCGTCCGCCAGATCTATCATCCGGAGGAGGATCTGGTGCGGCGCGACTACGTCGACGACCCGGTCGGCGGCATCGTCGACCGCATGCCCGATCCACTGCTGCCCTGGCTGCCCGAGCACCTGCGACCGCGTGTGGCGCTCACGCGCGGCTGAGCGCTCACCGGGTGCGCATCAAGCGCGCCCGCCGTTCCGGCTCCTGCGGCAACATGTCCAGATCCAGCTGCCACGCGCTGCCGGTCCATGGATCGAACAACGGGGTTCCGCCGACGGTGGGCAGGTGCCTGCAGGACTGCGAGAGCATCGCCACGGTCGTGTCGGTCGAGTCGGATTCGTTGGTCCCGACGATCACCGTGGACAATCCGATCAGGTCACCACGGGTGATCAGCGCACCGATCCGTTGTGCGTCCGAGGCCTGGTACCCGTGCGGGAAATCCGCGGCCAGCAGCACGCGATGCTCGCTGGGCGGGGTGAAAGCTCCACTGGTGTAGGCCAATTCAGCAAGTTCGGCGGCGTCGACCAATGCCTGCAACCGCGCCGAGATATCACTGTGATCGGTGATCGGCGATCCGTTCAGCACCGGCGCGAGCAGGCTGGTGAACCCGCTGAACGCGTCGGTGAGGTCGATGATGTCGACCACCGCCTGTCGCTCCGGCGCCGCGGCGAGCAGCCGCGCGAGCAACGCGCCGACCACAGGCACGACCGCGCGAGTCGACTCAGTATCGATCCACAGCGGACGATTCAGCGGCACCGGAACGCAATACGGAATCCGCAGCGGCCCGCGGTCGAGCGCGTAGAGCTCACCGAGCCGAAGGCCGTCGCTCGGTGCTACCGGCTTGTCCCAGGCGGGTGCGTCCCAGGACGCCAGCGACGGCGGCAGCACCTGGTCGGCGTCGGCGAGCTCGCGCATCAGCTGCTCGGTGTCGCGCTGGTGGTTGCGCTCTGCGGTGGCGATCAGCTCGTCACTGCGTTGCTGTGCAGCGCGGCGGGCTTCCTCGGCCGCCGGGGTGTTCCTCGTCGCCGGATCGGAAACGGCGAGCGACAGTTCGTGATCCAGCCGCTTGGCCGCATACTCCCGCGCGGAGACCAACGCGGCGGCCGACCGCGCGGCGTCCTCGAAGACCATCCACAGCCGTTCCAGCCCATGTCCGACCTCCAGCGGCGCACCCGCTGCGGTCCGCGCGTCGCCCGCCATGGAGCCCGTCATTGCGTGCTCCCCCGGACGGGGTTGCGTGGGCTGGCTCTGCGGCGACTCGCCGTCGACATCGACACCATGCGCCGTGAGCAGCACGGCAAGACCGCCCGCGTAGCCCTGACCGACGGCACGCAGCTTCCAGTCGGCGCCGCGCCGGTACACCTCGAGGCAGATCAGCGCCGTCTCGCCTGCCGACGGTGTGATCCCGAATTCGGCTGCCACGGTGTCGTTCTCGGACAGCGTCGCGGTCACCGACCCGAGCCCTTCCGCGCGCGCGGGCGCGGCAGGGTCGGCGCTGACCACCAACAGCACCGCCTTGGCGTCGGCACGCACCTCGGCGAGGGTGACCGTGACCTCGTCGGCGGCGGACAGGACGATCCCGGCCGTGGTGGTCTGGTTGTAGAAGACGAAATCATCGCTGGAGAACACCTTCAGGTTCTCCGCGACCACCAGCGCGGAAACATCGAGGGCAGCCTCGGCTTTCGCACTGAATCGAACGACATCGCCGGTCAGCGGAATGTTCTGACCGGCCTTCAGTTGAATCACGTTGTCTGCCTTGCTGTTCGCGCCGCCCCCGGTCAACCGTTCACGAGGAACCGGCCGAGCTGCGGCACCGCCTCACCGGGATGCTTGGCCTGGAAGCCCTCGCCGAGCGCCTGCAGCTTCCAGTCGTTGCCCACCCGGAACAGCTTGGCCATCGCCATCCCGGTGAACGGCATGCCGCCTGCCAGCGTGTACCTGGCCAGTTCACCGTTGTTGACGCCGTCGACCAAACGGCAGAACGCGTTCTGCACCTGTTCGAAGGTGTGGCCCTTGTAGGAGGTCACGATGAACACCAGCGTGGTCACGTGTGCCGGGATACGGGTCAGGTCGACCAGGATCACCTCGTCGTCGCCCTCGCCCTCACCGGTGAGGTTGTCGCCCTGGTGGCGGATCGAGCCGTCCTTGGAGATCAGCTGGCCGTAGTAGGCGACATCCACTGGGTTCATGTCGGCGAACAGGATGACGGCCGCGTCGAGGTCGATGTCGACCGTACGGTTGCCGAACATACCTCGGCTGCGCACCGGATCCCAGCCGAGGCCCATTTTGACGAAGGTCAGCGCGTTGCCCTCCTTGCGGAGGGTGACCCGCTGGCCCTTGACCAGGCTGACCGGGCGGTCCTTGCTCAAACTGATCTCGGCCGGTGGCTGCTGCGGCACGGGCTGACCCGGAGGTGGGTAACCGGCCCCTGGGCCCGGCGGCGGGTAGCCAGGACCGGGGGGCGGGTAGCCAGGTCCGGGAGGCGGGTAGCCAGGACCGCCTTGCGGTGGCTGACCGGGGCCGGGCGGCGGCGGGTACGCACCGGGCGGCGCGTACTGGGGAGCCTGCTGCTGCGTCGGGTAGGCCGGGGTGGTCGGCGGCGGATAGTTCGGCGGCTGCTGCGGAGGCGGCGGCGCTTGCGCAGGCTGCGGGGCCTGCGTAGGCGAGTCGTCGACGGACACGCCGTGATCGGTGACCAGGGCGGCGAACCCACCCGCGTAGCCCTGTCCGACCGCGCGCACCTTCCATGCGCCCTGACGCCGGTACAGTTCGAGCGCGATCACGATCGATTCGGAGTTCAGCCCGTCGATCCGATACTCGTACAACCGATTACCGGCCGAGTCCGACACAATCGCGGTCGGCGCGGGGAAACGACCGAAGTTGCTGTTCGCATCGTCCAGCGTGATCACCGCGCGGATCTGGTCGATATCGGCTGGTACCGCGTTCAACGACACCGCAAGCGATGCGGGCTGTCCGGCAGGCGCGGGCTGTAGGTTCACGCCGGGGCCGGTCGGCTGGTTGAAGAAGACGAAGTCCCCGTCGGAACGGACCTTGCCGCGCTCGGTGACCAGTAGCGCGGACAGATCCGCGGGCGCCGTGAGCTGGACGGAGATCACCACGTCGTTCATGGCCAGCGGACCGTTCTGGCCCTTGGCGAGTGTTGCGGACAAGTTCGACCCTTCGCTTGTCGGTGCGTTCGCCTGACACTCTACGAGAAACGCGCTTCCCGCCGCTCGTAGGTAACGGCCGCGATGATCGGATACCCGCGAAATGATCGGTTGGTATGGCGGCACGCAGATGCTGTATGGCAACCTCAACCAGTCGTTCGTCACCGACATCTCATGGCGGACCGCGATCGGCCATGATGCGGGCGCGGCGTTCTCGCTGTCGCGAGGTCACCGAAATACCGTGGTGGTCAACGGTGTGATGCGTCGGCTCGGAGTAATGAGGTGGACCCTGTGAGATGTTACGACGTAACCGCCGACGATTCGAAAGCCTGGACCGCGCTCACCCACAGCTTCCTGCCGCTGGACTATCAGTATCCCGACCGGAGCCGTTGGCACGCGCGACTGACTGCGCAGGAAACAGCCGCCTATCGTCTGATGCGCTGGGATCAAGGCGGTGACTACTTTGCCTGCCGATCGCCATCGCATGTCCGCAGGGACCCCCGCGTCGAGTTCTATTGGGTCGTCGTCCCTGAACAAGGCCCCTACTCGGTCCGGTACGGCGACAAGATCACGCGGGTCCCACCCGGCCGCGCGCTGATAACCGGGTTCGACGAGACGTGCCAGATGTACGTCCCCACGTCGTCGGCGCACGTCGTTCAGGTGCCCAGCGCGGAAGTGGACCATCGGGTCCGGCCGGCCGGCTCCGTACCGAACACACCGAACCCGTGTCACTTCACCTGATACCGAATACACCCCGGAGACGCACATCTGGTGTGGCAGGCGCGGATCGGCCGCGACGTCGATGACCACGGCTTCAGGTCAGCCGACGCGCTGGAATTCCCAGGGGTCGTGGGCGCTGATCAGGGTCACCTCGTCGCCGTGATCGCGGTGTAGTTCACGCAAGCGCGCTTGGGTGCCGAGACGCAGGTCGCGGTGCACCTCGGAAGTGGTCTGCACGATGTCGAGTACCGGGTGCGGCTGCGGGGCGGGATCGAGTTCGCGGTGGTAGTAGTAGGCGTCGCCGCAGTGCAGGAGCCAGTGATCACCGTTGCGGACGGCGACTCCGGTATGGCCTGCGGTGTGGCCGCCCAGTGGAATCAGCTGGAAATCCGCGGAAAGGTCCTTCGGTTGAATCGCGATGAAACCGAACCAGTCTCCGGTCTTCTCCGATGGATAGGTGACCCAGCGCGGGTCATGCGCCCAGTGCGCGGGGCGGTAGCGGAAACTCGGCGCTTCGGCGAGCGCAGCGTCGAGCTCGGCGGCGAGGACATGAACCCGCGCGTGTGGAAAGTCGGGTAGTCCACCGCAGTGGTCTACATCGAGGTGGGTGAGGATGATGTGCCGGACGTCGTCTGCGGCGTAGCCGAGCCGCTGGACCTGCCGGATCGCGGTCTCGTCTTCGGAAAGGACCGCCTGCGACATCGCCACCCAATCCGCGCCGAGAGTGCCCGCCGGGTCACGGATATCGTCCAGCCCGATGCCTGTCTCGACCAGGACCAGCCCGTCCGATTCGGTCTCGACCAACAGACAATGGTTGACGGCGTGGGCAGGCGGGGGCCCGTCGTAGGTCGCCTCGATCTGTCGTACCGATCCGCAATTGAGGTGATGAACTGTCATACGAGCTAGTCTGCGACTTGAAGCGCGGTTCAAGTCAAGGAGACGAGATGACCGACGTCCTGCTCGACATCGCCGAGGTGGCCGACCACACCGACCTCGCCCCCTCCGCCCTGCGGTTCTACGAGAAGCGCGGTCTCATCACCTCGACCGGCCGCAACGGCCTGCGCCGCACCTACCACCCCGACGTCCTCGGCCGCCTCGCCCTCATCGCCTGCGCCCGCGGCGCCGGTTTCACGATCGCCGAGATCGCCCGCTTCCTGCGCGCCACCCCCACCGACACCGAACTCCGCGCCCGCATGGCCGAGAAAGCTCGTCAGCTCGACGAGGACATCGCCCGCCTGGTCCGCATGCGCGACAGCCTCCGCCACGCCGCCACCTGCACCCATGACCCGCTGGTCGAATGCCCGGACTTCAAGTCCACCTTCGAACCGCCGTCCAGCCGGTGACCGAAGCGCTCGAGGCCATTCAAGGAACACTCCACCAGCTCGGAATCGGAGCGGACGATCTCACAACCGAGCAGTACACCGATGCGGTGCTGGCTACTCGAACTATTCCGGGGCAGACTCGAGAAACCAGTTGATGATCTCTTCGCCCGCGAGGATGCCGGTGGCGCGGGTGATGGTGAGGTTGGGGTGGGTCCAGTTGAGTTGTTCCAGTTCGCCGTGGCGGGGGCGGATGGCGAAGTCCGCGGAACGCAGCATCTCGGCGTCGAGAGCGCCGTCACCCGCGGCGAACGTTTTTGCCGCACCGGCAAGTTCACCGGTTTCCCAGAGCCGGCGGCGCACCTCGGCGACCGCGCGACTCTTGCAGACGGCCAGCGGCATGGTGTAGATCTTGCGGCCCTGCTGGGACGCGGACCAGCCGCGTTGACGACACCAGGCATCCCATTCGCGGAGGAAACCCTCCGGGACACCCTTGGGTTTCACCACCAGGTAGCAGAACAGGTGGTCGGCGAGGCGGAACTTGGTGACCCACGAATCATCGATGCGTGCACGCAGCTCCGCGCTCACCTCCGACAGCGTCGCGCCGCCCGCGCGAACCTCGGCATCGACGTCGATGCGCCAGCGCACGTCAGGAACGCCGTCGACAAGAATGTTCCCTCCGTTGCTTGTGACCGCGTAACGCCAAGGCGCACCGGGTAATTGGATGCGACCGAACTGTTTTACAGTGCGGGTGGTGGTGGGAATGACGGCGGCCGGTTCGGTGAGGGACTGCATCCGCAGCGCCGCCGCGGTGGTCATGAACGACAGCGGCGCCCCCTCGAGATGCTCCACACAGACCATCGGCACCTCACCTGTGGCGCTGAAGGCGTTACGTGAGTAGATCATCGTGCGGTCCAGGTCGGTCGCGATCAGTGCCTGTCTTCGTGGTCTTCGGGCCAGGTTCACTGCTGTACGTCCTTGATCAATCCCATGCATGAATACGCCAGGTCGGCGACGACCTCCACCGGCACACCTCGGGCGGCGGCGAGCATCCTGATGTGCGCGTGCTCCGGCGCGTCCGCCTCGCGGACCAGCACTCGCCACGGTACCCGCCGCAGCAGCACCCGGGTGGTCTCGCCGACACCTGGTTTCACAAAGTTCACGCTCGCGATGCCGTACTGTGCGCGCACGTTCTCCACCGAGGCCCATCCGGCCCAGGTCGGCGTCCGGTCACTCGCGCGGAGCGTGGCGACTTCGGTGTCGACCCGGTCGCGGACCGCGGCGAAGGCGCCGCTCACGACGTCGAGCAGCCGCCCGGACACGTCGTCGCCGACCAGCTCGCGGTAGAACTTGGCGCCGTGGAAATCACCGGGACCGATCAGCGTGTCGTTCAATACCGTGCGCGAAATCAGCCCGGACACAGTCGAATTCAGACAGGCAGAGGCGATCAGGAAGTCGTCACGGGTGCCATAGGTGCGCACACAATGTCCCGGATCGGCCAGCACCGCCAGCTCGTCGTCGAACCGTGCGCCACCGGCCGCGTGATACGCGCCGAGCGCTTCGGTGAGCTCGCGGGTGATCGCCCCTTTGCCGGTCCATCCGTCCACGAACACGACCGAAGCCGGATCATGGTGCGCGGCCAAATAGTCCAGAGCCACCGCGTCGATGCCCCGATCCCGCACGATCGACACCGCGTAATGCGGCAGCTCGAGACTCGGCCGCCGCGACCGCAGCCAGCGGCGCATCAGCACACCGATCGGTGTCCCTGCCCTGGCCAGCGACACCAGTACGATGTCCTCGCCGCGTTCGGCGACGACGAGTTCCGACACTGTGGCCACGGCGAGCGCGAGCCGCTCGGCGCTGGCCGCCAGTACCTCGTCGAACAGCATCCGATACGACGCGTCCGGCTGGTACTCGATCGGTAGCGACTCGGCGTAATGAGCCTTCCCGGCTTGGATCTTCCGCTCCCGCTCGGCCACGTCGGCTTCGAGGTCGACATCGGACAGATCCTTCAGCAGCCAGGCGACCTCCTCGGCCGCGTAGGACCCGAACTCCGGACCGTGCAACGGCACAGCGCGCCCCGCTTTCGACGTAACGACAGACTCGGGCAGGTCGGCGACGCGTGACCGCCCGGCGTGCAGTTGCCGCGGGTCAGCGTCCGGCAGCACCGCGAGCAGCACATCCGCGCCGGAGGCGGTCAGCACATCGATCAAGCCGCCGTCCGCGACCAGTTCGGGGGTGTCCGCGGGGGAATCGATCACCACCAGCAACACCGGCTCGCCTGAACCGAAATCCAACTCTCCGGAGAAGGACGCGATATCGCGCGCATCGGTGCCTACCGGTGCGAAATCGCCCGCCGGCGGTTCGGCGACAACGTCACCGGTCGACCCCGCGAACCCGGGGGACCACTGCGCGTTGTACAGGTACCGCGGCTGCCCGGGGTCGGGCTCAGCAGCGCGGAACCGGAAGCCACGGCGCAGCGGATATCCCGGCTCGTCCAGCACGTACGCGGGCGATCGAGTGGTGGTCTGGAATCGGGTCGGAGTCCCGGATTCGGCGAGTTCCACCGCGATCCGCAGCGGCAGGTACATCAATTCCTCGTGCCCGAGCACGATGACCGGGCGCCCCGCGAAATCCGCCGCGAGCCAACCGCGCACCGTAGCGGCGGCTTCGGCGAGCGCCGATTCGAACGCCGCCGCGTCCGAGGAAAGGATGCCGTGCCTGCCTCCCTCCGGCACCGATCCCGGCCACGGAAGCATCCCACGAACGAACACACCGGGCTGCGCGGCGACCGGATTGAGCTCCGGTTCGGGTAGCGCCGCGACCGCCTTCGGCAGACCGTCCGGCAAGACGGTGCGGCCGGACGCCAGGCAGACCGTTTCGATCGTGGCGCCGAGTTCGGCGGCGACACTGTCGAAGACGGCGCGGTCGGCCGCGGTACGCATGTCGACCAGTGCGGCGAGCACGTAGTGTGCCCGGGGGGCGAACGCGTGTAGCGCGCGCACCGCGTCTATCGCCGTCGCGCCGGTGGAGATCTCGTCATCCACCAGCACCAGCGGCAGGTCGTTGACGAAGATGCCGGCGGGCACCGGTTGCAGCAGGTGGGAGGTGGCGTGCGAATGCCCCTCCTCGAATCCGGTGAGCGTGTCCGCGGCGGCGACCACACGGCGCGTCGAGTGCAGGTAGCAGTCCGCCCCGATCCGTGCGGCGACGGTGTGCCCGAGTCCGGTTGCGGTTTCGGCGAATCCGAGCACGACGGCGTCGCGTTCGCCGAGTGTGGCACGGACCAGATCGCCCAGGCGGTCGCCCGCGTCGACCACCACACGTGGATCGGTCGGCAGATGCTTGCCGAGGACCGTCGACACCAACAGATGCGCCCGCCGCGGGTTGCGCCGCAAACCGGGCTGGATCAGCGCGGAAATCGACGGCGCGGCAGGTAGCGCGCTCTTCGATCCGACATCGCCGTGCGACTGCTCGTGATGGAGTTCGATACCTAAAGTTCTTGTGGCCCAAGGAATTCTATGCTGACCGAGCTCGGCCGCGGTCTGGCTCATACGGTGACCAACGCCTGAAGCAAGTCCACGAATGACACTCCTTTGTTCGCCACGCCGAACACCCTGGCGCGCAACAGAGTCTGTCGGGCCCAGCTGCGGTGCGGCCGCATCTCGTTCATCTTGTTTCGGTAACCCGAGGCCGCGACACCGCCGACGTCTGCCCGCAGGATGTCCAGGGCATCCGAGTACTCCTCGTGCGACACCACCGACAGCGCGTGCACCGCAGCGACATGCGACGGATGGATCACCGTCTTGCCCTGGATGCCGTTGGCTCGGTCCAGTGTTATCTCGCGCAGCAGTCCGTCCAGATCCCGGCTGACCAAGTACTGACGGAACGGCACCGCGTCCGATTCCTCGAACGGCGCGGTGCGCAGCTGCGGGCGGAACATCCGCTCGTGGTCGGCGAAGTACTCCCACACCGGCCCGGTGATGACGAAACCGGTCCCGTCCGCGCGCCCCAGATAGTTCACGATGTCGGCGATCACGTCGGCGACCACCCGGACGTCGTAGATCGTCAGGTCGCGATCACGCCGGATACCGAACGTCGAGCACATGTCGGTCGCGCCCACCCGCACCGCCAGCACCCGCTCCCGGTGCGCGGCGAGCAGCGCCGCGATCTGGGCGAGCTCGCCGTCACGGGTCTGCCGGTGCACCAGGCCCGCCGATTCGAGCACCGGCATCCCGTACAACGGCCGGTCCAGTCGCTGCGCGGCCGCGTTCAGAGCGTTCAGGTACTTCGGTCCCGAAATGCTGTCGAACTTCGGCAATACGAACCCGGTCAGCACTGTGGCGCCAGGGCCGAGTTGTTCGACGATCTCGGTGATCGTGTCCGCGTCGCGTACCCGCACGAACAGCAGCGGATTGGCGTCCTGGCTCGCCGCGAGCAGATCGAGCACCGCGACGGTCTGTCTTTTGGCGTACTCCACCTCGTGATCGGCGACGGCGTCCTCGAGGTCGATCACCATCGAGCACACGCCGCGCTCGGCGCGTTTGCTGATCGTCAGCGCGAGATCCGTTCTCGTCGCGGGCGCGTACAGGGTCGCACCGAGCGCGATCGCCAACAGCTCTCGGTCGGTGTGGTCGTCGCCGAACGGTTCGGGCTGCCGGTGGAAAAGACGCCTCGCCTCTGGGCCGTGCAACTGCCGGAAGTGGCGCAGCGGCATTCGCTTCCGCAGGGAAACCTCCTGCTGGACGGCGATGCCTGCGGTCATCCTTGCCCCATCCTCATTCTCGTCGTGGTCCTACTTGTTTTCTCATTCGATCCACTACCCCGGCTATGAATTGTGTGACGGCATCGAGTTCCGCCACATAGGCCCAGTAGTCGGGGTGACGCCCCGACAGTGTTTCGCTGATTCTGTCGATCCGTGCGGCCTGTGCATCGAGCACTGATCCCCACTCCGCGACGAGCCCGCGGCTCACCGCGAGCATCTGCGCATCCCGCAGCCGGAATCGTACGGCCTTGGCCTGTTCTTGCGGGTCGGACCGGACGTCCCGCAGCACCGCGAGCCGTTTGGTGACGGCATCGACCTTCTGCTCGGCCTCGGCGAGGAACCCGCGCGCGGATGTGGTCAGATCAAGTGCAAACTCCGGGTTGTCCTCCGCCGCTGCCGCGCGCGCCCTACTGAGAGCCGCGTCCGCGGCATCGATGGCTCGCTGACTTTCCCGCTCATTGTCAGCCAGATCGGCCGAACTCGCAGCATTGAACTCACGAAGCAGTGCCGAGAACGCGGGCGCGATCCCCTCCGCCCTGGTCCGGACAGCGGCGATGCGGGTGCTCACCGAGGAGATCGCGTTGTTTGCCGCAGCGGCCCGCGATGGGGCATGCGCCAACGCGTCCGCGAGTTCTTTTGCGGCCGCTTCCAGCCGGTTCGCGGCCTCGCGCAGGGTGCCCGCCTGGGCGCCGGAGCCGGCCGATTCCAGGGTGAGCACAGCGTCGTCCACCGCGGCGGCGCGGTCGCGCACCGAGGGATAGTTCGCGAACTCGGATTCGGCGGCCTGCCCGCGCACCGCCGCCGCGGCGATCTTCACCTGCCGCACCAGCTGCGGCACCGTGCCGAGCACGGCGACCGCGTTTTCGAGCTGAGACTGATTGCCGCGATAGAACTCGTCGACGGCCCGGGCCGCGTCGGTCAGCTGCCGCACCACGGCATCGGTGCGGTGCTGGCCGTGCTGCACCGGTGTGCCGTYGCGCTGCGCTGCCTCCAACTCCTCTGTCAGCGCCAGGTATACGCTCGCGGCGTCATAGCACCTGTCGCGCACCGGTTCCCAGCGCGCACCCATCCGCCGCTCGGGGAAAACCTGGTCGGAGGCAAGCACCGCCGCGTCGGCCGCGCTCTGGCGTCGATCCATGTCGAGAAACGCCGATGCCAGCGCCGTACGGGCCTGTTCGATCCACTCGTCGTTCCCGGACGAGCGGAACCATCCACGCTTTCGGCCTGCCACGCCCCGATGGTAGGAGATGTTCCTGTTCGCCGAGGGTTCCGCCGGTTCTTACGAAAGTTCGCGGAAACCTACTACTGTCGTATGACGTACCCGGCGATTCGGACATGCTGGGAACCAATGACGGACTATTGAAAGGGATCCCGCATGGGTGTCAGTTTGTCCAAGGGCGGCAATGTCTCGCTGACCAAGGCGGCGCCTAACCTGACCGCTGTATCTGTCGGCCTCGGGTGGGATGTGCGGACCACCACCGGCACCGACTTCGACCTCGACGCGAGCGCCATCGCCACCGGCGCGGACAAGAAGGTCGTGTCGGACCAGCACTTCGTCTTCTTCAACAATCTGCGTTCGCCCGAGGGTTCGATCGAGCACGTAGGCGACAACCGGACCGGCGAGGGCGAGGGCGACGACGAGGTCATCAACGTCGACCTGACCGGCACCCCGCCCACGATCGAGAGCATCTTCTTCCCGGTCTCGATCTACGACGCCGACTCCCGGTCGCAGTCCTTCGGCCAGGTGCGCAATGCCTACATCCGCGTTGTGGATCGCAGCAACGGCGCCGAGCTCGCCCGCTACGACCTCTCCGAGGACGCCTCGACCGAGACGGCCATGGTCTTCGGCGAGCTGTACCGCAACGGCGCGGAATGGAAGTTCCGCGCGATCGGCCAGGGCTACGCCTCCGGTCTGGCCGGCATCGCCCGTGACTACGGCGTGAACGTCTGAGGAACATTTCGCTGTTCGCAGGGGGCCCGGCGACGGGCCCCCTCGTCATGTGACCGGGCAGGCCGGCGCCCCGGAAGTAGCGTTGGACAACCGGCGGTTCAGCGGCCACGCTGGTAGCAACCAACGCCGACTCGTTCTCACTTCACGAAAGGTCCCAGCGTGGTCCTGCGCATATTCGGCATGTCCTTACTCGTCACAGTGGTCTCGCTCGTCGCGGCACTGCTCTACGGCGGGCCGACCGCCCTCGCGCTCGCCGCGATCCTCGGCATCCTCGAGGTGTCGCTGTCTTTCGACAATGCCGTCATCAACGCCACCATCTTGCAGCGGATGAGCGATTTCTGGCAGCGAATCTTCCTCACCGTCGGCGTGTTGATCGCCGTCTTCGGTATGCGCCTGGTCTTCCCTCTCGCGATCGTGTGGATCACCGCCGGGCTGAATCCGGTGCGGGCCTTCGACCTCGCGCTCAACCCGCCGGCAAACGACGCGCTGACCTTCCCGGACGGCAGCCCGAGCTACGAGAAACTGCTCACCGACGCGCACCCGCAGATCGCGGCGTTCGGTGGAATGTTCCTCGCGCTGCTGTTTCTCAACTTCATCTTCGAAGAGCGCGACATCACCTGGCTGGGCTGGCTGGAGCGGTCGCTGGCCAAGGCGGGCAAGCTGGACATGCTCTCGGTGGTCGTCGCGGGTGCCGGCCTGATCCTCACCGCCGAGTACATCTCCGACGACGCGCACCGCTCGACCGTCCTGGTTTCGGGCCTGCTCGGCATGATCACCTACATCGCGGTCGACGGGCTCGGCTCGATGTTCCACACCGAGGAGCACACCGGAGGACCGTCCGAGCTGGTCAAGGCCACCGGTAAGGCCGGCTTCTTCCTGTTCCTGTATTTGGAGGTGCTCGACGCGTCGTTCTCCTTCGACGGCGTGATCAGCGCGTTCGCCATCACCTCCGACCCGATCATCATCGCGCTCGGCCTCGGCCTGATCGGTGCCATGTTCGTGCGGTCGATCACGGTGTACCTGGTGCGTAAAGGCACCCTGTCGGAGTACGTCTACCTGGAGCACGGCGCGCACTGGGCGATCGGCGCGCTGGCGGTGATCCTGCTCGTCTCGATCGGCGTGCACATCAATGAGATCGTTACCGGCCTGGTCGGCGTCGCGTTCATCGGCGCGGCGTTCATCACCAGCCTCGTCCGCAACCGGCGCGAGGACGACGAGGAACTGGCCAGCGAACGGGAACCGACGCCGGTAGGCTGATTCCCGGCATGCAGCCGAAGACCCTTTGCGGCAGCGGCCCCATCCCGTCGGATGGCCGCTGCCGCTCTCGTTTCAATTGAGGGGGGATCGCGCCATGGCGATCGACCACAGTCCCGGCGGCGTCAACCTGTCCAAGGTGACCTTGTCGAAGGCGACACCCAGCATCAATCTCACGAAGCCTGGTGAGCAGCAGGGAACCATGCGGGTGAACCTGAACTGGTCGAGTGGTTCCAAGGGATTCTTCCGCCGGTCCAAGCCCGTCGACCTCGACCTCGGCTGCCTCTACGAGCTGTCCAACGGCGCGAAGGGCGTCGTGCAGGCGATCGGCGACAATTTCGGTGCATTGGAGGCCGAGCCCTACATCAAGCTGGACGGCGACGACCGCAGCGGTTCCGTCGAAGGCGGCGAGAACATGAGTATCAACCTCGCCCGTCCTGACCTGTTCCGCCGCATCCTGATCTTTGCTCTCATCTACGAGGGCGTGCCGAACTGGGCCGCTGCCGACGGTGTGGTGACGCTGCACCCCACTGCGGGCCCGCAGATCGAGGTCCGCTTGGACTCTCCGGTAGCCGGCGCCCGCTCGTGTGCCATCGCGCTGCTGCAAAACCAGGGGCCCGGAATCACAGTCTACCGGGAGATGCAGTACGTCAACGGCGCCCAGCGCGAGATCGATCAGGCGTACCGCTGGGGCATGCAGTGGCACAGCGCACGCAAGTAGGTCAGCGCGCCACGACCGCAGGCCGCCGTGCCGCAACCGAGGCGGAGGAAGCCGAGGGCTTGCGCGAGGCGAATACCATACCGACGAGGCCGACACTCAGCCCTGTGATCGTGAGCGGCCGCAACGGCTGATCGATCAGCAGCCAGGCCAGGATCGCGGTCACCGCGGGCGTCGCGAAGAACAGCTTGCCCACCCTGGTCGCGTCCCAGTGCCGCAGCATCGCGTTCAGCAGCAGGAATGCCGCCATCGAGTTCACAAGCACCATCCAGGTGACCGATCCGGCGAACCGGCCGACGTCCGACACGTGGACCTGACCGGTCAGCCAGGCCAGCAACCCGGCGATGGGAGCGCTCAGCACCACGTGCAGCGTCGTGGACGCCCGCGGATCGACCGTGGGGACGAACCGCTTCTGGTACACCGTGCCGATGCTCAGGCCGAGTAAGCCGACCACGCACAGCAGCAATCCGACCGGCGAGAAATGGGATTGGTCGAGCACCGCCAGCGCGACCCCGATTCCGCCGATGCCGAAGCCGAACCACTGGCGCGCCGTGACGGTTTCGCCGAGAACCCCGGCGAACAGCGCGATGACCACCGGGTTCAACCCCTGCATCAGTGCGATCACCGCGGCCGAGACATGATCGCTCATTGCTGTGTAGAAGGCGCCGAACTGCACAATTTGCATCAGCAGCCCGGCGACCAGCACGTGCCGTAATTGGCTGCCGCGCGGCCAGGTGGCTCGCACCGTGCAGGCGTACACCGCGAGCAGAACGCCCGCGATGGCGTAGCGCGCGAACAGCACCAGCATCGGTGGCGCCGCACCGACCCCGATTATCCCGGCGATGAACGCGCTGCTCCACAACAGGACGAACAGCGGCTGCGCGACCACCGTCATGAACCGAGTCTGCACGGACCCTCCTGAAATAACTGCCTTGGGTGGTTATCACGGTGACATCTGGCCAACTAACCTGTCAAGCCGGTTATCATGGATGGGTGTTCACCTTCGTGAGCGGCAACCTCGCACTGGACTTCGCAGGCACCGTCAAGGCTCGATCGACCACGTTCGACGACCTGCTCGACACCCCTGCCACGCTCGCCGGTTGGATCGTCGCCGCCGAACTGCTCGACGACGCCCCTCGCTGCGACGCGGGCACGCTTGCGCGCGCGGTTCGGCTGCGCGAGGCGGCCTACCGCATGGCGTTGGCCGCGGCGGAGGACAAACCGTTTGCCGACGCGGACCGCCGGGCAGTGAACGATATGGCCGATGGCAACCTTCCCTCGGTCGCGTTGCGGGCCGACGGCACGATGATCCGAGCGGGAGATGCGGACGCCGCCCTCACGGCCATCGCCCGGTCCGCGGTCGAGCTGCTCGGCGGTGCGGCGCTGATCAAGGAGTGCGGTCGCGCCGAGTGCACTCGCCTGTACCTGGACACCTCTCGCGGCGGTTCCCGCCGCTGGTGCGACATGACGCAATGCGGCAACCGCGCCAAGAGCGCCGCGTTCCGTGCCCGGCGGAGCGGACCCTAGGCCACCGGAATCAGGTCACCGGGGCCGTACCGCGGCACCGGCGGCGGCACCCCGCGATATCCGCGCGGCAGCGCCCACAGGAATACGAAGAACAGCACTACCAGCAGACTCGCGCGGCCCCACACCCCGAACTGGACGATGTTCTCCATCAGGTCCACGGAGGTACCCTGGCCCATCGAGTAGAAATACCGGAACACGCCGATCCCGATGGCCGCGTCGGCGACGAGATAGCTGCCGATCAGCCACCATGGCACCTCGAGCAGCACCAGGAACGGCACCAGCCACAGCGTGTACTGCGGCGAATGCACCTTGTGGAACAACAGGAATCCACACAGCATCGCGCCGCTCACCCCGACCCACGGGTAGACGCCGGTCGTCAGGTATCGGCGCCAGCCGAGCCACATGGCCAGCGCGAACGCGGCGATCACCAGCACCGGCGAGGCGACCGACACCACCTGCTGGAATACCGCCTCGCTCTGGACGTCCTGGCCGAACATCGGCCGGAGCCCCCAGTACCAAATGGAATTCGTGGTGATGTCGGCCTGGCGCAGCTGCTGAAAGGTGATCGACGCGCGCCAACCCTCGTAGCCTGCCAGCGCGAACGGCAGGTTCACCGCGACGACGGTGCCGACGGCCGCCGCGGCGGCGAGCAGCGCGCCGCGGATGTCGAACTCGCGATCCGACTGATCGCGGTCGCGTTCGACGCCCCCGGTGAGCACATACGCCATCAGTGGCAACACGAATATCCCCGGGTACAGCTTCAGGCAGAAACCGAGCCCGAGCAGTACCGCTGCCAGAATTCCCCTGGTGCGCAACGAGTACCGGGTCAGGACGCCCACCACGTAGACGGCCGCGACCGATGTGCATACCACCGGGAGTTCCCAATTGTGGAAGGCGTAGAGCACCAGCGGCGGTCCCGCCGCCCACAGCAGCGCGGCGCGTCCGGCGAGCCGGGCCAGCATCCACGCGGTCAGCAGCGCGAACGGCGCGAGCAACAGGGCGGAGTGCAGCAGGAACTCGGCATCGTTGTGCGCGCCGACCGCGCCGAGCCACATCAGCAGACCGCTGAGCACCGGATATTCCACCGCGCCTCCGACAAGCGCACCACCGTCGGTGATGCCGCCGTCCAGATAGGGGAAGACGTGCTCGTTGATATCGCGGCCGAGCCAGAGAAACTGGATGTCGGAATAGCAGACGTCCGAATCCTTGGCGATGTCGAAGACCGTGCTGCGACCGTCCGCGTCGAACGGCGCGCCCGCACACCGGGCCTTGTTCACATATGCCAGCGCAAGAGTCAGACCGCACAGCAGCACAACTACCGCGGCCAGCGCCGCGCGACGTCGCACGCGCCCTGCGATCAGGTCGCGGGCGACGAGTCCGGTCGGCATGACAACCACCCTAAGCGGCACTGCCAAGCCGTGCCGATGTTCCCCCACCGCAACGACTGATTTCGCGCGCACATGGATAACTCGCCGGGCACCGGCTCACTCACCCGCCACCGCACCGCCAGCCGCCGACGCCGCCGCGGCTGCCGAGTCCGGCCTGAATACGCGGAGAGGCGAGGGGAAGGGAGCGTTTCGCTGCTCACCGCCCGGTCATGTAGCCTTGTCGGGTTGCTGACGCAACGACCCTCCTGCCACGGACCGTCCGTGGCCGTTTCCCAGTCCACAGGAGGTGATTGGTCCGTGCGTCATTACGAAGTGATGGTCATCCTCGATCCAAGCCTGGACGAGCGCACTGTTGGTCCGTCGCTGGACAACCTGCTCAGTGTCGTTCGCACCGATGGCGGCAAGATCGACAAGGTCGACATCTGGGGCCGCCGCAGGCTCGCCTACGAGATCGCCAAGCAGGCCGAGGGCATCTACGCCGTGGTCGATCTGACCGCCGAGCCCGCCACCGTGAGCGAGCTCGACCGGCAGCTCGGTCTCAACGAGTCGGTGCTGCGCACCAAGGTTCTGCGCCACGACAAGTAGTTCCACAACCCTCGTTTGCGTCAGAGCCTATGCCTAGGCTCTAGCGCAACAGCGAGACGTGGACTGCACACCGAGCAGGAGGAACCAACCACATGGCAGGCGACACGGTCATCACCGTCATCGGAAACTTGACGGCCGACCCCGAGCTTCGATTCACGCCGGCGGGACAGGCGGTGGCGAATTTCACCGTCGCGTCGACACCCCGTGTTTTCGACCGTAATTCGAACGAATGGAAAGACGGCGAAGCGCTGTTCCTGCGCTGCAATATCTGGCGCGAAGCCGCGGAGAATGTTGCCGAAAGCCTGACCAGGGGTTCCCGCGTCATCGTGAGCGGACGGCTCAAGCAGCGCTCCTATGAAACCCGCGAGGGTGAGAAGCGCACGGTCGTCGAGCTCGAGGTCGATGAGGTCGGTCCCTCGCTGCGCTATGCCACCGCGAAGGTCAACAAGACCAGTCGCGGCGGCGGTGGCGGCGGCTTCGGGTCCGGCGGCAGCGGCGGTGGCGGTAACTACGCTTCCTCCGGTGGTGGCGGTGGGCGTTCCGGCGGTGCCGAGGACGACCCTTGGGGCAGTGCCCCTGCGGCGGGCTCCTTCGGGGGCGGCAGCCGCATGGATGACGAACCGCCGTTCTGAGAACGGACACATCGGCCCGCATGATCCGGGCCATCAATGATTACGGAGTACACGACCATGCCTAAAGCGCCCGCGCGCGAAAAGGTGCTCAAAAAGAAGGCTTGCGCGTTCTGCAAGGAAAGCAAGACCGGAACCGTTTCGATCGACTACAAGGACACGACGCTGCTGCGCAAGTACGTCAGCGACCGCGGCAAAATCCGCGCCCGCCGTGTCACCGGCAACTGCGTGCAGCACCAGCGTGATATCGCGGTTGCGGTCAAGAACTCGCGTGAGGTGGCTCTGCTGCCTTACGTGTCGACGGCTCGCTGAGAAAGGGAGGCACGCAAATGAAGTTGATTCTGACTGCTGATGTGGACAACCTTGGTGCCCCCGGCGACACGGTGGAGGTGAAGGACGGCTACGGCCGCAACTACCTCCTGCCGCGCGGCCTGGCGATCGCGGCCAGCCGCGGCGCGCAGAAGCAGGTCGAAGGCATCCGCAGGGCGCAGGACGCCCGTCGGGTTCGCGACCTGGACCACGCCAACGAGCTGAAGCAGGCCATCGAGGGCCTGGAGTCGGTCTCACTGACCGTGAAGACCGCGGGCACCGGCAAACTGTTCGGCTCGGTGACCCAGGCGGACGTCGCCGCGGCTGTCAAGTCGGCGGGCGGACCCGTCGTCGACAAGCGCAGCATCGATCTGCCGAAGGCCCACATCAAGACGACCGGCAAGCACGGCATCGTCGTGCACCTGCACCCGGATGTGGTTGCCAGGTTCGACCTGACGGTCACTGCCAGCTGATTCGGGCTTACGTCGAAGGACCACTCCCGTGTCCCCGCACAGGAGTGGTCTTCGGCTGCGCCGTGATGTTCCACAACATCAGTTAGCTGTTCGTTTGCTTATTGCCAGCGTTTCGCTCGGAACATTCTCCGCAAATCGATCGCCGACTGCTTTACCTCCGGTTATTCGACCTGTGGATCAACGGTGAAACCATCCGAAAGCACTGTGATACAAGTCACGCATCGCTTACGTGCCGTTTACTCAACACGCCCGGCTGTTCAACTTGGTCGACACGCCGGTCTTTGATTCATCCACACACGGAGAGATGCGGAAATCCATATCTATCTGGATGTTTGCCCGCAGCGACCTGGGTTTTCCCCAAGTTGTACACAGGGGGTGCACAACGCTGAGTAAACAGTCCCCAACTTATCCACAGCCGTGTGCACAGTCCGGTTTGGTGGACGACTGTCGGGTCACCTAGGTTCGTCGCATCGCCGTGCGCGAGCCGCCTCCCGACCGGCGTTAACCGGCAGGCCACGGCGGTAGCTGGAACCTGGTCGACCGAGGCAAAAGTGTCGGTGCCCGGGAGTAGAACGAGTCATCAATAGGGCAGAACCCGGTCGTGGGGTAGAGAGGACGGTCGAGTCTGGTGACAGCCACCGATGACCGCCGCGAGCACACGAATTTTCCGCCCGAACCCCCCGGCGAAGACTTCGGCCGCCAGCCCCCGCACGACATGGCCGCCGAGCAGTCGGTACTCGGGGGCATGCTCTTGAGCAAAGACGCGATCGCCGATGTCGTCGAGGTGATCCGCCCCGGCGATTTCTACCGTCCGGCTCATCAAGCCGTCTACGACACCATCCTCGATCTCTACGGCCGCGGTGAACCCGCCGACCCGGTGACCGTCGCCGCGGGCCTCGACCGCCGCGGTGAGCTCAAGCGCATCGGCGGCGCACCCTATTTGGTCACGCTCACGCAGACCGTGCCCACCGCCGCCAACGCCGGCTACTACGCCGAGATCGTCGCCGAGAAGGCGATCCTGCGCCGTCTGGTCGAGGCCGGCACCCGCATCGTCCAGTACGGCTACGCGGGCGCCGACGGCCAGGACATCGCCGAGGTGGTCGATCGCGCCCAGGCCGAGGTCTACGAGGTCACCGAGCGCCGCACCACCGAAGACTTCCTCCCGCTCGAGGAACTCCTACAGCCGACGATGGACGAAATCGATTCCATCGCCAGCCGCGGCGGCATCTCCCTCGGCGTCCCCACCGGCTTCACCGAACTCGACGAGGTCACCAATGGCCTACATCCGGGCCAAATGATCATCGTCGCGGCTAGGCCCGGCGTGGGAAAGGCCCTGGCCCTCGACACCCCGCTGCCGACACCGTCCGGCTGGACAACGATGGGTGAGGTCCGAGTCGGCGACGAACTTCTCGATGCCCACTGCCACCCCACCCGGGTGGTCGCTGCGACCGACGTCCTGACCGAACGCCCCTGCTACGAGATCGAATTCTCGGACGGGACAGTGATCGTCGCCGACGAACAGCACCAATGGCTCACCGTCGCCCGCTCCGACGAATCTCGGCCTGCGGTACGCACGACCGGCGAAATCGTCCACACGGTGCGAACCGAGGACGACGAACCGAATCATGCCGTGCCCAGCACCGCACGTTCCGAGTCTCGTTACATCGTGGACGTTCGCAAGATCGACACGGTCCCTGTGCGGTGCGTGGAAGTCGACAACAGCGACCACCTGTACCTCGCGGGCCAGACGATGGTGCCGACCCACAACTCCACTCTGGGCATGGACTTCATGCGCAGCTGCTCGATCAAACACGGCCTGGCAAGTGTGATCTTCTCGCTGGAAATGAGCCGCACCGAGATCGTCATGCGCCTGCTCTCCGCCGAAGCAAAGATCAAGCTGGGCGATATGCGCTCCGGTCGAATGAGCGACGATGACTGGACCAAACTCGCGCGTCGGATGAGCGAGATCAGCGAAGCACCGCTGTTCGTGGACGATTCGCCGAACCTCACCATGATGGAGATCCGCGCGAAGGCGCGGCGACTCAAGCAACGCCACGATCTGAAACTCGTTGTGGTGGACTACCTCCAGCTGATGACCTCCGGTAAAAAGGTCGAATCCCGCCAGCAGGAAGTCTCGGACTTCTCCCGAAACCTGAAGTTGCTTGCCAAGGAGCTCGAAGTCCCGGTGGTCGCGATCAGTCAGCTGAACCGCGGTCCCGAACAGCGAACCGACAAGCGCCCCATGGTGTCCGATTTGCGCGAGTCCGGCTCGCTGGAACAAGACGCGGACATGGTTATCCTGCTGCACCGCCCGGATGCCTTCGAACGCGACGACCCACGTGGCGGCGAGGCCGACCTGATTCTCGGCAAGCATCGTAACGGCCCGACCGCAACGATCACGGTCGCCCACCAGCTGCACCTGTCGCGGTTCGTGGACATGGCTCGCGGCTGATTCTGTCTGTGGCGGTTGTCGGGTCTCATCCGATATGGCGGAATTGCATCGAAGAGCTGACCGGCCGAGACCTCCTCCGCCGCCCGGAAACGGAGTCGACTTCTTCCTGGCCTTCTTCCTGGCCTTCGCCCTCCGCTGAAAGGTAGGGCGCATGACAGCTGCATCCACGCGTCTCGGAGTGCCGCGCATCGAGGATCCGGTGCGCGGCAGCTCGGACAGGCGGATCAGCTCGGGAGGTCGTTGACTGATGCGGATTCGTTGCGGGACAGTGTGATTCCGAGATCGGCGGCGGCGCGATCGAGCTCGTCGTCGTCGCCGTGGTGCAATTCGATGGCGGAGCCGGCAGAGAGCACCTCGACGTTGAGGCACAGCGACTGGAGTTCTTTGAGCAAGACCTTGAACGATTCCGGAATGCCCGGCTCCGGGATGTTCTCGCCCTTGACGATCGCCTCGTAGACCTTCACGCGACCGACCACGTCGTCGGACTTGATGGTCAA